>QNVF01000017.1 GCA_004347965.1 Candidatus Nezhaarchaeota archaeon WYZ-LMO8
ATTCCTTGAGGAGCATTGGAGTTAAGATTATTGCTGACATAGGAGCCGACGATGGAAAGAAGCTTAAGAGGGCTGTTGAGTTAGCTGATTATCCTGTAATTGCAACTGAAAGCGCTCCTAGTCTAAACTTCTTATTTAAAGCGCTTGAAACATATGGGGAAAACGTATTCCTTAGCTTGGACGTAAAGGATGGTGTTGTTGTAAGCAAAGCTCCTGAGGTTGCTGGTAAACGCCTAGAGGAGGTTTGCGAATTAATTGTCGGGCTTAGCATCCAAAAAGTCATCTTAATTGACTTTGATAGAGTAGGATCCTACCTTGGACCTAATGTGGAGAATGCAAGACAGCTCATTAAAATGGGGTTTGAGGTCTATGTTGGTGGTGGTGTCAGGGGGTTAGACGACATAATCAAGCTCTTTGAAGAAGGTGTAGCTGGCGTACTTGTAAGCTCAGCCCTACACGCAGGTAGAGTAAGGGCTCAAGACCTAAAGGCTCTCGGCTTCATTTAACCTTGCTGAGATCCTAAGGATGGATCTTGACTATGTGCTTAATGAAAGGTTATCTGCTGACTAATGAGTAATTATTTTTCTGGTAATGAGAGATGTTAAGCGTAAATCGCTTGGCTATGAAGGTAGTCAAAGAGTTAATAGATGAACAAAGGGAGTATAAAGTTAAAGTAGAGAAACTAGCATGTGGAGCAACTGTAATAGACACAGGGCTAGAGACTTTAGGTGGATATCTAGCCGGAATCAAGCTCACAGAGATATGCTTAGGAGGCTTGGCTAAGTGCTGGCTTACTTACCAGGTCTACGAGAAGCTTGAGCTTCCAGCTATAGTCGTTGTAACAGATCACCCAGCCATATCGTTGTTGGGATGTCAGCTGGCTGGATGGATGGTGAAGGTTGGAGACTTCTTTGCTCCATCGTCAGGACCTGCGAGAGCTCTGGCATTAAAGCCCAAGAAGATCTTTGAGAAGATAGGCTATAAAGATGACTACAGCGAAGCCGTTATAGTTATGGAGACGACTAAGAGACCTACAGATGAAGTAGCTAAGAAAGTAGCTGAAGAGTGTAAGGTTTCCCCGCAAAACCTCTACATCATACTGACAACAACAGCCTCAATGGCTGGCTCAGTTCAAGTATCTGGAAGAGTTGTTGAGACCGGTCTCTATAGACTTGAGTATCTAGGGTTGGACCCCAATAAAGTAATCTTTGCAAGCGGATTGGCTCCAATAATGCCGCCACACCCTGACGTAGGGGTCTCGACAGCTAGAGAGGAAGACGCACTATTATACGGCGGTGTTGGCTGCTACCTAATAGACGAAGAAGACTCTAAGTTAATGGAGTATGTGGTAAAAGCTCCTGCCACAGCTTGGCCAGACTATGGAAAGACGTCGTACGAAGCGTTGAAGGCCGTGAACTTTGACTGGTCAAAACTTGATCCATCATTCTTCACGATAGGCAAGTTCATGGTTACGAGCAGAAGGAGTGGAAATACGTACATGGGAGGAAAGGTGGAACCAGAGATCTTAAGGAGGTCCCTAACACTTTAAGCACTCATTAATTCTTTACGTTGTTTAGTGATCTATATATCCCTCTAAGGGTCGTTAAGAGGGAAGCTATAGATGATGAAAAGGAATAAAAATAGTGGGTTTGAAATAGGTATGTGATGGGGTTGATTTAAGTGCCCATAAAATTCGGTATAGAATTTGTTCCTGCAACAACAATTGATGGGCTAGTAGGCTCTATAGTTCAGGCTGAGAACGTTGGATTCGATTATGTTTGGATAACAGATCACTACGCTAACCGCTGCGTTTACATAGCTTTAACGGTTGCTGCATTAAACACGAAGAGAGTGAAGCTTGGTACTGGTGTTACAAATCCATTTCATGTGCACCCAGCTTGGACGGCATCAGCAATAGCCACTCTAAATGAGGTAAGCAACGGTAGAGCAGTCTTGGGGATAGGACCAGGTGACCGCTCAACACTAGCTCAAATAGGAATAAACCTAGAGAAGCCGTTAACAGTAGTCAAAGAGGCAGTTGAAGTAATAAGAAGGCTTTGGACAGGCGAGACACTTAATTTCACGGGAGACACCTTCCGCCTAGCCAATGCTAAACTAAACTTCAAGCCTTCGACTTCGATACCGATTTACATAGGTGCTCAAGGACCTAAGATGCTCGAGCTTGCAGGAGCCATAGGTGATGGGGTACTAATCAATGCATCTCATCCAAAGGACTTTGAGTATGCTATCAAGTACATAAAGGAGGGGGCTACGAGAGCTGGAAGAAGAATTGAGGATGTGGATGTAGCTGCTTATGCGGCTTTATCTGTAGACGAAGTTTCGACTAAAGCAAGAGAGACCGCTAAAACTGTTGTAGCCTTCATAATAGCTGGATCGCCGGATAGCGTACTTGAGAGACACGGTATTAAGAAGGAAGAGGTCGAGACCATAAGAGGTGCCTTGGCTAAAGGAGATATCCCTGGGGCAAGCAAAGCGGTCTCTGATGCATCTCTTGATGCATTCTCGATTTCAGGGACCCCCGAAGAGTGCATATCTAAGATCGAACAACTTCTGAAGATAGGTGTAACGCAGTTCGTTGCTGGATCACCCTTAGGCCCAAAGAAGAAGGCCGCTATAGACATAATAGGTAAGAAGATAATAGCGGCATTTAAGTAAAAATCCATTTTCTTCTTTATTAATAAAGAAAGTGATAAAGGTACCTAAAGGTCTACTTCAACTTTTTCCGCTAAAAGCTCCTCGTACCTCTTTAGATGAGGATTGTTCTTTAAGTTCACCATCAACCTACCGCTACACTTCTCGCTTGCCGCAACGTCACCGACAAATACCAGCAATGGTCCGTCTATCTTCTCGCCAGCTACCTTTATTGACGGTCTTATCTCATCAACATAGAAACTCGGTAGTATCGTTGAAATCCTTCCAGCCACTATTATCCTTCCTCCAGTCATCCTAGCTCCAGCTTTGCCAGTGCAATCACCTTTTATGAGTATTGTTCCACCACTCATATCCAAGCCTGGCATGATATCGCATGAACCGTCTACTATTATAGTCCCACCCCTCATACCAAGCCCAACTTCAGCTCCAGCATTGCCATGAACTATTATAGTCCCACCCCTCATACCCTTTGCTGGAAGCTCTCCTCTGTACGATCCACCTACACGGTCCTCAGCTGACCCGAAGACCTCTATAATCCCATCGTACATTTTTGCTCCTAGACACGGTCCAGCTGAACCTCTTATCACTAATCTTCCTCCCTTCATCTTCCGTCCAGCGTATGGCCCTACATCTCCGAGAACTTCTATTTCTCCAGTGCTCATCTTCTCGCCAACTCGTCTAAGCCTGTTAGTGTAACCTTTGAAGACTATCTTCACCTCCTCGGGCTTAGAGCCTACTTCGCCTTCTATTTGGAAGACGTCGCTTAGCTTTAATTGCTTCTTTCCTACCCACACTACCATCTTAGCCACTTCACTTAATGTGAGACTTGCTATCTTGTTTGGAATTATTGTCTCAATCTCTATGGGGACTATCGGGTCTTTTATCAAGTTTAAATTTATGATGGGCATCTTAGCCTACCTCCACCTTAACGGGGTTTCTAAGCTCTCTATCTTCAATAACGTAGTTATTGAAGGATACACTGTAGTATTGCGGGAACACTTCTTTGAGGTACTTAACTGTTCTCTCATAGACGTTGGGGTCAACAAGCTTTGTTGCATCAACGTAGTACGTAGCTCCGTAGAATTCTGGCCTAACGACATTACCTTCCTTAACCACTATTACGCCAGACTTTATCGTGTGGTACGTTCTCCTAAAGGCTTCTACGAAGGCCCTATAGTCTCTTGAGACGTCAACTTCAACTGGATTGAGATTGTAGATGGCTATGTCAGCATCCGCTCCTACTCCCAAGTGCCCCTTATGCCTCTCAAGACCCAAAATCTTTGCAGGACCTGCCCTCGTAACTACCGCTACGTCGTAAAGTGTATACTCCCTGTCTATCGATGGTAGGGCTACGTGCTTAAGGGCTCTACGATTAACCTTCTTCATGACCTCCTCTCTTGCCTTCTTGCTTACAAGCCAAGAGAGGGCTAGAGGGTATTTAGTGAATCTTCCAGCATTGGGATTATCAGTTGCGAAGACTACCTTCCAAGGATCTTTGGTTAAGAGGGCGACATCAAGTCCAATGCACCACTGAACAGTATTTACATAGTTGTTCTTCCTGTATGAGTAGGGAACGACTCCAGCTGTTGCTTCTGACTCGGTCATGGTGCAATGCCACTTACCCATTAATATGTGGAAGAGGACGAACTCGAATGGAGCGTCAGCAGTCATGGTGAGAGCGTCGCCAAAGACTACTTGTCCTAAATCTAGCGTTACGTGATCGTGGGAGTTCAAGTACTTAGCTATCTCCTCACCACCAGATGCTAAGTTTGCCCACGACGTACCAGCATAACCAGTAAATTGCACGTGAGTGATATGGATGATCGGCCTATCGCCCTTATATAAATCTGAGACACAATCCATGGTCCTCAACGTCGTAACGTAGTTTCCAGGAAAACCTAGCCTATTGCAGTGCACGTGTATTTGATGAGGAATCTTGAGCTCTAAGGATGCTCTACATAGCGCCCTCACTATATCTCTAGGGGTTATACCGAAGTCAGGCAGCTGATCATCAAGATCTAAGCCTACGTACCTGTTCCACCAAGTTGGTTCAGCAACCCCTGGGTTCACTATCTTTATAGCATATCCTTTAACCGACTTCAACACCCACGCCACGTAAGCTTTAAGGCCCTCAATATCGTTCTTGCTCACAAACTCCATTACTATCCTGCTATTACCAAATAGAGGGAAGCAAGCCTTGTCAACTATCGGTGTGGCATCCAGCTCCTCGTGCGTATGTCTAGTCTTAATTGGTGGTGTTGCCGGCTCCACTATGGTTGTCCATCCCATTTGAGCGTACCTGTAGCCGATAAATGTCGTTGATGGAACCGTTAACCCTACTCCAGACCAGCCATCTAGTGTAGCTTTAATCCATGCCCTTCTATGATCGTAGGGACTCATGATCCTTCCAGCATTAAACTTAGGTCCAGCGATGTGGGTATGAAGGTCAATGCCTCCAGGCATCACCAGCTTTCCTTTTGCGTCTATGACCCTGGCCTTCCCCTCTATAGTTGATGGGTCGACTATCTTTCCATCAAGTACGCCTATGTCCATGACCTCACAGTTCACTTTATTCAATGGATCGATGATGTAGCCTCCTTTAATCATTATGGGTTCATGTTTCACGAGCCTTAACCTCCTTAACCTTCTCTATTAACTTCTCTAAGAACGTGACGTCATCCATCAAGTGATATGTTTCGAGTACCTGCTTAGCTCTTAGAGGCATGTTATCCATTCTGTAGCCAATACCTTCAGCATCTATACCAACGATTTTCGTCGGTACATACAAATCAGCTAAGCTGGCTATCAAAGACCACTTAGGATCTACGACTATTAACGGTATTTTAGCCAGATGTTTAAGCGCTTGAGCGGGGAAGTGTGCGCCTGGATCGCTTGCTACTATCATGGCTGCATCTACTTCCCCCCTGACTAATAGGTCTATCGTAGTTGTAACGCCAGGATTATACCTTGGATAGCCTCGGCTCAAGTCTATTGCGTAAGGGTAGCCCGTTAGCCAGGCGAAGACCTGGTTGTTTCCAGCTACATTCCAGTGACCCCTCATGGGGACTAAGCTGAAGGTCGTCCAATCATTGAGAGCTTGCACTAGCCTGATAGCAGCTTCAAGGTTCCTATTTCTCGCAGACGTAGCTGTCAAGCCCAGACCAGGAAAGAGTACACCGAATTTGGCTGACATCATCATGTCAGCCATCTTCACTATGATCTCTCTGGGGACACCTGCAACCTCCTCATCCTCTATTTCGAATCCCTTCACCACCATTAACAAAGCTGTTAGCAATTCGTAATCCATTCCAGGCTTAACTTTAACGAACATATCTGCAATCCTTGATGCCTCCGTCTCCCTTACGTCAACGACTATTATCTTTCTATCAGCTCGACCCTTCACTTTAAGCCCTTTAGCTAACGCTGAGTACCTAATGAAGTGTCTTGGATGCGAAGCTGGAGGGTTACAGCCCCAGAAAACCATTAAGTCTGCGTTGTCCCTTATGTTACCTAGCGTTGACGTCACTATCCCGAATTGTTGAATTGCCATGACTGAGGGGCCGTGGCAGAACGTAGCTAGACAATCAATTATGCCGCCCACTAATTCTGCTAGTCTAACTCCAAGCTTTGCAGCTTCGCTTGACGTCGTGCTCCAACCGAATAACAAGGGGTATTTAGCCTTAACGAGTATTTCAGCTGTCTTATCTATTGCTTGGTCATAACTAATGGGTTTAAGTTCATCCCCTACTCTCATGAGGGGGGTCTTAACCCTTTCAGCAGCATAAGACTTGAACTTCGCCAACGATCTTGCACAAGCATTCTTTATGTTTGTTATCATGTCTCCTTTAACTTCAAGCACTAAGTCGTCGCAAAGACATGCACATATTGTGCATAAATGATTTTCGAAGGTTCCTTCATCATTACACTTAAAGTCCGCCGGGCTCATGAGGTATTTTACTGGTACCTTTAAGGGCTTCTTGCCAGAGTTCCTGAAGACAATTTCTTCTATTGAAGGAACTAGTTCATCGGTTGGTTCCACGCATGCCTTAACATCCTTGAAGAAAGGCATGCCTGTGCTTCTCGTCTTGGCGGGAATTATGGCGTTAGCCCAAGGTCCTAATGGTATGAATATTAATCCTCTAGGATTTCCCTTGTAAGCTGAGACTTTGACTACCACTGAGCCCGCTTCTGTCGTCACCTTCACGTTAGATCCTTCTCTTACCCCTAATTCTGTCATGTCATCTGGGTTCATGAAGCATAAGGCTGCTACGTCCTCGTAATCTTTGGTGAATCGAGCTGTCTCTATTTGTGCTCCTTGCTTTAGCGTTCTACCAGTTACTAGTAGGACCTCCAATCTTGGCATTAACCATCACTCATGCTTTTGGAGGTAGCTTCTCTATTAGCTTCCTTTTAACGGACAGTTCGCCGCTTGCTCTATGAGGCATTCTCATTACCTGATCTAAACCCTTCTCAATCTCTCTGGCTTCATCCGAAAGCTTAGCTGCATATCTCATTAGCTCGTGACCTGCTGCTACGAGTGGTATGTACTTTTCCCACTCTTGGACCTTAAAGCAGCCCTCTGTTGTCAAGTCTGAGACCTTTCTTGCAGCTTCAAATGCAGCCATGGCCTTGACGTAAGCGTAGGGGTTTGAGAAGCCAGCGTTCTCAAGTGCAATTTCTTTGGTCACTATAAGTCTTGGTAGTTTTACTTCCTCTCCTTTTTTGATCGAAGCTATCATGTCATCTATGGTCTTAACTATTAAGTTGAAAACACCTGTTATAGCTAGGACCCTTATTATGTCTGCGTTGAAAAGCGCCATCTCAGTAGGATCGAGGAACTCTCTTCGTGCCCCGATCATGGAGTCTGCTTCAACTATGATATAGCCAAAGCCACCCTCTTCAAATTTGCTCACAGCCTTTCTCGCTGGAGCATCAGATATTATCAATGTTGGTACATTAAGAAGCTTGGCTACTTCCCTAGCTCTAGTTGGTCCAGGTAAGGCAGCATTCGGGCTAGCAATTATAATTAACTGAGGTTTAAATGGTTCTAACATTTTCACTACTTCTTCTGCCTCTTGGGGAGTCATCTTTGCTCCACTCGACACAACTCTAACAGATATGTCGTTTCTGTCAGCCCTCTCATCAAGCAAATACTCCAGCAGAGGAGCACACCCTATACATCCCAGCTTTATGATGCCCACCTTAACAGGTGCTTGCTGACTCATATCAAAATCACTCAACCCTACTTTTTGACTATAAAAAGCTTAAAACTTTTTGTGATAGGAAAGCTTTTAGCTTAAACAATATCAGAAGTTAAAGCTTGGTGATCCAGGCTTGTCATTTAAAATTGGAGACGTTGAGGTTGAAGACACGTTCGCCGAGGCCTTCCCTATGTACGCTACTAGGCTGCTAATAACTGCTTTAAATGATAGGTGGGCTTTAACAGCTGCCAGAGTTACTACAGGATTCGCGACATCAATAATAATGTCCCCCGCAGAGGCAGGTCTTGAGCGACTACTTCCACCAGAGAAGACTCCTGATAAAAGGGTTGGAGCTCTCATACACATATATCATAGATCAGTGCCTGAGCTAAAGCTTCAAACAATAGTAAGAGCTGGTCAGTGCATATTAACGTGTCCCACAACAGCGCTCTTCGATGGGATACCAAGGTCCAAGCGAAAGATGCACATAGGTGAGGCCCTTGCAAAGTTTGGAGATGGATTCGAAGTCAAGGATGCGATGTACGGTAAGACTGTTTGGAGAATACCAGTTATGGAGGGGGAGTTTATAGTCGAGGATGCAGTTGGTGTTGTTAAAGCAGTTGCTGGAGGGAACTTCTTCATCCTAGCTTCTAGCCGTGAGGCTGCTTTAGAAGCTGCTGAGAAAGCAGTTGAGGAAATATCGAGTAGATGTAGGAACGTAGTTTTACCGTTTCCAGGAGGAATTGTAAGATCAGGTTCAAAGGTTGGTTCAATCAAGTATCCTAAGCTTGCAGCTACTACTAACCACTTGTATTGTCCGACGATAAGAGATAAAGTCCCCGATACTAAGATCCCTGAGGGCGTTAGAAGCGTCATGGAGATCGTTATCAACGGGTTAGATGTAGAGTCCGTAACAAAAGCTGTTGGAGTTGGAGTAATGGCTGCTTGCAGCGTTAAGGGTGTGGTTAAAATCACTGCTGGCAACTACGGAGGCAAGCTGGGGCCCTACAAGATATATCTTAAAGATTCTGTGGAACTTGCTAAGTCACCTTGAACCTCTTGACGACAACAACCGGATAGTGGGGGAAGGAGTCTAGAAGGTTCCAAGTTATTTCACCGGCCTTGATTCTAAGCTTTTTTTCAACTTCATATACTGTTCTGCCAATACCGAAACCTCGAGCTCTATCAGCAAGCTCGGATACTATGAGGAGCTCATCTATATTTATAGTGGTAGGTGAGAAGCCTAGAGGGGTAGCGTAAGGGCTAAAGAAGTTGTTGAGAAAGCGGGCGATAAGGAATGATAGGAGGCCTAAGTTTATTGATGATGGAAGTCCAGTCTTCCTACTGGCTAGTATCAATCTTGGAATTGGCTTAAACTTATAGCATTTGTCGCTATCAACTATGACTACTCGAACGTCGAGCCTCAACTCTTGAAATAGGTAGCTTCTAATGTCATTAGCTATTTTAAAGGGCTCACTAAGTGGTAGTGAAACTAAGTGTCCGGGAAGGTTTGTGGCATCTATGCCAGCTTCAGATGTTGGCTTGAGAGCTTGAAGGAGCCCTCCAACTTTCATAGCTAGTTTTTTATGGCGTGAACCCTCCAGTAGTGGATACCTCCTTAGAAGGAAGATCGTCTCGTTTGAGAGTTTGCATATTCGACTTAAGAGGAGCCCCCAAAGTACGTTGGTCGTTAAGTAGGTCATTAACCTGCTATAGAGATCGCTTTTTATTGAAGACTCATCGTATAGAAGACCTAAAGCTGCTGAGAGAGCCTTCTCAGATACGACCACGTAATCTCCATTTAAAGCAACATTCTTTATGAGTTCGGCGATCTTCTTCTTAAAGTTTGTTCCAGGTCTCCAAACATTGGATCTTAGTGGTATTGCTACGAAGTCCCTCCACTTTACTACTCTATTCATTACCTCTTCGCCTTAGATATTAGGTACCTCACTATCTTAGCTGCTATATTTACCTTGGTAACAGCTTGCAAACCCATCCAGCCTGGTTGGCTATTAACTTCAGTTAATAGGTACCCAGATGACGGAGACTCTATGATGTCCACGCCAGCTACTTCACAACCTAAAACCTCGCATGCTTTCGATGCTAAATTGAGGAGCTGCTCGTCGGGGGTTAACGGTACTGGTTTTGCTCCTAAGGCTATGTTGGTCTTCCATCCAGACGAAACTCTCTGCATTGATGCTATAACCTCGCCACCTACCACGAATACCCTTATATCCCTCCCGCCATGCTGGATAAACTCCTGCACATAGAGCACATGCCTTAGAAAGTGAAGATCTGAGAGAACCCTCTTAGCTACATCTTCATCCCTCACTCTAGCAATGCCGAAGCCCCTTGAGCCGTAAATTGGCTTTATTACAACGTCTTGACCAAACTCGTAGTAGGCTTTTAAGGCTTCAATGGGGTTCTCAGTCACCACTGTCTTTGGTACTGGTAGTCCATGCTCTTCTAACAATGATAACGCTGTAAACTTACTCATGCATTTCTCTATAGCTGAGGGCTTATTAACTATGGGAAGACCTGCTCTTTCAAGCTTGTGGAGAAGATCTATCCTGAAGAAGCATTCATCAACTGAGCATCTACCTATCGGTCTGACTATGGCTATGGAGAGCTCATTGACCAAGTCTACGTCGCTAAGAGTTACAGAGGGTTTTGAACCTATGTTGACCCTGACTCTACCGAATTTTATTGAGTAGGGTTCATGGCCTGCCTTTATTATCTCATCTCTAAGCTTTCGTGAACACCAAGAGTGTTCATTTCTCGTGAAAATTCCTATCTTCACTAGGAAGCGCCCTCCTCTAAGATCTTCAAAAGAGAGGCCTTCAATCTGTCGTATGTGGATTCTAAAAGCTCAGGCATAACCTTGACTTGAGCTATTGTCGGCATGAAGTTGGTGTCCCCAATCCACCTAGGTAGCACGTGTACGTGAAGATGATCCTCTATCCCTGCTCCAGCCACCCTTCCTATATTTATTCCGATGTTGAACCCCTCTGGTTTTAAAGTCTCCTTTAAGAGTCTCACGGACAAGTTCACGTTCCTTACGAGATCTAGAAGTTCATCTCCAGTCAACTCCAGCAAATCTCCAACATGCCTATATGGCGCTACCATTAAGTGTCCGGTATTGTATGGATATCGATTCATAATTATGAAGGACTTAAACCCTCTGTGAACTACTAAGAGCTCGCGATCTCTAGCTACTTCTTCACCTATGCAGAGAATACAAGCCTTAGTCCTTGGCGACTCTATGTATTTTATCCTCCACGGAGCCCAGAGTATTGCAAGCCTCTTTACTTCACCCATAAAGGACCCTCAAACACTCTTCAAATTTTACACGAACTCGGTGTAAATATATGATACGGGCTATAGTTGCTAGACCTTCATGTTCTCTAGATTCACTAGGTTTATGATAGCTCTCTTTATACATAGGACCACAACTACTGGCAAAATACTCCTCTCTAAACCACGAAACTCAAAGTAGTCTTTAATAACTGCTCTTCCGCTCAAGTTCCAAGAGACGTTCTCTTTTTGTTTCTATGGGCTTAGTGAGCGACTTCTTTTTATCACATGGTGCATGGAAGTTCTTATTTCACGTATAGGGTTCTAAGGAGGTATGGATGTGAAAATTGTGTATTGACAATACCCACAGCTCCAGCGGTTTTTATGATTTGCCATAACCCTACCGCAACGGGGACACAATTTATTCCTCAATCTTATTATTCCCTTGCTGTAATCTATTTCGTATATTTGAGATCTAAAGCAGTGCTTCTTTTTGGACAAGATTTAGAACCCCCAAGAGAACCCTTCAAGAGACTTCTTTAAGGTTGCGGTTTTAAAAGTATGTTTTCTATTTCAGCTGTACTCAAGATCTTAGCGCCATAGACCTCTTTCATGTAGTTCAATGCTCTTTCATGTCTATCGTGGGTTAGCGAAGCTGTAGCATCGCTGACAACTATTATCTCATATCCTCTAAAGAAGGCGTCTGCAGCAGTATGCAGGACGCAAATATCTGTCGCAACGCCAGTTAGGACGAGACTCTTGACGCTAAGCTCTCGAAGAAGCAGATCCAAGTCGGTGGCGAAGAAACCACTATAGCGTCTCTTTGAAACTATAAAATCGTGTCCTTGTGGTTTTAGCTCCTCTATCACTTTTGAGCCCCAAGTACCCGTTATGGCGTGTTGACCCCATAACTTTAACTCAAGATCTACGTCCCTCACGTGATTATCGTTAACGTATATCACAGGCATCTTCTGTGATCTAAACGCATCGATAAGTCTCTTTATATTCGGGACTATGTCCTTTGCTGCCGGTAGCTTTAACGAGCCATATACGAAATCATTCAACATGTCTATAATTAATAGTGCCTTGCTCATCGAGACTAACCCTACGAAAAAGATTATAGTCTCCCTATTACTTTTTACGGTAGGAGGGGCTCGTACTCTATTAGGGGCGTTACGCCTTGCCTAAGCAATGCGAAGCGAAGTGCGAGTTTTTTAGGTGCGCTAGAAAAGCGCTTGTAAGGGTCCCTAGCAACCCTCACGCAAGGTTTATCGCTAATATAACTTTCATATGTAAGGAGATGAGTGGAGAGTGTCTTGAAGGTAAGTGTCAATATGCTACCTGCCTTAGGAGTGCCCTACTACCAAACAATACGTGTGGACTTGAATACAAGCTAGAGAGGAAACGGACCAGGAGCATAGAACAAGAGGTTAAAAAGTACGAGGAGAAGTACGGCAACATTCTCGAGAGGTTTAAAGGTAAAAAACTGGCTGAAGATATGCTTTAAGAATAGGGATTTGAGTGAGCGAAGTTAAAGCCGTTATCCTAGCTGGCGGTCTGGGCACTAGGCTGCGGCCTTTAACGTACACAATCCCGAAGCCCATGCTACCTCTAGGTGATAAGCCTCTACTTGAACGAATAATTACTGACTTGAAAGATCAAGGATTTAAGGATGTTGTGGTGTCTTGTAGCTATTTAGCTAGAATGATAGAGACTTACTTTGGCGATGGTTCTTGGCTCGGTGTGAAGATAAGCTACGTTAAGACAGACAGACCTTTGGGCACGGCTGGTCAGTTGAAGCCTATTAAAAATCTCGTGAATGGAACGTTCATAACCATATACGGTGACGTCTACGCCAAGATAAATTACAGAGACTTGTTGGAGTACCATAGACGAACAGGTGCCATTGCAACCATGGTTTTAAGGAAAATTAAGCAAACGATAAGGTTTGGTGTTATAGAGGTTGACGATCATGGAAGAGTACGTAAATGGCAGGAGAAGCCTGAATTGGAGTTCAGAGTCAACGTCGGGGTTTACGTCTTTGAACCGAAGATCTTTAGCTACATACTAAATGGCGTTGACAGCATGGATAGAGTCTTTAGAGAAATGATTGAAAAGGGTGAGAAGGTTTATGGTTACGAATTTACAGGTGAAGTTCACGATATCGGAGATATGGCTAGTTATGAGGAGGCAGTTAAAAAGTTTACGAAGGAGCTTGGCGAAATGTAACTGGACGTAATACTAGAAGACCTTAATATTTTTTAACTTCCTATTTTCTAGTCTCACGAGAATATCAGACGTAAAGGTGCACGACATGAGGTTATTGTTGATTCACGCAGACTTCATGAGCTACGAAGTTAGAGAGAAGGCTATAGACGAGGCCGAGGAGATCAGCAATGACAGAAAAACTGGAACATTCAAGAACTCATTAGTTGTGTTTACGGCCGTTGAGGAGGATGACGTAGAGACCCTGGATGTTGTGGTTGATAACGCATCTAAAGAAATCATGGACGTTCTAGACAAAGTGAGAGCTGAGGTAATCGTAATTTATCCTTACGCTCACCTATCATCAAGTTTAGCTAAGCCAAGAGATGCACTCACAGCTCTCGTAAAGCTTGAGAATAAACTGAGAAATTACGGCATCAACGTTTCACGAGCTCCTTTTGGGTGGTACAAATCCTTTACCCTTACGTGTAAGGGTCATCCTCTATCAGAGCTATCGAAAAGTATCAAGGCAGAGACTAAAGTCATCGAAGTTACTAAACCAGAAGTGGAGAAAGGTTACTTCGTCTTAATAGAGCCAAGTGGTGAAGTGGTGAAGCTTAATAGTGAGAGGCCGCAGGACGATGAAGCAATTGAGAAGTACCCTCTAATTAAAAGGTTGATAATGAACGAAAAGGGATCTAAACCCGAGAAAGGAGCCCCACCACACATCAAGTTTATGCAAAAGCTTGAGTTAGTGGACTACGAACCTGCATCTGATGTTGGTCACTTTAAGTTCCTTCCTAAAGGTGCTTTGATAAAGCATTTGCTTGAAGAACTAGCGATGGAGATAGCTATTAACGATATAGGGGCAATGATGATCGAGACCCCGATGATTTATAGGTTAAGCGTTTCTGAGATAGCTGAGCAAGCCTCTAGATTTCTTGAGAGGGATTATAGGTTCAAAATAGACAATGAGGAATTTACGCTTAGATTTGCAGGCGACTTTGGGCTATTTAGCATGATGAAGAAGGTGACAGTAAGCTACAAGCAGCTACCACTAAGAATCTACGAACTCTCTCATTCCTTCAGACTTGAAAAACGAGGTGAGTGTGTTGGCTTAAGAAGGCTTAGAGCCTTCACCATGCCTGACGTTCACTGCTTCTGTAAAGACTTGGAGCAAGGAATGGAGGAGTTCGCTAACCTCTTAAAGAAGTACATGAAGCTCGTAAAAGCAATGAAAATAGACTACGTGATAGTGCTCAGAGCTGTTGAGTTCTTCTTCTTAGAAAATAAAGCTTGGTTTGCATCTCTAGCAAAAGAAGTTGGAGAACCGATACTGCTAGAAGTTCTACCAGCTATGAGGCATTATTGGATTGTTAAGGAGGAGCATCAATTCATAGATTCTCAAGGAGGGAATGCGCAGCTATGTACCGTTCAATTAGATATTGAGGATTCAGAGCGTTATGGAATAAAATTCGTTGACAAGGATGGAACTAAGAAGGGTTGCATAATAGTTCACAGCTCAATGGGATCAATCGAGAGGTGGATCTACGCTCTGCTTGAGCAAGCAGAGAAGAATAGGGCTTTAGGTAAGCCTCCCATGTTACCTGTGTGGTTATCGCCGGTACAAGTCAGGGTCATCCCAGTTTCATCCGAATACCTTGGGGATGCATTAAAAATAGCTGAAGAAGTGGGGAAAGCTGGCATTAGGGTGGATGTGGACGATAGGGATGAAAGCGTACCTAGAAAGATTAGAGATGCTGAAGTCGAATGGATCCCATTCATAGTAGTTGTGGGAGAAAGAGAGGTTAAGGAAAAGATACTCTCGGTTAGAAATCGAGAAAAGAGAGAGACCGTGACCCTCAAGCTTGAGGAACTAATAGAGATTATAAGCGAGGAGAGTAAGGGTAAGCCCAAAGTTAAGTTGTGGATCCCGAAGCTATTATCGATGAGACCTAAGTTTATCTAGTTTCACGTACTGCATTACATGTCAAGGCATTGATAGAGGGATTTGAAATGAGTATGAGAGGGCTTAGGTTCAAGTGGTTTGATTATGACGTGGAGATCATGAACATAGAGTATAGAGAAGTGAAAGACATAGCTTTCTGTAGTTACATTACTAAGAGTGTTCCGCTATGGCATAACGGGATCTTAGTGTGTAGGTGCAACGACTTCTTAGACCTACGTACTGTAGCTAAGAAGATTATTACTGAGAAGGTCATGATTATGGAGCAAGTTTGCTATGCCCACATGAAGGAGTACAAGAGGGGGCTATCAATAAATGAAGAGAACGTCATCGTAACGACCCCTATAGTTAGGGCCTATGGAGTGTACAAGTCGCTAGCTGAGTTATTGGCTAATATGAGGTGAGTAGGTACGATCGAGCTTCGAGGAGAGTTCGAGGAATTAACAGCTGAAGAGATGATGATAGTAGATGAAAATGCTGAATATCTTGGTGTTTCAAGGCTCTTGTTAATGGAGAACGCAGGTAGAAGTGTAGCGGAGGTAGTAGAGCAAAAAGTTGGAATCAAGGGTAAGAAGATAGTCATAGTTGCTGGTCGAGGTAACAAGGCGGGGGACGGATTTGTAGCTGCTCGACATATTGCGTGCAAGGGAGGAAGGCCGACAGTCATCTTAGTCGGCAGAGGGACCGACATTGAGGGGAGAGAGGCTAAGTACAATTGGGAGATAATAAAAAGGATGGATTGGACGATAAGAATAATAGAGCTTGGAGAACAAGCAAGCCTTGAAGGACTTAAGAGGGAAATTGAGGGAGCTGACGTCATAATCGATGCCCTCATAGGAACAGGCCTTCGAGGCCCTTTAAGAGAACCTTTGCTATCCATAGTTAACATGATAAACTCTTTCAGATCATTCAAGGTATCAATAGACATTCCAACAGGCATTAACCCTTCAACTGGCGAGATTCATGGAGAAGCAATTAAGGCCGACGTCACTGTGACAATGCACAAGCCGAAAAGGGGTCTTAGAGGTAACGAGCGTTACACAGGTGAATTAGTAATCGCTAACATAGGCATACCGCCTGAAGCAGAGATTATAGTAGGGCCAGGTGACGTCAGGTTCACAGCGAGACGTAGACATCCAGAGTCTAAGAAGGGTGATTGGGGTAAGGTGCTTATAGTTGGTGGAGGATGGCAGTACTCTGGTGCTCCAGCACTTGCTGCTTTAGCATCTCTTAGAGCAGGATGCGATTTAGTTGTCATAATTGCTCCCTCCTCTGTCTCTAACGCTATAAGGAGCTACTCACCAAATCTAATAGTTCAAGAAGTTAATGGATTAAAGTTCACGTCGAAGCACGTGGATGAAGTGGTTAAAGTTGCTGAAGGATTTGACTGTGTAATCATAGGTCCAGGCATGGGAGTTGATGAGGAGGTGTTTGATGCCGTTAGGCTGATGGTCGACAAGTTTAGGACTATGGGTAAACCGATGGTCATTGATGCCGATGGTTTGAAAGCTCTTGCAGGTCACTTAGACTTAGTCAAAGGAGCTGGTGCCATCCTAACTCCACATGCCGGCGAGTTTAGGCTTCTCTTCAACATAAACTTAAGAGGGTCTTGGGTTGAAAAAGCTGTTGAAGTTATGAGGGTTGCTAGAGAGCATGAAGTAACATTGCTTGTTAAGGCTCACCCTGAGGACGTGATATCTGATGGATTAAGGGTGAAAGTGAACATGACCGGCAACCCAGCAATGACTGTAGGAGGCACTGGTGATGTTTTAACGGGTTTAACAGCTTCTATCTTAAGCAAGAAAGTGCCCTACGTAAGGGCTGCTGCGGCAGCTTCATTCATATGTGGAGTTGCTGGTTCTTTAGCAGCTGAAGAGAAGGGCTATCACATACTTGCAACTGACGTAATAGAGAAGATACCTGAAGTCATGAGGCGCTTTGAGCCTTGGACCCAGGGATTATCGATAGCCTTAGAAAGAAGGAGGGCTTAGGAAGCTACATATAGCCACTTAATGGTTGAGGGGATGGTGCTTGAGGGATGGGGATTTTACCGAATTTCTTCTCGTATTCCTCGATATGCTTCATTAGAAGTATAGCGAAGGCCTTGGCCTGATTTGGAGACATAACTACCTCTACCATAAATTCCCTAACGATCTTTGGAGGTCTTCTTCCAGTTAAACTCTCTTCATCAGGCTCGAAACTATCCCTAAAGAACTGAATGTGAAAATCGAATGGTGTGTGACCTATCGAAGCCCCTGAAGCATATACTTGCTTGAAATCACTAACCTTAGAGACTAATATCTTGGGTTCAGACATGTTCTGCTCAAAGGGAGCTTATTCAGAGGCCTTATATTTTGATCGGCTTAATGTCTCCCGATAGCAGTTTAAACGATATCCCTCCGTAGGCGGTCCACTCATAGAAGTCAAAGACGAACTTGTAGATGCCCTTCTTAAGGTTAAAGGATGCTCTGTATATCGTGTAGGGCTGTATCATCCAGCTATCAGTCTTTGAATAAACGAGGTTTCCAGCCTTGTCGTATACGAAGAGTCTAGCACCATCATCGCATCCATATTCGATTACAACATTGGTGTCATTTCTTGCTCGAACAAAGCACTCACTAGTGAAACCTATTTTATCTCTTAAACCGAAAGCAACCTCACCTAATCCCCATATCTCATTGAATTGAAAGGGCGCATAAGTGTCGCCTAGATATTGATCAAAACTTCCATCGATTGATGCCACTGTAAACCAATGCCTAACCCAGCACGCCCTCGTGATTAGTGGCTTTACTCTCGCCATTAGCTTCCCTAGCATCATGATCCATGATGGTCATTATCAGCGAGACTATTAAACATTGTTATGATGTTGGATATCAACAAACGTAATACCATCTTTAAACTTTACACAGGTGATTAAATGGCTGGAGATTTAAATTGTAATGCTGAGCTCACGGTGACCTTCAAGTATGTTTAAGGCTTTACACGATTTCGTGTAACAATTATACAAGAAAGCTAGCTACTGAGTTGCAGATTACATTACTTGTTGAAGAAGTTCATCCACTTCATTATGGCTTCGTCCAGTTTTGGATACTTCCTTGTTCGAGACTTTCTTACTGGGAAACCACCAATGATATTTACAGCTTTCTCTGCTAAGGCATCAGCTTCTCCTTCTTCGTAGAGGGTCCATTCCTTATTGTGAACGTAGCTCTCTGGTTTGACCCATGAAGGGCTGAAGTGATGCAGTTGATTTGGCTTCATGCATATGCATACTCTATCGTGATCTCTATGAAGGCTTAGGGGGCAAGTGAACATGCGCTGCCTATCAATCTTGTTCTCGACTTTAATGTTGCAGTTATCACTCAATGCTATCTCTTGGATTTTCAGCTCAACCTTCATCCTCACGTACTCCACTATGGCGTAGGCTAAGTCAAGTGGGCTTCTGCTTCTTAAGGTTCTATTGCTTAAAGACTTTTCGTGAAGGTGAACATGCGCTCCATCACCACTCCACTTTATGAAAACCGATTTACTAACTCCCTCTTCCCTTAAGGTCTCCGCTATCTCTATACAGGCCTTAATAGTTGACCTCCAATTCTTAAAGTCGTTGTCTATATCCCATGTAGGCGTGTACGAGACTATATTGCTCAGAGATGCCACGTCGCCTCTTGAAGTGATTCTACTGTAAATGGCAGCTGTAGCATAGATGGTTCTCAACCCCTTACTTCCTAGCTTCTGTTTTAGTAGAAGAAAATCATAAGGAGAGTTTATCGTTATGGGTTTACCCTCAATGTACCTGACCATAATCCTGTTTCCTTTACCATCCTTCTCTAAGCAGTGTACTCCAATCCATCTATCTTTAGCGAACCTAGCTATCTCTTCACTTACGTCTTGCTTAGAGTAGTGTTCTTCTTCCAGAGAAGCCATACTCTTACGCGAGACCCATCTCTTTTGCTATCTTCTTTAACCTTGCTACCCTCTTCTCAGTTGCTGGATGTGTTGAAAATAGTTCTGCAATAACGTCCCCCCGTATTGGATTTACTATCCATAGAGGGGCAGTTGATGGTGAGACGTCAGTCAAAGGTCTTCTACGAACGATAGCTTCAATCTTTGAGAGAGCTCTTGCGAGAGAGAGCGGCTTCTTAGTTATGTGAGCAGAGGCCTCATCAGCTCTATACTCACCCGCTCTTGATACCGCCAATTGAACCAAGGTGGCTGCTATAGGAGCAAGTATCAATGAGAGTAATAGTAGCAGCGACATTCCTGAGTTTCGTTCACGAGAACCTCCAAATATTAGGGCCCACCTGCCTAGGAAGGCTAGGTAGCCTATGGCTCCAGCAATGGTGGCTGCTAGCGTCATTATTAATGTATCTCGATGCTTTATGTGTGCTATCTCGTGACCTATGACCGCTTCTATCTCATCCTCAGAGAAGTTGTTTAGTAGTCCTTCAGTAACTGCTACTAATGCTCGTTGCGGGCTTCTACCAGTCGCGAAGGCATTTGGTACATCCTTCTTCACTATAGCAACCTTTGGCTTGGGGATGCCTGCGTTCATAGCAACCCTCTCAACTATTGTATGAAGTCTAGGAGCCACTGTTGGGCTAACGAGCTTGGCTCCTGTAGCCATCAAGACGAATCTATCTGAGTAGAGGAAGGCGATTACATTAAATAGAGCTGCTATAACCACGGCAGCTATGGTGTAAGATAGTGGATCCCCCAAGAAGTAGCCGATGACGTAGCCTACTACTGCAAATAAGACAGTTAGAGCGCTCATTAAGGCGATTATGCGAAGAAGCATTCTGCCACCGAGAGCCTTTCTTTACTCTTTCAGTAAAATAAACTTATCTCGATCCAAACGTTAATTACTTTTTGTAGAGTATGGTTTAACTGTGTATGTCTGCAACTCCAATACGTTTTGAAAGAGTTTCAACTGGAGTACCAAAGATAGACGAAATGCTCGCAGGCGGTATACCTAGAGGGTTTGCCGTAGCAATTACTGGTGAACCTGGTACTGGAAAGACTGTTTTCTGCATTCACTTTATAGCTGAGGGATTAAAGAGGGGAGAAAAGGGTATTTTCGTAACAACTGAAGAAAGTAGAAACTCCATAGTAATTCAAGCATCTCAGTTCGGCTTCGACTTTGAGAGAGGAGAGAACGAGAAGAGACTGATCATAATTGACGCGTTGATGCGTGGAGAGAAGGCTCCATGGACCTTGAGCTCCCTTAACCCAGAGGAGCTCGTTCAAAAGGTTATTGAGGCGAAGAGGTATCTTGGCTATGGTCCCACCAGGCTAGTCATAGACTCGATGTCCGCTTTCTGGCTTGATGCCCCAGCCATGGCTAGGAGGCACAGCTACTTTATAAAGAGGGTCTTAAGCCAATGGGACATGACGATACTCATGACTAGTCAGTATGCTGTAACAACATCAGAGGCCTTCGGGTTTGGGGTAGAACATGTTGCTGACGGCATCATTAGGTTTAGGAGGAACGTAGTTGGTGGTGTTCTGCGGCGTTTCATAATGATAGAGAAGATGAGGTGGACCCCTCACGATAAGAGGATGTACGAGATCGACATAGTTGATGGTAAGGGACTTGTGGTCCTAGGTCCCACGGCAATTCGTAAAGAGGATGTAGTGCTACCACAGAAAGTTACTGATAAGATAATTAAAGCTAAGGAGAAGAGTGAGAAGGAAGTAGGTATTCCTAGTTAGATCGGCTTGGCCATCACTTGCTCCCTAAAGCTTGTTGGTAACTCACCGACTACGCTCAACTTGAAGCCCATGCTCTTCAGTTGTTTTGCTAACCTCTTCAGCTCTCTATAATTGCACTCGAACCTCTTCTTATGATGGTTCACGTAGATGTGCAAGCTTGGTGCGATAGATCTGAGGATTGCCAAGGATTCTTCAAAGCTCATCTTCTCAGGAGGCTCTATGACACCCTTGACTAATAGAGGGTCTTTAGTTACGATTTCATGCGGTAGAGCTATGTTCCTAGCCTTTCTCCTCAACCTATTCCTAAATTGTACTGAGTCCTTAATGTAAGCTGGACAGAAGTGCCCGTTAAGGCTCAGATCTTCAACGCTCTTCAAAAGGATCATAGCTGTCTCCCAACTTCCCTCAACAGCTGAAATGGAGCCCTCCTTGAGCCTGAAGCCCCTTATCTGAAGACTCATGGCGTTCGACTCTGTCATTTCAAGCTCATTTATTACTACAAACGATGCTCCCAATCTCCTAGCTCTCTCGATTGTCTTCAATATCCTGTCCTCGTATCCTGGTATAGCTGGAACTTCTATCCCCGTCTTAAAGCCCATATCGATTGCCTTTTTAAGTGGGGCTAACTCATCGTCTACCTCTAAGTTTGGGTGGAAACGTAATTCATCAATTTTAACGTCAAGCAACTTGCTTAGAGAGGTCTCATCGACGTATGGTTGGGTTGTTGTGTATAAGTGAACGTGAAGGTCTTTACCTATAGCTTTCTTTAAAGCTATTAACGTCTCAACGACCCTATCAACTCTTAAGAGAGGATCCCCACCAGTTACACCTGCTCCTCTAGCTTCTATTGCTCTAGCTTCACATACTACGTCATCTATATTGCTCACTGGCACTTCATCTGCATAAGTGACGTCACTTCCCTTCCTATTCTTTGATAACGGGCAGTAGAAGCATGATCTGCCACATAGACCAGTCGCAAAATAGACGAGCTTCATGCCCTTCATGCATAGCCTACATCCCTTCAGCAACTTCCCTACGTAGTAAGAGAGGTAATTGGTAACTTTCAAGTCATGACACCTAGTGCTTCAAGTAGCTCACAAGCTCTACATATGCTTCTAGATGTTGGCTCACCGCAGTACTTGCACGTATCAACATGGACTTTGAAGCTCGTGTTCATAGTTGATAGCTTATCTGCAGCTCTCACTATAGCGTACTTTGTACCTGGATGTTTCTTCTCGATTTCATTTAAGATGAAGCGAATTTCATCTCTCATAGAGGTCCTAACATATGGGCACTCTACTTCATATAGTGGATAGCCCTTAAAGTAAGCGTAGAGCGTTATCTCCTTCTCAGGTATGTATCGGAGAGGCTTTACTCTCGGTACGAAGCCTGGAAGCTCCTCTACTGGCTTCGGTCCTAAGCGCAATAGTCTCAACACGTCACCTCTCAGCAAGTTCATTAACACTGTTTGGGCTTCATCATCCAGGTTATGCCCAGTAGCTACCTTAGTAGCGTTAAGCTCTTTAGCCTTGATGTTCATAGCTCTCCTCCTTAATATTCCACAAAACGTACAGGCTCCAAGCATCACCTCTTTCTTCTCAGCTATGGATGTTATCTCTGGTAGGGAATAGCCGAAGAGCTCCTTAAACGACGTCACGGTAAGTGGTATGCCAAGCTCCTTGCATAGCTCCTTACTTCTCTTCAACCCAAAGTCTCTGTACCCTGGGACGCCTTCATCAATCAGCAAAGCCATTAGGGTCACGTTAGGGAACTTCTTTTCTATCTTTGATAGAATGGTTGCCAGAACTTGGCTGTCCTTACCACCGGATATTGCTATTAATATGCGATCTTTGGTATCAAAGAGTTTGTGCTTGTTTATAGCTGTCTTGACTCGATGGTCCACGTTCTTCAGGAAGCATTTAACGCAGAAGTTATGTCCCGAGTAGAGCGAGTGGTAAACTGCCTTTGTACCACATCTAGTGCACCGCATAGTCTATCCCTTAAGGTATGGGTAGCCATATGTTGGCAATGAGTAGAAAGAGTGAGAAAGCGCCTAAGAAGTTCATTATCGCGTTGCTCACCTTTCTGTCCTCCAATAAGTTCTCCAAAAGAGATCTCAGAAAGCCTGAGCCGTCTAGTAAGGGTATTGGGAGCATGTTAATGAGCGCCACGCTCAATGATACGATCTTAAGCCAGTCAAGCGTGAATACCCAATGCAAGTATGCTTCTCCACGTAACCAAGGTATCGTTGGAGGATGATAATCGAAGGGGAGAATCCTAACTCCAAGATACGATCTTGAGGTATTGCCTGGATAAGGAGCAGTCGTAAGGTGAAACCTCATAACTTCACGATTCCTTAAGACCACAATTTCTATGCTTTCCCCGGGCTTTATTGACCCTAGTACCTCCTCCAAGCTTTTTAAACCATGCACTTCACATCCATTAATGGATAGTATCACATCCCAGCTCTTCAATACTCCATGCGCTGGAGCGTCTTCAAATGTGTCGAGAACTAAAACTCCGTGAGGGATTGGAGATATTGTTGCTACTGTAAGCAACATCCCTATGAGGAAGACTAGAAAGTTTGAGAATGAGCCTGAAGCATATACTCTCATCCTTGATAACGGCTTGCTACTCTTGAATGCCTCCTCGTCGGCTTCAACAAAGCCACCAGGAAGAATTGCTGCAAAGAAGACGCCAAAGCTTTTAGTAGGCACCTTCTCGCTGCCAAACGTTATTGCGTGAAAAATTTCGTGAACAACTATGGTTATCGATGCTGCTAATATGAAGTATGGAACCACGTCCCATCCTATCGTAATACCCGGCACAATAGGGTAGAGACCTGCTTGCGAAGTCTTAATTCTATTAATTAAACTGGTGATCAGAGAATAGAAAGCGAAAACCATGAGACCACCGGAAACAAGTATACTTAAGTTTGAGATGTATCTCCAACCTCTCGACTTGGAAGAACCTATAGCTTCAAGTTTCTTAGCTAAACTCTTCGACCTTGCTATCAATAGAAATGGTTTAAGAGAGAAGCCGTACTTCTTTAGATTAAAGACCTTGTAGATGATTGCTATGAAGGACCATAGACTTAAGAAGGTTGCAACCCACAGCACTATTTGCTCCAAAGACTCACGCTCCAATCCTTAGAACGGGGTTTCCCCCTTAAAACCTGTCCTGAACAAAATATTTGTTAAGAACAAGTTAAGGGCACGGCGGCCCCCGACAGTGGGCCCAAACCATCTGAACCCCGTCCAGCCCCTTTCTCGACCCCGTTAACCCATGAACGACGCTGCCCGGCCTTAAGGCCGCTCCCTCCCGGGCCTAACCTGGTTCGGCCGGTGAGGGGTTCACATCCCCCCTACGGGGGAGCTGCCCCCTACAGCGTCTCCATGGGGCGAAGTCTCATGGTTCAGAGCTGGAGGGACATCAGATGGTTGTAGGCCGCTTGTCGGGTTGCTGCCCCCGCCATATCGGCCGTTTGCGGTTACAGGGGAGGCCGAGCCCCCCGGGCCTGCCCGCCGTGCCCGAGTAATAAATTGTGATTCGATCTATTAAGCTTTAATTGATGTAAGCATTAAATCAGCTGAACTTCAACAGAGACTTTATCTCCATTCCTTATCTTTAATGCTTGGCGAAGGTTAATTGGAGCTATAACCTCAATAGTATCGTGTCCATAGTGAGTCCTCTCTATGAGGAGAACAGCTGCATCAATACCTTCAATCTTGGCTTTGAAAGCTTTAACTGATCCGTAAGTCCTCCTTCCGTTACTAAAGCCCTTAATCAGTATGCCCGGTCTATGGCTCAACAACTCCCTAAAGTACAAGTCCGGAGGATCTGTTAGCCTTAGGTTTAGTGTGCCGGGATAGGGATCAAAGCCCAATTTCTCTATTATTTGAGATCTATAACCTTCAAGACTTACGTAGTAAGCTCCTTCGCCAAGCCCTGTAAAGACCTCTCCGGTTAAAATTATACTTTTTAGGGCGTTACTTAATGAGTTGTGCAAAATTGCATAGACAGCCATGAGTTGCTGAGCCCCCTTTTCCGTCATCACTATGGTTTGGCCTCGCCTACCAACACTTCTCTTAATGTAACCTCTAGCTTCAAGTTCTAGTATTCTTCGTGATGCTGTCTGTTGAGAGAGACCCAGTTCTTTAGCTAAGTTTGAGGTGCTCACGTGAATCCCTTTCCTTAAGGTCCCTAGCCTAGCTAAGTGTAGTAAAGTAAACCAGAGTTCTGGATCTATATCGGCCAGCTTGATAGTCCAGTAGTTATTTGATGCTTCGTTTTGAGGGGTCAATCTTCGCAGCCTCCTTAGTTGCCCCCTTGTGAGATGAATGAAGTGGTATGGGAAGCTTAACTCCACTTCTAATGCAAGACTTCGTTAGCTCTAAAGCTGTCTTGAGACCAACTCTATGTCCTACACTAATGCAGATAGGTCTAAAGCGCTTACTACTCCTGTAAAGGTAGCCTATGATCTCTACGCTACCTTCAACTTCATCGATGAGCTCTACGTAGCCCACTTCGGTTAGAGGGCTAGTAGCTCTACCACACAACACCTTTTGTGCAACACCTATCGTTGGGATATCAGCTACAACTCCTAGATGAGAAGCTAGACCCAGTCTTCTCGGATGGGCTATTCCTTGTCCATTGACGAAAAGTATCGTCGGCTTAATTGATAGCTTTGATAGTGCAGCCATTAACGGCTTAATTTCTCTAAAGGATAAGAAGGTCGGGATGTAGGGGAAGGAGGATTCAACGATTGATATGCTTCTCTCCAGTAAGCGTAATGATGGATATTCGTGCACAGTTATGCAACCAACTGCTATGTCCCCCTTCCAAGCAACATCAGCTCCTCCGACAAGTTTTATGGGTCTTTCAAAGTCGTCGTAAGTCTTCACCTTGAGGGCTAGGAGTCTTTGAGCTCGTTCAGCTAACTCAAATGAGAAGTTAATCGGTAGTTCATAAGCCATGAGGAGCCACTCTAAGAGAGCTTAGCTCTCACAGCTAAAAACGTTGGCCCCCTAACATCGATTGTTTTCCTATTTTCAGTTATAAATGCTCTAGCTACATCGCCTATCTCTATGTTTATGTCGCTAGGTAGCTTCACAAGCCCTACCCTAACATCAACCTCAGTCACACCACTTAGACAAGCTGCCTCTATCATCGATGCTGCCAAAGCTGCAAAGGCATCTACATATCTTATCCCAGTACTGTAGCCTTTTAGCCTGGCTTCCTCAATTAACGAGCTACTTAATGACCTTGATTGAGGAGGAATACCGAGAATGTTGCCATTGTAGACCACTATTTCATTGAAGGCAGCTGGACCTGCCAGCTTAACTCCAGGATCCTTCTCGTAGACGTAGACCTTAATATATCTCCCTAGAAAATCACCTTCATAAACATTGAACTCGCAAGGACTCAATGCATCAGCATGTCGTTCTATTGCTTTAATAATTAGTTCAGCTAATTGCCATCCAGCTTGAGTTGTTGGCTTTAGATGTATGGATATCTGCTTGGCTATCTCGTAGTCGCTTAGAGACCACTTACCGTAAAACTGGGGGTAAACAAGCTCCCTAACGTCTTTGTAGCCGTAGAGTATCATTGCTATCCTTTCGATCCCTAATCCTACGTTTAGAACTGGGTACTCTATACCATAATTTGCTAGAGCAACTGGACTATAAATCCCGTAATTAGCCACTTCTATCCAATCATTGTGGAACTTTACGTAGACTTCGTGCTCCGTTTCAGGTGCATAATATTTTGCAGTAATCTGCTTCTTTACGCTCTTAAACTCTCTAAGACCCAGGCTTTCGAGGATTGTTTGAGTTATATCCATTCCATCCTCTGCTACAACGTCTTCATCGACTACAACACATGAAGCTGCTCTGTGAACCCTAAGGTGGGATTCATCCTCTTGCTGCTCCCTTCGAACCCTAACATCAACTGAGAAGAGCTTAATCGGCTTAGGCCTCTTGTGCTGTAAAGCTGATACTGTAAGGAACCAGGCAGTTGTCATGTGCGACCTCAACGTGAGCTTAGTTGGTTCAGGCTTAAGCTCCTTAAACTCTGGAAAGACCTCCCACAATACTTTGGTAGCTATAGTATCCTCAACATTTAGTGCTTTACTTAATTCCTCTACTAAGTCATCGCTCGCTACGTGGCCCTTCTTGTAGCTGTGAAGCAAGTTTTGAAGCTTTTGGATTTTGTCTGAAGTTAAGTCAGCGACGTAATTTCTTAGCTTATCCATCTTCTCCTTACTCAACCCAATGTCCGGTCTAGGGAGAACAGCTAGATAATAGCACCTGTCAAGTATCGCTACTGCTTCAGGTCCATATTGCTTCTTCACCTCTTCGTCTTCAACTATGAGGGGGTTCACCACCTCCTCAAAGCCTAAGTTCAAGAAGATTTGCCTTAATTTTTGGCATGTCTCGTACACTGGATGAGGCCTACCAATCCCGTAACTCAGGATATCCTTAGGCTTTAAACGCTTGCCCTGCACTAACTTCCCATAGGTTCTCCAAGCTTCTTCAAAGTTCTCCTTGGATTTTGTTAAGATCTCTCTTACGGGCAGTTTAACCATACATCCCCACTTACCTTTGATCTAAGCATTAGTCTTAAGTTATCGTATCATTAGTGAATGATGCAGCAAATAAATATTGCTTTGATGCTCTAAGAATCATTTTTCACATATCATGTTTCTAATAATTAACAGCTATACGAAATGAGAAAATCGTAGAAGAACCTCTACAGTAAGGGTCTCTACGCATCAAAATGAATACCTTAAAGGGTGTTACGGGCCCGGCGGGATTTGAACCCGCGACCACTCGGTTAAGAGCCGAGCGCTCTACCGTGCTAAGCTACGGGCCCATGCTTAGGCTTTCTACTCCTCTTTAAAAAGGTTTATTCTTGATAACGTTAAAGAAGAGGTTGAAGATTGTAGGAAAGAGAGGTTAATCGAATCTTCATGCTTTCCTTGGGGTTTAAGAGGTCGACATTATTGCTTAATCCTAACAGGCTTGAACTTTATGCCGTACCTTATCACTCCCTCATCTTCGTATATCTTCCTTAAAGTTGCCTCAACTTCCATACCTATTCTAACCTCCTCGGGCTTACACTCAGTCAATTGAGTCATTATCCTCGGTCCTTCATCTAGTTCGACTATGGCTATGGGATATTGACCAACAGCTCTCTCGAAATTAACGAATTCAGGTGGGGAACCTCCAGCAGCTATTATGCTGTAGGAATACACCTTGCCTCTCCAGCTTAGCTTCACTTCTTCATAATCAGCTTTTGAACCACAATTTTTGCAAGCACTACGATATGGAAAGTTAATTGTACTACACTTCTTGCATCTATAGCCTATTAAACGGTACTTCTCTGGTATCCTCCCCCAATACATGGGTACTGGAATGTAGGCCAACAACCTTCACCTCCTACTTGGCTAAGTTTCTATATCTCAAGTATGTCTTGAAGTCTATGTACTCCTTAGAATCCACGTAATCTTTCACTTTTAGTTTCCTGTTTTGTAAGTCAGATGCCCTTTCAGTCACAGATATGCTTAAGGCATCACACCCTCCTCCATAGCCGTAGGATGCTAACAGTATCTTCTCTCCAGGTTTCGACGAGTCAAGCACGTATGCTAAGCTTATAAGTGGTGTTGCGCATCCACAATCGCCAATAATGTTCGAAATCATTGGCATACATACTTTCTCAGGCGAACCACCTATGCTACGAACAATGTCCATGGAAATTCTTCCTCCATCGATTGGAGGAGAGACAATAATATGGTTGTATGCGTTTATGTTGCGATTCAGTTTATTAAGTAAGTTCTTTATGCACTTAGATGTTATTTCTCTAAACATCTTTGTGTTGTATGCTCTTACTTCCATACTTCTCGGTCTCTCCTCACCGTCAACCCTATATCTGTCTCCAAGAACCTCATAACTCTCAGCAGCAAATTCTTCTATTACGGCAACAAC
>QNVF01000018.1 GCA_004347965.1 Candidatus Nezhaarchaeota archaeon WYZ-LMO8
AGTTGTAAGTTCCAGTCGGGGTTCAAAATGGTTGACGTTCCTTTCGTTTCTACACCAGAACATGTTGCTCGCAGAATGCTTGAGTTGGCCAACGTTGGCCCCGATGATGTTGTTTACGACTTAGGTGCTGGTGATGGTAGGATAATCATTATGGCAGCCAAGGAGTTTAAGGCCAGAGCTGTTGGCGTTGAAATAAGAAAAGACCTCTATGAACGAATATTGGAGAGAGTAAAGACTGATGGGCTTGAGGGGAAAGTAAAGGTGATAAATGGCGACTTCTTTCAAGTTGACATAAGTGAAGCTAGTGTTGTAACGCTATACCTCTTAACAAGCGTTAATGAAAAGCTGAGACCTAAGCTTGAAAGAGAGCTAAAAGTTGGTGCTCGAGTAGTATCTCACGACTTTGAGGTCCCAGGCTGGAAACCAATTCGTATTGAAAGCGTGAGAGACTACTGGTGTGACCACAAGATTTACGTCTATGAAATCGGCATAAGTACACCTAAAAAGACTGTTTTAAGGTAGCTCGCTAATTATGCGAGGTAGGTCGGCTAAGCTCCTAATTACCAAGTGAGGTCTAAGCTGCTCGGGTAAAGATGAGGGGGTAACGTCCTTAGTTACTCCAGTTAGGACGAGCGCGGTGAGACACTTAAACTTCCTTCCCATCTTTATATCAGTTTCAAGTCTATCACCTACAACCAAAGCTTCTTCAGGTCTCAGCTTGAGACCTCTTAAAGCCTCTTTGAGGGCTATTCCTGAAGGTTTACCTACCACCAGCGGCTTTACGCCGGATGCAACCTCAACCGCCTTGACTATTGAGCCTGCACCAGGCATGATATCGCCTTCAACAGGTATTGTTGCATCCATGTTTGTTGCTATGAACCTTGCCCCTCGCCTTATCTCTCTCAATGCCTTCGATAATTTCTGGTAATTGAAATCGAAATCTAGCCCTACAACAACGATGTTAGAATTGAAGTCCACAACTTCATGCCCATAGGATCTCAATACTTCTTCTAGAGCTTTAGTACCTATCACATAGATTTTAGAAGACCCGTAGATTCGCTTGATATAGGAAGCTGCTATCATGCTCGAAGTCAAGATTTCATCTAAAGTAACTCTTATCCCCATGCTCTCGAGTTTTTGTTGATACTCTTGAGGAGTTTTCGTAGCGTTATTCGTTAAAAAGAGAATCTTGATTCCTCTACGCTTAAGCTCCTCTAACGCTTCAGGTACCCCATTTATCGGCTTGTCGCCGATGTACACACTGCCATCTAAATCTACTATCAGTCCTTTAATTGGCAATTACCTACACCTTATACTCTCCTCTAACCACTTAAGATAGTGCTCGTAGCCAGCAATGATTGGTATGGCTATAACCTCCGGAACACTATATGAGTGCATGGACTTGACGGCCTCTATTAGTCTCTGTAGAACATCAAGCTTAGTCTTAACAATAGCCAAAGCCTCATCGCACTCCTCAAACTTACCTTCAAATATGAAGAGGGAGCGAACTTTTTCTATAACATTCACACATGCAGCTAACCCTTCTTCAACAAGCTTTCTGCCAACCTTGTATGCTTCTTCCTTGGATGGAAACGTTATGAGCACCACTAAATGGCAACCTATCATTTCACGTCACCACATAAAGGAGACCACTTGGTCCATCTTAAATGTTACACCCTACTACTTTGAAGAAACCTAAATTTAATGCACTTAGTCTTTAAGGATCCTTTAGAGAAAGAAATGTTTATATAAGCTATTCTTCAAAGCTCTTTCTATCTACTCAAAGGTAGAAAGGTATGAAGGTCGTTTTAGCTTACTCAGGAGGACTTGATACATCAGTAGCTATTAAGTGGTTACAGGAGAAGTACGATGCAGAAGTAATAACTGTAACTCTAGACGTAGGTCAAATGGAGGATCTTAAAGCAATTGAGGAGAAAGCCAAAGCCTTAGGTGTCTATAAGCATTACTCGATGAACGTTGTTGATGAGTTTGTCGAAAGATTCATTGCGCGAGCCATAAAGGCGAATGCCCTCTATCAAGGTAAGTACCCGCTTCATAGTGCTCTCTCCAGACCCCTAATTGCTGAAAAGCTCGTCGAAGTAGCCTTGAAGGAGGAGGCAGATGCAGTAGCACATGGATGTACCGGTAAGGGGAACGACCAGGTTAGGATAGAGGTTACTGTTAAAGCTCTAGCCCCTCACCTCAAGATAATAGCTCCAGTACGAGAATGGGGGCTTAGTAGGGATAAAGAGATAGAGTACGCGAGAAAGAAGGGTATCCCGATTCCGATAAAGGATAAGCCGTACAGTATTGACCAGAACTTGTGGGGAAGGTCCATAGAGTGTGGTCCACTTGATGATCCCTATGCAGAGCCTCCCGAAGACGCTTTTGAGTGGACTGTTAATCCGCTCAAAGCTCCAAACGAGCCCACCTACGTAACCTTAACCTTCAAGAATGGGCTGCCAGTTGCGCTTAACGATATTGAGATGAGTCTTAAGGACGTAATAATCTCATTGAATAAATTGGCTGGACGACATGGTGTTGGTAGGATAGATCACATAGAAGATCGCGTCGTAGGAATAAAGAGTAGAGAGGTGTATGAGGCTCCTGCAGCGGTATGCATTATTGAGGCTCATAAAGACTTAGAGAAGATGACACTAACGAAGCATGAACTAGTGTTTAAGTTGATTGTCGATGACAGGTGGAGTAGACTCGTGTACGAAGGTTTGTGGTGTGATCCTCTACGCGAAGATCTTGACGCCTTTATCGAGAAGACTCAAGAGAGGGTTGAGGGTGACGTTAGGTTAAAGCTCTACAAGGGCACAGTGAATGTTGTTGGTAGGAGGTCCTCTAAGTCACTTTATGAACTTGATCTTGCAACTTATGAAGAGTGGAGTAAATTTGATCAAAAATTAGCTAAAGGATTCATAGAGCTATGGGGGTTACAAACGTACATTGCTAGATCGAGGGGTGGTAGAGCTGAGCCAAATGTGGGAGGCAAGGATCAAAACACCAAGTATTGAGGCCACACAATACATATCGTCAATAAGCTTCGATGACAGGATAGCCTTAGATGTAGTTAGGGTGAACATCGCTCATCTACTAATGCTTGTCAAGCAAGGGATCATTAATGTAAGCGATGGAAGGGCTATATACGGAGTCTTAAAACGGTTACTTCAAGGCTTTAGTTTAAGACCACAATTAGAAGACGTTCACATGCACATTGAGGATGAAGTGATAAAAGAGGTTGGAGTAAGTGTTGGGGGCAAGCTACACACAGGGAAAAGTAGGAATGACCAGGTAGCAACTGCACTACGTATGACGGCAAAGAGGGTCATCATCGAATTAGCTCACGAGTTGCTAAAGTTGAGGGAGACTTTGCTAAGCCAATGTGAGAAACACATAAACACCATAATGCCAGGATACACTCATCTTCAACATGCACAACCAATAACGCTCGCACACCACTTACTAGCATATCACGATAAGTTTGATAGGGACTTCAAGAGGTTGTTAGAGGTCTATGAAAGGGTAGACGAAAGTCCCATGGGTAGTGCTGCACTTGCTGGTAGCAGCTTTAACTTAGATAGAGAGTACGTAGCGAAGCTCTTGGGCTTCTCGAAGATAGAGGAAAACACGGTCGACGCAGTCTCAGATAGAGATTTCATGGTCGAGCTAGCTTTTGCTGCTGCAATGATAATGATTCACCTGAGCCAGATAGCTGAAGAATTGGTGCTGTGGAGTACGTGGGAGTTCGGGTTCGTGGAGCTTCCAGACGCATACTCATCGACGAGTAGCATAATGCCTCAGAAGAAGAATCCCGTGGTGGCTGAGGTGGTTAGAGCCAGAGCATCGCAAGTCCTTGGGATGTTATTTTCAGCTTTAAGCATTCTAAAGAGACTACCGTTAAGCTACAACTTAGATCTTCAGGAGGTCACACCCTCCGTATGGTTCTCTGTTGAAGAGACATTGAGGGCTCTAAGAATCATAAAGGGCGTTATTGAGGGGTTGCAGTTCGATGTAAAAAGGATGCATGATGCTGCCGAGCTTGGCTTCTCCACCGTAACTGAGCTTGCAAACGAGATCGTTAGGCGCTTCAACTTGCCATTTAGGGTAGCTTATAGGATTGTTGGTAGATTAGTCAAGGAGGCCGTCGATGCCGGTTTAACTCCCAACGAGATAACGTCAGAGATGCTTGAGAAGGTTGCACTATGTGAGGGGGTCTTAATAAAAATCGACGAGGAAGTCATTAGAGAGTCTCTTAATCCTGAAATGTGCGTAGCTAAGTGTAAGGTTTCCGGAGGTCCCTCACAGCGCTCTGTTGTCGACATGATTAATGGTCGTAAGCTCAAGTTACTAACGGATTCCGATAGGATCATTGAACTTAAGAGAAAAATCGAGGAGATCGACCTTCAGCTTGAGAGCGAAGCTAAAAGACTTGGGGCGGCATGAAGTGAAGGTGGCTTTACTCTACGATAGATTGAGGTGGGAGGAGAAGTCGATACTTGACGCGCTTAAGGCTAGAGGCGTTGAAGTCGAGATGGTAGATGCTAAGCTTAAGGTAGCAGTTCATGGGAAAATGAAGGACTTAGGCGACATAGTGTTAAATAGGTGCTTAAGCCACTTCAGAGGGCTTTACTGGGCAGCTATACTGGAGACAGAGGGCTTGAGGGTTGTTAACTCATTTCGTACTCTACTAATCGGAGGGGATAAGCTACTCACGTCACTGGAGCTTGCTAAAGCCAAGATACCTACGCCGAGATTTGTCGTAGCATTCACAGTTGAGGGGGCTATGCAAGCTTTAGACGAGATAGGATTGCCAGCTGTTATTAAGCCTGTTGTCGGTAGCTGGGGTAGGTTATTAGCATTACTGAGAGACTACGAGAATGCGAAAGCGATATTTGAGCACAGGGAATATTTAGAGCCATTCCTTCACAACATATTCTACATTCAGGAGTATGTAGAGAAGCCATCGAGAGACATAAGGTCCCTCGTAGTGGGTGATGAAGTTATTACCTCGATATATCGCTACGCTCCACCAGGAGAATGGAGAACAAACATAGCTTTGGGAGGAAGAGCTGAGACTTGCACTCTAACTGATGAACAGCAAGAACTTGTTTTAAGGGCAGCAAGAACTATTAATGGTGAGATTGTTGGTGTTGACTGCCTGGAGAGTAATAGAGGATTGCTCATAAACGAGATAAACACAACCGTTGAGTTTAAAGGTGCATACTCCGCCACAGGTGTGGATATAGCTGGCAAGATCGCGGACTACCTGATCAGGGAGGCTAGGAGATGAGGAAGAAGGTTGGGATTGTCGGGGCTTCGGGCTTCGTAGGTGGAGAGCTATTACGACTACTCCTCTATCACCCTTATGCTGAGGTAACTACCGCTACATCGAGGAAGTACGTTGGGGAGTATGTGTTTAGAGTTCATGCCAACTTAAGAAAATTGACAGACCTTGTCTTCACACCGCTCGACGTGAAGAAGCTAACAGAGAATTGCGACGTGGTGTTCCTAGCAGTTCCACATAAGCAATCAGCTAAGCTGACGGCTCAGCTGGTGGAGACGGGCATTAAGGTCATAGATTTGAGCGCTGACTTCAGGTTCAAAGACCCTCACATGTACGAGGTATGGTATAACTGGAAGCACCCAGTACCAGACTTGCTTAAAGAGGCTGTCTACGGCTTACCTGAGCTACATCGAGGTGAGATTAAAAGAGCTAACATAATTGCATGTCCAGGTTGCATGCCAACAGCTGCAATATTGGCACTGGCTCCTCTAGCTAGGAGTGGCATCATAGATCCTGAACACGTAGTTGTTGACGTTAAAATAGGCTCTTCAGGTGCGGGTACAAGCCCTTCACTGGCTACAATGCATGCTGAAAGGTTTGGAGTAGTTAGGCCCTATTCTCCGGCTGGTCATAGACACACAGGAGAAATAGAGCAAGAACTCTCAGCTCTAGCTGGTAGACCAGTAAAGGTAGCGATGTCAGCCCATGCAGTTAACATAGTTCGAGGAATATTAGCTACATGCCACGTATACGTGAACAGAGAGGTAAAGCTCGTGGAGCTTTGGAGGATGTATAGAGAGATGTATGCCAATGAACCCTTCATCAGGATAGTGAAAGACAGGAAGGGGGTATACAGGCTTCCAGACCCCAAGGTCGTTGTGGGAACAAACTTCTGTGACGTGGGCTTTGAAGTAGATCCACATGTAAATCGAGTTGTGACTTTCGGAGCCATAGATAACTTGATGAAGGGAGCTGCAGGGCAAGCCATTCAATGCTTCAACATACTAATAGGGGTTGATGAGAAGACTGGTCTTGACTTCTGCGGCTTCCATCCCATATAGGTGATTCGCTTGGTCGTAGTGGTAAAGTTTGGAGGTGACTTGGTAGCAAACAAGGAGGTACTCGATAGACTAGCTCAAGACATAGCGGAAGTCTCAGAGAAAGATAAGGTCGTGGTGGTGCACGGTGGAGGAGACGTAGTGACTATGATAGCTGAGAAGTTAGGTAAACCTCAAGTCTTCATTACATCGCCTGATGGTTTTAGAAGCAGGTATACCGATAAAGAAACAGCTGAGATTTACATGATGGTTATGGCCGGTAAGATAAACAAGGAGGTCGTAATCAGCTTGTTAAAAGCTGGGGTCAAGGCGTTGGGGGTATCTGGTGTTGATGGAGGGCTTCTCAGAGCTGAGCGCAAGAAGAGACTTGTAATAATAGATGAAAGAGGGAGGAAGAGGGCAATAGAGGGAGGGTACACAGGTAGGATAATGGGCGTTAACGTTGAGATGTTAAAGGGCTTACTGGAGATGGGTTTCGTGCCAGTCGTTGCTCCAGTAGCTCTTGGAGATGAGAATGAAGTTCTAAATGTTGATGGTGATAGAGCTGCAGCTCACATAGCTGGTGCGCTTAAAGCAGAGACCTTGGTGCTATTAACTGATGTCGATGGAGTGATGATCGACGGTAAGCTTGTAGATAAAATGAGTCTCAGCAAAGCGAGATCAGCCTTAAAGCGCGTTGGAGCAGGCATGATAACTAAGCTCTACGCAACTATTGAGGCATTAGAGGAGGGCGTGGAAAAAGTTATCATAGCATCTGGACTTAAAGAGAGACCTGTTACAAGCTCCTTGATGGGGAGGGGCACGGTGATTACAGTTGGCGATTGACTTTAAGAGCATGGAGGATTCTCACCTAGTTCCCACATATCAAAAGTTCCCAGTCACTATAATTAGAGGGCTTGGAGCTAAGGTATGGGATGATGAGGGCAGAGAGTACGTAGATTGTGTAGCTGGCTATGGAGCAGCCATTGTAGGTCATTGCAATCCAAGAGTGGTTAAAGCAATTAAGGAACAGTGTGAGAGACTACTAGCTTGTCATTGCTCATGCTACAATGATGTGAGGGCTAAATATCTTAAAAAGCTCGTAAGCGTACTGCCTAAGGGATTAACGAGGGTTTACCTCTGTAATAGTGGGGCTGAAGCTATCGAAGCTGCTATAAAGATTGCTTGGAAGGCTACAGGCAAAAGGGTCATAGTGTCCATGATGAGAGGTTATCATGGGAAAACCTTGGGGGCATTGACGCTCACGTGGGATCAAAAGTATAGAGAGAGCTTTGAGCCCCTCCCAAGTTTCGTGAAGTTTGTCCCCTACGGTAACATCGATAAACTTAAGGGGGCCCTTAGCGATGATGTTGCAGCAGTTGTTGTTGAACCAGTACAGGGCGAGAGCGGAGTCATAATACCTCCAAGCGATTTCCTTCCACAAGTGAGAGAAGAGTGCACGAAGAGGGGGGTTCTCCTGATAGTTGACGAAGTTCAAACCGGTTTTGGTAGAACTGGCAAATTATGGGCTTGTGAGCATTGGGGTATCGAGCCAGATATTATATGCATGGCTAAGGGCATAGCTGGTGGGTTACCTATGGGTGCCACAGCCACTAAAGAAGACATAGCAATTAAGCTTAGAGTTGGCGAGCATACCTCAACGTTTGGAGGCAATCCCTTAGTGTGCTCTGCAGCAATAGCAACTCTCGAAGCGATATTGGAAGATGGTCTGCTTGAAAACTGTAGGTCAACTGGCAGCTACATGCTTAGTAGGCTCAAGGACCTTGAGGGAAAGTTCAAGGTCGTAAGAGAAGCGAGGGGTATTGGGTTCATGCAAGCACTTGAGCTTAGAGTTGATATCAGAGAGCCACTGCTATCATTGATAAGCGAAGGAGTCTTAGCTACGTACTCTGGGAGAACAGTCATTAGGTTCTTACCTCCATTGTGTCTAACGAGAGAAGATGTCGATGTGGTTATTAACGCTCTTGAAAGAGTGTTAGGCAATGTCAAGCTTTGAGGTAGAGTTCCTACTCGACTTGTTGAAAGTCTACAGCCCAACAGGTCAAGAAGCTGAGTTAGCTAAGCTGCTATACTTAAAGATGAAGGAGCTAGGTTTTGAAGCCCACATAGACTCTGTAGGGAATGTGATAGGAGAGTTAAAGGGTCATGGTCCCAAAGTGTTACTATGCGGTCACATGGACACGGTTCCCGGCTTCATACCAGTTAGGATAGAAGATGAAGAAATATGGGGTAGAGGAGCTGTAGACGCTAAGGGACCATTAGCCACGCTAATCATGGCTGCTAAGAAGTACCTTAGCTCGGAAAGGAAGGGACTTAACATGGTTGTTGCGGGTGTTGTTGAGGAAGAAGGTTCAAGTAAAGGAATGTACCACTTAATCGATTCCATCGACGAGCCAGATGTAGCAATATTTGGAGAACCCAGCGGAGTCTCTTGTCTAACTTTAGGGTACAAGGGAGGAGTAACCTTTGAGGTAACAGTTGAAACTGAGGAAGGGCATTCCGCCAGCCCATGGCTCTTTAAGAACTCGATAGAGGAAGGTTGGTATCTGTGGATGGAGCTAAAAAAAGTTCTTAATTCATACAAGAAGGAGGATAGCAGGTTCTACTCGATTACTTACTGCTTAACGTTCATGAATGGTGGCGGATCATCAGCCTTAGTTCCATCGAAATGTACCCTTAAGTTCAACGTCAGAATACCGCCAACACTCAAGTGTAAAGACATCATCAGGATGGTGAAGGATGTAGCTGAATGCTTTGCAAGTAGTAGGGGTATTAAAGTAGAGGTGAGGTGGGATGAGTGTGTTGAGGCTTACGTTTTAGGTAGAACTAGTACGGTAGCAAGAGCATTTAGCAGAGCCATTTTCGAAGAACTTGGAGTAAAGCCAAGCTTTGCATATAAGACCGGTACAAGCGATATTAATGTAGCAGCAACTAAGTGGACTCGAGCAGAGATGGCTGCTTACGGCCCTGGAGACTCGAGCTTGGACCACACTCCATGGGAGAGAGTAAGTGTCAACGAGTATCTTAAGTCGATCAACGTCCTTTGGAGAGCTCTAATTTGGATTGATAAGTTCAAGAGTAAAGCTTTTCTACCGCAAGATTCCCTATGATGTTCAGAACTTTTTAACTTCGAGGTTCGTACTAGAAGGTGCGAATATTGTTAGAGATAGATGAGATCGATAATGCCATACTGAACGTACTGGTAAAAGATTCTAGAACTCCCTACACGATCATAGCTAGGAAAGTAGGTCTCTCCGAGGCCGGCGTAAGGAAGAGGATCGATAGATTAGTTAAGATGGGAGTTATTAAGAGGTTCACGATAGAGGTGAATCAACCAGTTAAGGTTAGAGCGATAACGCTCATAACAGCCGATCCATCAGCTGATACCTCGGAATTATCCTCTAAAGTTAGAGAAGTAAGTGGAGTTGAGAAGGTATTTGAAGTGACCGGAGTTTACGATGTTGTCGTGATAATATCGTCACCCAGTATGAGTGATGTTAACGAATGCATTGATGAGCTGAGAAGGATAAAAGGTGTTAAGTCAACGAATACTATGATGGTCTTGAGGGAATGGTAGTTTGCTGAGAAACCTTAATAAGCCTTAACATTAAAGTTAGGTCTTGCATGCTTATAATGGGGGTTAAGGTTTAACATGAAGGTCAGGTGCCCAGATTGTGAGGGCGAAATTAAGGTCCCAGATGACGCAATCGCTGGAGAGATAGTAAGCTGCCCAGACTGTGGTCAAGAATTTGAGGTATACTTTGAGGGTGAAGAGCTTAAGCTCAAGCAAGCAGAGACGGTGAAGGAAGATTGGGGAGAGTAGGGTTTGGTAAGGGTAGTAGTAACTTATGATAGGATTAGAGTTGAAGAAAAGGCTTTACAAAAAGCTGGAGAAAACCTTGGAGCTGATGTGAGGTTAATAGATGTAAAAGACTCCTTCATCGACATAACCAAGGGAGAAGTAAACCCTGAAGTGCTTAAAGGAGACGTTATCATTCAGAGGTGTGTTGGACATTTTAGAAGCCTTTACCTAACTGCAATAATTGATAGCGTTGGGATTCCAGTCATAAATTCATTCTACACAACCTTAATTTGTGGCGACAAACTGTTAACAACCCTTACGCTGAGAAGAGCTGGAGTACCAACACCAAAAACCCTTGTTGCCTTCACTCGGGATGGAGCTTTAAAAGCGTTAGAGGAAGTAGGTTATCCAGCAATCTTGAAGCCAGTTGTAGGTAGCTGGGGTAGGCTAGTGTCACTTATTAAGGACGTGGAGACAGCTAAGGTTGTCCTTGAACATCGAGAGCTACTACATCCTTTATACCAAATATTCTATGTTCAAGAGTTTATTAAGAAGCCTGATAGAGATATTAGATGCTTTGTTGTGGGTGAAGAAGCGATAGCAGCGATATACCGCTATGCTGCTCCAGGCGAGTGGAGGTCCAACACCGCTCTTGGAGGAAGAGCAGTTAAAATGGAGATAAGTGATGAGGTTAGAGAGGTTAGTATTAAGGCTGCTAAAGCTGTTGGAGCCCACGTTGTAGGTGTTGACTGCTTAGAGAGTGAGAGAGGCCTCCTAGTTCACGAGCTGAACAGCGTAACTGAGTTTAGGAACGCAGCTCCAGCTACAGGCGTTGATATAGCTAAGAAGATTATGGAATACGCCATCAACCTTGCAAAGAAGTAACTAGCCCTTCGCTACAGCTATCGGCCTTAATCTCACAACCTTAGTTGCTATACCAACTCTATGGCTTACCTCAGCAACTCTATCAACATCTTTGTAAGCTCTGTCCCACTCTTCAGCTAGAACCCTTATGCTAGCAGCTCTAACTGCTATGCCTTTTTGCTCCAACTCGTTCTTGACCTCAGATCCCCTGACCATCCTCAAAGCCTCTTCTCGAGACATCATCCTGCCAGCTCCATGAGCCGTTGAGCCGAATGTTATCTGCATAGCTTTAGGGTTGCCAACCAATATCCACGAGCTAGTCCCCATGGAGCCGGGTATCAGAACTGGTTGCCCAAAGGACCTATATTTAGCCGGCACATCTGGATGATTTGGCGGAAAGGCTCTCGTAGCCCCCTTCCTATGCACGAAGACCCTCCTCTTAATACCGTCGATTACGTGCTCCTCGACCTTGCATATGTTATGAGCTACGTCGTAAATCAGTTTGAGCCCTAGATTCTCAGGGTCTTGCTTAAACGTTTTCTTAAAAGCTTCTCTTACCCAGTGAGTTATCATCTGCCGATTGCACCAGGCGAAGTTAGCTGCCGCAGACATAGCTGCAAAGTAGTCCTCAGCCTCCTTAGATGTCGCTGGCGCGCATGCAAGCTCTCTATCAGGAATTGATATCCCATACTTCCTAACCGCCATCTCCATTACCCTGAGGTAATCGCTACATACCTGATGACCTAGGCCCCTACTTCCGGTATGTATCATTACAGTTACCTGGTTTTCTTCCCTTATTCCAAAAGCTTTCGCTACCTCTGGATCAAATATCTTGTCAACCACTTGAACCTCAAGGAAGTGATTGCCACTGCCTAACGTGCCCAGCTGGTCAAATCCTCTATCCTTGGCCCTCGAAGAAACCTTTGAGGGATCAGCTGCCTTCATGCATCCTCCCTCTTCACAGAACTCTGCATCTACTTCCCAACCATAACCATGCCTAATGGCCCACTTAACTCCTTCAGCTAAGACGTCATCTAGCTCACTCCTCGTTAACCTAACAGCCTTGGTGGTGGAGCCTAAGCCTGATGGCACCAAATTAAATATCGTGGTTATAAGATCTTCAAGTACCGGCTTTACATCCTTGTAGGTCAAGTTTGTAACCAGGACTCTAACGCCACAATTTATGTCGTAGCCTATGCCTCCTGGGCTTATAACGCCCTCCTCAGCATCCATTGCTGCTACGCCGCCTATTGGGAAGCCATACCCTTGATGTCCATCTGGAAGTGTTATAGACCACTTCTGTATTCCAGGTAGGTGGGCTACGTTCACTGCCTGTACTATCGTCAAGTCTTCAAGCATCTTGCTAAGTAGAACTTTATCTGCATATATTCGAGCAGGAACTCTCATACCTGGCTTGTAGTCCTTAGGGACCTCCCATGTGAGCTCATCCACCTGTCTTAGTGGAACACCCTTTGATGACAAGGACACCACCTCGACAATTTACTTAGTTTTAATATTCAGCATTCTATTCAAACCTACTAGATGAGTTGCTCAAGTAACTGTGTGCCACACGACTTTTTAAACTATCGTTATCTCACATGGGATCCTGCAGGAGCTTCGCCATCAACTGTTAGCCAGACAGGTCTTCCATTGACGTCAGCTGCCAGGAGCATCCCTCTAGATTCAACTCCCATTATTTTCTTAGGCTTTATGTTTGTGAGCACTATGAACCTCTTGCCTACGAAGTAGTTGGGGTCGTAGTATTCTCCTCCTCCAACTACTATATCTCTAACTTCGTTACCTATGTCGACTTTAAGTCTAAGTAATTTCTTAGAGTTCGGTATCTTCCCAGCCTCTACTACTACTCCAACCCTTAAGTCCAGTAAGTTGAAGAGGTCTATTGAAATCTCGTTGCCCATGTTATCACGTGTTTAGAGATGCGTTACTAACTATTAAATTCCTTGTCGTTCAATGGATGTGAATTATCATCAAAGCATAGATGAGAAAGATGCTTGAAATATAGCTTCTCCCAAGTTATCTACTCATGCGACTAGTGTAAAGCAGAGTGTGAAGGAGAGAGGTCTTAGTAGATCGGAAGATTCAATTTCATGTTGCATCACTACCGATCTCAAAATCCCTCTTAAAGGCATGCTCATCTACGAATCAATCTTTTTAGCAATACTGCAATGTCGCTTGGTTTCTGAGCTATCTCGACGCCAGCTTTTTTAAGGGCATTGATTTTACTCTCTGCACTTCCGGTTCTACCCATTACTATCGCCCCGGCATGACCCATACGCTTTTCTGGTGGAACGTAACGTCCAGCTATGAAAGCCACAAGAGGCTTTGAGTAGTTTTCTTTGATTATGTACTCTGCAGCTACCTCTTCGAGATTGCCACCAACCTCACCGATTATTACGATGGCGTCTGTACGGGGGTCTTCTCGGAATAGTCTTAAGACGTCAACGAAACTCATGCCTACCACGGGGTCGCCTCCAATGCCAATACAAGTGGATTGTCCAATACCACTTCTGGTTAAGGAGGCTGCTATTTCATAGGAGAGAGTACCACTTCTTGAGATCATCCCCACGTTACCGGGCTCGTATATGTGGTGAGGCATTATCCCAATCTTGCACTCTCCAGGTGTTATTATGCCAGGGGTGTTTGGACCTATTATCATTGCGCCTATGCGCTTGGCATAAGATATGACCTTAATTGTGTCTTTCACTGGTATGTGCTCCGTAATTATGACTACGATCTTCACGCCATTCTCTAAGGCTTCTAACGCTGCGCTTGCAGCAAATGGTGCTGGAACAAAGATTATGGATGCGTCAACCTTGTGCTCATGGATAGCTTCAGCTACAGTATCGTACACCGGAACTCCATGAACTTCAGTTCCTCCCTTTCCAGGAGTAACTCCAGCTACTATTTTTGTACCGTATTCAAGCATGAGCTTCGTATGGAATTGACCCTGCCTTCCTGTTATCCCTTGAACTATCACACTAACATCCCTGTTAACGATAATCCCCATCCCGACCGTCCCCCCTTACCATTCCAACTGCCTGCCGCACAGCATCCTCCATGCTGTCTACAACTGAAATCCCAAGCTCAGATAACATTCGTCTCCCTTGCTCTTCATTTGTCCCAACTAATCTAACTGCTAAAGGCTTTTTAATGCCAGTACTCCTCAACGCATCCAATATCCCCTTTGCAACTTCATCGCATCGAGTTATTCCACCAAGAATGTTTATTAGGATGACTTTGACCTTTGGATTAAGAAGCAGCATCTTAACCGCAGCAGCTATCCTCTCGGGAGATGCACCTCCGCCGACATCAAGGAAGTTTGCTGGACGACCTCCGAAAAGATGCACTACATCGATGGTGGCCATCGTAAGACCTGCGCCATTACATATAATGCCTAGGTCCCCGTCTAAATCAACATAAGCTAAATCATGTTTGGCTGCTTCTCTTTCATGTGGAGACAGAAGTTCGAAGTACTTCTCTTGCAGCTCCTTATGTCTAAAGAGGGCATTATCGTCGACTACTATGCGTGCATCTAAAGCAACGAAGTTTCCATCAATCGTCTCGGCAAGGGGGTTTACTTCGATAAGCTCTGCATCGTAATCCATTCCAGCCCTATATATGGATTGAAATATGTTCTCTAACGATAGGAGGGCATCGCCACTGTACCTCATAAACCTAGCCGCTAAACGAGCATGATATGGTTGAAGACCTAGCCAAGGATCTAAGCGGAGGGTCATAACCTTTTCAGGCGATCTCTCAGCAATCTCCTCTATGTCGACCCCGCCTTCCTGTGATGCAATCATGATGTACGTCTGGTCTACCCTACTTACAGTAATGCCGAAGTAGAGCTCTTTTTTTATTGAAAGTTTTTCTTCGATCAACAAAGACTTTACAGGCAAACCTTTTATGTGCATACCTAATAGCTTCTCAGCTATTACCTTGACCTCATCAGGTGAGTAGGCGAAAAGAATACCGCCAGCCTTCCCTCGTCCACTTACAGGTACTTGAGCCTTTACTGCGAAAGGTGGTTTAAGCTTGCAAGCCGCCTTATACGCCTCTTCAACGCTTGTTACCACAATACCTTGAGGAACTGGAATCCCGTACCTCTTCAAAACATCTTTGGCTTCGTATTCTACAAGTTTCAAACATAACACCCTTGCCAACAAATTGCCGCTAAACTATTCGGGGATATACTAATACACAATTTAAGTGTTATAAACTGTCTTAACGTATAAAGAGTAGAAGCTTAACTTTTAATTTTTGAACCAAGAAATTACAATTAAGAAAGGCTAAGGAGATGGTGCTTGACGACCACTTTTGATGCTTTGAAGTTGTCAGAGACTATCGAGAAGCTTGTAGTTAAGGGTTTGAGTAGAAAGTATTATCGAGTAGCTAGAGGTGGTAGATGGTATGGTGGAATAGCAACCGCAGATTGTTGTGGTTGCAACTTGAGGTGCGTGTTTTGTTGGAGTGGTGTTCCTAGAGATCATCCTGGACAAGTAGGTAAGTTCTACACTCCAGAGCAAGTTTACCAGGCAATTAAGAGCTGCGCCTTGAAGCACGGTTATCGTCAAGTGAGGATAAGTGGTAACGAGCCGACGATAGGTAGAGAACATCTACTTAAAGTTCTAGAGCTCGTTGAGAACGATGGGTTATTCACCTTTATCCTTGAGACGAATGGTATACTTATTGGAAGTGATAGGAGTTATGCGAGAGATATTTCGAAGTTCAGTAACGTGTATGTGAGGGTATCTATTAAGGGGACGAGCGAAGAAGAGTTCTCACTATTAACTGGAGCCTTACCGAGCCAATTCAATCTACAGCTTCAAGCTTTAAGGAACCTCTTAGACTATGGTGTTTCATGTCATCCAGCAGTCATGTTATCATTTAGCGGCAGAGAGGGTTATGATAGAATAAAGGAAAGACTCTTAGAGATAGATCCAAGGTTAGCTAAAGAGATAGAGGAGGAGTACGTATTCATGTATCCTCACGTAGCTGAAAGGCTACGAAAAAGTGGCATCACACCTAAGATAGCTTATGAAGTAAGAAGCATTCCAGAGGAGTTGATATGAGGAGGAAGGGGTACCCTCACACCTCCGACATCGAAGAAGCAATAATAGAGGTCCTCACAAATGAGGACATTAAGCCTGCACAGTTTTACGATAAGGTGAAGGCTAAGCTTGAAACTAAGGGGTTCAAGACGGTGTACATGACCATTAAGCGCGTTTGGAGGATTTACGAGGGGATGGTAAGAAAGGGTAGAATGTATGATGTGCTTGGCGTTGTTGAAGGTTATGAGGGCGATTTAAACGAGTGAGTTTAAGTTAGCCTAAATGGTCTACTCTTAACTCCTTTCTTAACACGTTCTTCGGCGGTTAATTCGAAAAGTCTCTTCGCTAGCTCTACGTCAGCTTTAGTCTGTACTACCCCCCTTCTCTCGTACATCCTCCTCTGCGTTTCAATGGCTGATTCTAATGTCAATTCTACAGGTTCAAGACCAAAGCTTCTAGCCCATATGGTGAAGGGAGGAACGTCATCGTACACGAAGCCGTGCACATGCGAGAAAGATCCGATCTTCTTGCCTGAATATATTTGCGTCCCTATGCTAGTCTTTACGTAATCGCCTATGAAGCATCCTAGCTTTACAAGACCGCTATCGATCATCGAGTCCCTTATTGAAACTCTTACAGTGCCATACGTGTTCTTAAGATCTGAGACGTTTGTTCCAGCACCTATGTTCGCCCATTCTCCTATGTAGGAGTGACCTATGAAGCCTGCGTGCTGCTTATTCGTGAAATCGGAGATTATCGATTCTTCAAGCTCACTTCCAAAACCTATCCTACAAACTCTACCTACGTAGCACTTAGATCTTATGTAAGCCCCCTTAATCATGGTGCCGTCGCCTATGTACACTGGTCCCTCTATCTTGGTGTAACCCTCGATAATGCAGTTTTTGCCTATGTACACTGGTCCCTTCCTAACATCGACTATAACTGGACCCTCGACTTGGATGTCACCACCGACTCTTAACATCTGAGGGTCACCAATCACCTTAATCTCATCGCCGCTATACCCCTCTCCTAGGGATGACACTTCGTTTAGAAGCTTTGACGTCAACTCCATTAAGTGCCAAGGATAATTTATGAGGTTTAGGTCCACCTCCTTTATGCTCGCAAATGACTTAATTAGCCTAGGTTCAAAGATTCTATTTGCTAAAGCTCCTCTTGCAACGCCCTCTCCAAGCTTCATCGCTATTAATGCGCCCTTGCACGTTAAGGCCTCCCCCAACTTCATTGAACGTAAAATAGATACCGCTTCAAAATCCACTAAGAGTCTCCCATTAACTATTAACGTCTCGCCCTCCACGTCTACTTCATTGACAGTAAAGGAGGTTTTCTGGATTAACTTCTCCTTGAGGTAGTCTCTAGTGAATAGTAGGACTTTTTGAGGTCTCAATTCCTCTATCATCCTCTCAAGCAGGGTTTTTGAGCCACATACAAGGTTGAAGACAGGCTTCGTATGAGTCATGGGCAGGAAGTTCTCGTAGTCCTCGTCCTCAAAGACGCACAAAGTTACTATGCTCATGTTGGGCACCTTAACAGTAATTAATACGGTGAGAGTAGGTTATTTATTTGTGATGAGGTAGTTAAAAGAAGTTGTGGTGGAAAATGAAGTTGAGACTTATGGATCTATTGGCATGTCCAATGTGTAAGAAGTTTCCACTAAAGCTGCTAATATTTAGGGTTGAAGAGAGGGATAAACCTAAAGAGCTACCATCGAAGTGCCCTCTCTACTGTGCTTTAAAGAGCGGTTGGGTTAAGGACGTTAAGCCCACTGATGATGAGTGTCTCGACTGCTTTTCGAAGGAGATTGTTGAAGGGCTCATTATATGTGAGGAATGCTATAGATGGTATCCGATAATTGATGAAATACCACACATGTTACCCGATGATTTGCGGCTTATGGATCCTGACGAGGAGCTAGAGTTCATGAATAGGTGGATCGATAAGTTTCCTAAAGAAATAACTGAGAGCGGTAGACCATTTAATGAGGAGAGCTTAAGAGAGTATAGGGTTAAGAAGGGTAGGCGGCGTAGCTAATGAGCTTGTTTGAAAGGGTCTTGAGGTATCTTGGGGTTTACAAGCTCTACGGGAAATGGCTTGAAAGGAATGTAAAGTCTAGGCCCATGCCCCAGCACGTGGGCGTGATCCTGGACGGCAATAGGCGTTGGGCTAGAAGCAAGGGGTTGTCCCTAGAAGAGGGTTATAGAATTGGTGCTAAGAAAGTCGAAGAGCTATTGAATTGGTGTTTAAAACTTGGCATCAAGACATTGACGATATACGTGTTTTCAACTGAAAACTTCAAACGAAAGACTGAGGAAGTAGATGTAGTCATGAAAATTGCTGAAGAGACGTTGCGAAGAGTCTTGAAAGATGAGCGAGTACATAGATATGGTGTTAGAGTCAAGGCCTTGGGAAGAACATGGTTGCTACCACGTAATGTTCAGAAGCTTCTATATGAGCTTGAAGAGATGACATCAAGTTATTCAAACTACTACCTTAATGTAGCGATTGCCTACGGTGGGAGGGCAGAAATAATAGATGCTATAAGACAGATATCAAGCTTAGTTGTTAAGGGCTCTCTTAAACCTGAGGACATAGACGAGGAGTTATTCGAGAAATTCCTATATACATCTCATTTACCAAACCCCCATCCAGACTTAATCGTAAGGACCTCAGGTGAGGAGAGGTTAAGCGGATTTCTTCTTTGGCAGTCGGCTTATAGCGAGCTTTGCTTCCTCGATGTATACTGGCCAGAGTTCAGGTACATAGATTTGCTCAGAGTTATTAGGACATATCAAAAGCGTCAAAGAAGATTTGGAGTTTAAACTTCACTATTTGCACATTTTACGCATAATATCTTCCTCCTAATGAGACCTCTAGATTCGCCTATGCAATCTCTACATACGTAATTGCCACATAAAGCGCAACGATTTGCGTGATCTCTACAAACAGCTCTTCCACATACTTCACATGTATATGAATGTGAGAGACAAACATCTCTTCCACATACGTTGCACGTCCTCCTCTCCTCATTTTCGCAGAATGTCTTGCTGCAAACTTCACATGTCCAACTATGCTGCTTACAAACTACTGTACCACATTCAGCACACGCAAGGAGGCATGAAGAGCAGAGAGGCTCATTGCATATCGAGCATCTATTAGCATGCGCACTACATATCGTCTTAGAGCACGAAGAGCACTTTAACATGTGAGAGTCAAAGTGTACTTCACATAGTATTGTTCCACATGCAGAGCACCTCAGTGAGTGCTTTGAGCATATGGAGTTAAAACACATCTCACAAATTGCTGAGCTTGAGAGATATTTTAGCTCTGTATTGCATATGGTACATGAGCCGTAGAAACCTTTGCCATTTAAAGCATTCCACCAAATTGTAACTTCCTTAGAATTGTCCTTACTAGCTATTACTAACTTTGCTTTATACACTGGAATCCACATAAGCTGAAAATTAACGATGGAGAGCTCTTTAGGTTCAGGTTGGATTATCATGGACTTTACATCGAAGCTTTTGAGGGAGTTGATCTTCATCCTTAGCTCTCTGATCTTCTCTCTCCACTCTCTTTCCAGAGCTCTCTTCTTCTCATTCAGCTCTTTTATTTGAACGTTTATCTTCAACATTTCGTCTCTAATGTTCTCAAGCTTATTCTTTCTAATGTCGAGCTGCTTCGAGAGCTTAAGTATTGGCTTTCCATGCTTCTTTGCCTCCTTGAGCTGCTCACTTAACTGCTCGTATTCACGACGTAAAACATTGTAACTCTCACCTAATTTTCGAAGTCTCTTATTGTATCTCTCTATCGCCTCGTCTATCTCGGTCATGGATTTAAGGTAGCTCTCTTCGAGGTTCCTCTCTTCACATCGTTCTATCTCAGCTACCTCGTTGAGACATTCTGATAAGAAGGCTTGCTTATCACTTGTTAACGAAAACTTGCCGAGTTTCTTACTGTAGTAAAGTGTCTTTACAAGTTTTGTGGCAGCGTAAGCTAGTAGTTCCTCTCTAATCTTCTTGACTATCTTGGCGTCTGCTATGTTAAAGCATGTTCTCTGATAGGAGCCGGGTTGTGGAGGTGATGGAAGAAGATCGAGAGATTCTAAGTCCTTCAATTCTATATCGTAAGCTTGAGAGCTATCCCAATTTATCTCCCTAACCTCTACGCCTATGGGTATTAATCTTTGAATAGCATCTGAGAGCTTCACATAGGGGTTTTGTCTCTCAACTTTTGCCTCAACTTCGCAGTAAAGGGCAGGCATGTAGTTTAGCTCTAATGACGTTACGTCGAAACTCAGATTAGAGTATGTGTTCTCGATCTTCTCCAATATCTCCGATTCATTAACAACTATCGGCAGGAAGACTTGAGGAAGACCTACCACTGAAATAGGTTGTTTCTGAAGTTTGTCTAAGTCGCATGTAGCTGCCTTTGAAAGCTTTTCAAGCAACCTTGCAACTGAAGCATCACTAGGTTTAACTGCGTAATCCAATGGATTAAAGCCTTCACCCCCATGCTTAGTTTCTCGAGGTCTGATCCTAACTACTATCGGTATCTTCTCAACAGATTCACCGGTTATAACAGCTTCACCACTTTCAAGCCAGGCTATGACGTTCTCCCACTCATTCTCAAGCCCTCCACTTTCAAGCGTTATCCTCATGTCATTAGGATCAGATAGCCTATGGATAACCCATGTGCCAACAAGCCCCCTAACGGTTGTATCAAGTAGTTGAGGTCTTTGAGTTATGACTATCAAGCCTGCACCAAACTTTCTGCCTTCCTGGGCAAACCTTCTAATGATGTCAGTAGCCTTGGTCCTTTCTCTACCAGCGAATCTATGGGCCTCATCGAGGACACAGTAGAAGGGCCTTAATCTACCTTCTACCACTGCTTGAAATACCTTCTCAAGGATTGAAGAGACTAGAGATATCTGTTCCTCCCTTAATAGTCCTCGAAGATTAATTATTGTACATTGACCTGGAACTATTAAGTCCTCAGGTTTAGCCACTTCCAATGCATTAAGCGGAAGATCTATGCCGGGACTAACTTTAGGGTCTCCAAACTCCACGACGTTTTCAGCGTAAGATTTAGGGTATACACCAAACTCTTCGGAGGTTACATCTCCCATTACCTTTAAACTTGAGTATTCGCCATGGATGTCTATTATCAGCAGCGGTATTCCCTTCTTCAATAGCTCCTCGATGAAGACGCCGGCTGTATATGACTTCCCTGAACCTGGCTTTCCAACTATGAATATCCTTCCAAGCTTCTTTATTGGAAGCCATATCTTGCAATCCAGTGCCTTCAGTTTGCCTATGTATATTCCAGTCGAGGGATCATCGCTAAGCTTTAATGCTCTCCTAATGTGCTCTTCCTTAGCTAAGTAGACAGAGCTTCCAGGTATGAAGGGGAGCTTGGGCCCTTGACCTATGACAAAGCATTCAGCATAAACGCCGTCATCGGTTCGATAAAGCTCCTTGATTCCACAAACGTAGTATGTGCCCTCGTGAGCTATTTCGAGGAAAGAGTTCTTCCCAACTTCATCAGATAAGATCTTAATCCTGAAGCTACTAGTAGTGGTCTTACCTTCAATAATGCCTACTGGTTTAGCGTAGGAGATGTTTGATTCGCTCTTCTCCAATTTGTCCCCCAACTCTATGAAGTTTTAGGCAACTATTGTAGTTAATTACAAACAAAATGTAAGCTAAATGTTTTTAAGTCATTTGGCTTTCATGAAGCTCCAACCTTTAATTTGAATTTTATTTCGCACATTTAAAGGAGAGCTTCCAAAGCTCGAAGATTAAAGCTTTTAACGTTTATAAGACCTTCGTGAAGGCTTAAGTGCTGAGTGCTTTATTCATGGAAAATGTTATATCATCCTCCGCCCCTCTAGCGTATGATGGACGAGCATGTGATGGAAGCTTTGGGGAGGACCAGAATAGTGGTACGCAACGGTAAAGTTGTAGATGTTGGAAAGCCACTGATAAAGTCTTGTCCGTTAGCAAGCAGGTTTGAGGAACCGGTAAAGATATTTTCGAAGGAGGAGATTAAGAGGAACATAGAGTTCAGGATAAGAAAGTTTGGTATGTTCACTAAGAATAGGATCGTTACATCAGACGAAGACTTCGTTCCCTTTGGATCTTCTGAGCTAATAAGCTTTGGATTAAAGAAGCACATGATCGGCGGTGCCGTCATAGTCGCTGATTGTGCTGGAACTGTTGTAACAAGAAATCCGTTATTAGTCCAGGGCCTTGGGGGTAGACTATCTGGTCTTGTGAAAACAAGCCCAATACCAGAGGTTATTAAGAGAATAGAGTTGGAAGGAGGCATCGTCCTTGATAAAGAAGGAGCCAGAATAGATCAGTTAGCTGGAGTTGAGCTCGCCTACAAGCTTGGGATGTCAAATGTTGCTGTAACAATAGTTAGTGCTAAAGACGCTGAGATCATAAGGGCTAGGTACGAGGATTCATGGATATTTGCCACGCACTTAACCGGGACGTCAAAGGAGGAGACAGAGATCTTAGCAAGCACCTGTGACGTGATAACTTCGTGTGCATCAAGATGGGTGAGGGAGATCGCTGGAAGGAAGGCTTTACTACAAGCTGGCACTACAATACCCGTCTTTGCGATGACTCAAAGAGCGAAGGATCTAGTGTTGGAGAGACTTAAGAGCCTAGAACGTCAGATACTCGTGAAATTAGAGAAATTACCTTTTACTCCGACTGAAAGCCCCTTCCCCCTCATTTAATCGTTCGATCTAGCTTTGAGACCAGTACATCCTCGTCCTGATGTAGTTCTTCTCGGCTTCTAGTATATCTTTAAAAAGTGTACCCTCACCTCTAGCGTCTTTAGCAAGTATTCTTGATGCTGTTTGAGGACCTACACCCCTTGCAGCTAGAACCATAACTGCCTTCTTCCCATAGGTTAAAACCAGACTTGCTGACATTTGATATCTTTTAATCTCATCCACCTCTTGCTTGGTGAGCTTGCCTGACAGCTTCTTCCTAATTAACTTCTCAATCTTATCGTCACTAGGCCATGTAACCGCTATGTACCTTGCCCCACACTTAGGGCACTTAATGTCTTCTGGCAGGTACTTGACTTTCCTAGAAGTTGTCCAGTTACCACAATACATACATACAAGCTTTACAGTTCTCTCCATAAGTCTCTCGAGGACTAGTTCGTCTAGGGTCTTGTCGCTACTGAGCCTTAATGGGATCGCTTCGAGAGGGACGTATTTATTGAGTATCGGCGTGGCCAAAGGTGATGCCCTGTTCCCTCCTTCGAACCAAACTACTTCTATAATGTTTTTTCTGATCAGTTCTAGGATTTGTTTAAGGCCATCAACGTCAAACTTGTCTATCAGGACCTCCATTCTAGCAGCCCTATCAACAATTGTTCCTAGCAGGAACTTGTAAGCTTTAGAGAAAGCTTTTACGTTAGCATCCTTCTCTACGACTCCCATTCGCTTCGCAGCATGGAATAGTCTCCACAAGTAGACGTCGGATGACGGCATGAGGTTGTTCGTTAAAGAGTCCACGTCCTCTGGTGATAATTCACTAAGTAATTTAGCTACAAAGCTAGCTCTGATGTTTCGAGACGATATAAGTAGGACTCTGTACTGGTCTGCTCTATAGTGGATCATCGAGGAAATCGAGCTACTCAACATTGACGATAGTATGAGGCCAAGGAGCTCATTAACCTTGGATCCAAAACAGGCGTGAACCACGACGTAGTTGCCAAGTCCTTCAACCACGATCCTCTTATCGTGGGGGAACGGTAGACCTAGCTTTAAGTACTCCACCACGTCGCTCAAAGCCACTTTAATGGCTCTATCTGTTAATGGATAGCCTTCTAAAGCCTTCTTTAGGTCGAGCTTCTCTTTGTATAGCTCCTCGATACTTCTTCTGATGGAAGCGACTTCTAACGCTACGTCCATGGGTACTGGTATGAGCTCCCCAATCCATGTTGGTATGGCCCCCTCAATGTCATCCGACGGTTCCACGTAGACCTTAGACTCCTCAACTCCTATGATCTTCCAAACCCTTCCTCCTAGTATTATGCTTAAAGTCTCCCTAACCTTTGTGACGACAAACTCCTCATCTAAAACCCCAACTTTCCGCTTGTCTGGTAGAGAGACTACATCGTACTTCTTCACGTCGGGTATCATTGACAAGTTATGGAGGTAAAACTCCATCGTCGCCCTACCGGCTCGCTTGAGCTTCGAGCCCACAAGCCTGATGACTCCTCTATCGTGGAGGAACTTCACGGTTTCAAGAAAGTCTTCGAGCGTTAAATTCCTGTAAGGATAAGCCCCCCTGATTATGCTTAGGGCTTCATTTACTTCTATAGCACCCTCATCCATCACGAGTCCTACTACCTGGTGTGCTAGAACGTCGAGAGCACGTTCATGAATCTTTATTTCCTCGAGCTTTTGGTTAAGTGCCCTCTTAGCTAAAACCGCTGACTCTATGACGTCATCCGATGAATAAGAGATTATTAGACCCCTTGCTACACCGCCTACTCTATGGCCTGATCGACCGATTCTCTGCAATAGAGGTGTTGATTGTCTAGGTGACATAAATTGTATTACGAAATCGACTGAGCCTATGTCTATTCCGAGCTCAAGAGATGATGTGCAAATTAAAGCCTTAACCTTACCCTCTTTGAAGTCTTCCTCTGCCTGAATCCTCTCATCTCTTGATAGTGAGCCATGATGAGCTCTTACTTCAAAGTCACTGGCTATAAGTGCCAAGCGCGAGGATAATAACTCAGTAGCTTCTCTTGTATTTGTGAAGACTAAGACGCTTCCATGCTTCCTTATTTCACTGGCTATCTTTAGCATCGCTGAAGACGCATGAGGAGTTACTTGAAGTATCGACGTGATCTCTTCATGACCACTAATAGAAGGAGAGTCAACTATGATCTCCATCTTTCTGGGCATGGGAACGTAAACTAGATCTACCTCCTCATCGCTCCCTGCGAGGAATCTCTTAACGACATCTATTGAGCCAACAGTAGCAGATAATCCTATCCTCTGAAGACTCCTACCAGTTATCCTCTTTAATCTTTCAAGAGCTATGGATAGTTGGGTCCCCCTCTTATCAGCTACTAACTCATGTATTTCATCTACTATAACCCACCTGACATTAATTAGGCTCCTCCTAAGAGTCCTGCCGATTAAGATTGCTTGTAAAGTCTCGGGTGTGGTTATCAACATATCTGGAGGTCGTTGAGCTTGCTTTCTCCTAACATGCTGCGGAGTATCTCCATGCCTAACTTCAATGCTTAGACCAATATTCTCAGCTAGTTTCGACAATCTCCCCCAGAGATCTCTATTCAATGCTCGAAGAGGCGTTACGTAGATGCACATTATTCCTCGGCATGTACCCTCCCTCTTCAGCCTTAACATCATGTCGAGGACTGGTAGTACTGCAGCCTCTGTCTTACCGGTTCCTGTTGGAGATACTATCAAGAGGTTCTTCCCAGACAATATTAGCGGTATGGCCTTCTCCTGGGGTTCCGTTGGCCTAGTAAAGCCTAGAGCTGCTAGCTCTCTCCTTATCTCCTCATTAAGCATCTCAAAGGCGTTCTTAGCCATGAGGTTTATCGAGCCTCAAACGCGTTTGGAAAACTTTAATTAAAAACTTCCCAATTAAGGTTAAGTCGTGGGAGCCTTTGAATCGTTTATTGAAAGGTATGGTCCCCAAATAGAGGAGGAGCTAGTAAGCTTCTTGAAGTTGAAGGCGAATGACGTTAAAGACGAGAGGAGGAGGCGGGTTATTGAAGAGATAGCTAGGTTCACTCTTAGTGGAGGTAAGAGGATAAGGCCTTCATTGATGATATTGGGCTACGCCGGTTCTAAGGGGATAATTGATAGTAGAATAGTGAAAGCATCAATATCGATCGAGCTTACTCACTCCTACCTGTTAATTCACGATGATGTCATGGATCGAGATGAAGTTAGAAGAAATAGACCTACGGTCTGGAGAGCCTTCAGAGATCTACACTCGGAGATCTATGGACATGAGGATGCAGCTCACTACGGATATAGTATGGCTATAATAGCTGGAGATCTTTCTGCAGTTTATGCTGTTCAAGCATTATTGAGGTCGGGGTTTGAGTACGACGTTGTCCTAGAAGCTGTAGAAGTTCTACAAGACGTCATAGAGAAGACCGGACATGGACAGATTCTCGATATGACTCTAGAGAAGGAGTCTCTAGGCATGGTTAAAGAGAAGGACGTGCTTGAAGTTCATAGGCTTAAAACGGCAATATACACCATTGATGGTCCCCTAAGAATGGGAGGAGTTTTAGCGAGAGCCGATAGAGAACTACTAAATGCTTACTCGAAGTACGCGATCCCAGTGGGCATAGCATTCCAGCTACAGGACGATATCCTAGGAGTTTTTGGGGACGAGAAGGTTGTAGGTAAGCCTGTCGACTCAGACATTAAGGAGGGTAAGAAGACCTTGCTTGTGGTTAAAGCTTGGGAGAGAGCAACCCCAGAGCAGAGGAAGATCTTAGAGAGGACCCTCGGCAACAGGTATGCTTCAAACGAGGACGTTGAAATGGTTAGGGAGGTGATAAGGTCTACAGGTGCTCTCGATTACGTTCGCAAGCTGGCGCTGAAGTTGGCTGAAGAGGGCTCTTCAGCACTAGATGAAGCTGACATAAGCTATGACGTGAAGAAGATCTTGAAGGATCTCGCCAAGCTAGTGGTCGAGAGGATAAAGTGAGTGTTAGCAAGAGTGTATCGCTTACAGGTTGAGGTATCAATACCCTCTTGCTATTTGGGTAACAATCGCGTAAGTCGGGAAGAGAACACTCAAAACAATTATAGTAGCTGCTGAGTAAGTTAAATTTGGGCTATGATGTCGGTTAAAAGCGATGAGGGGTGATTGGCTCTACCATGCTGAGCCCCGAGATTCCTATCAGAGCTGATAGGCTTAGAGAGAGACTATTAAGAGAGGCTACGAAACGAAGGGTGACTGTAGCCATAGGGATAGGCCTAGAGCGTGAAGATTATCCAGGAAAGGTGTTAAGAGACTCGAAAAAGGCCGTGGAGCAGGGGCTTGCTTACGTAAAAATTGTTGGCAGTGAAGAGGCAGTTGGTAGAATATCTAAGCTGTGTGACAGTGCCGTTGAAGTAATAGCTACACGCGAGCCTGAGAGCACCATAGTTGAGATGTTAGCGAAGGGTGAAGTGGAAGCTGTTGTTCGAGGAACCCTTTCAGCGAATAAGACGTTAAGGGAGTTGAAGAGAGTCTTTGAGCTTAAGAGGGTTCATCGTGTAGCTGTGTTAGAAACTCCAGATCACACTGTGTTCTTTTTGGCGCCTGTTGGCGTGGACGAGGGGAACGACGTTGAGGATAAGGTTGAGCTGGTTAAGGGTGGTGTAAGGTTGTTGAGAGCTCTTGGAGTGAGACCGATCGTAGCCGTCTTATCGGGTGGGAGACTAGAGGACTATGGTAGGGACGCCATGGTGGATGAAACGTTAAGGCAGGCAGAGGTGGTCGTAGACAGAGTTAGGAGGGAGTGCAGCATTGAAGCCTACCATCAAGGCATATTAATTGAGGATGCCGTTAAATGTGCTACACTAGTCATAGCTCCTAATGGGATGACCGGTAACATAATATTCAGGGTCTTGACGTTGATAGGAGGTGGAGGTGCCTTTGGGGCCCCAGTTGTAGACTTGCTACCTAAGGTGTTCGTCGATGTCTCGAGAGCTATGGAAAACTACATCGGCTCAATACTCTTATCAGCAGCTCTAGCTAATCTCGCTCTACCCTTCTGAGCTTGCTTAACCGACTTCAAGATCTCATTAACGCATGGTTCAAGGTTGAAGCGCCAGCTAAATCCGTCGTAGCAATGGTACGGTAAGGCCTTACCTGATGACGTCTTTGCATTGATGATGTATAGCGCGTAATCTCTAACTACACCATAATCCCTTAAGGAGTCTAGAAGGCTCGTGAAGTTGAAGAACTCTTCGTATGGAAGAGAGCCCGATATTATTGTTGAAGGATGAGATGAAAGGTCATAGAGTGAGTACGAGTAAGCTATGGGCTTCCTGTGGAGAGATTTGATAAATGCTCCAAGTGCCTTATGGCTTTCAAATGTTATGTCTA
>QNVF01000019.1 GCA_004347965.1 Candidatus Nezhaarchaeota archaeon WYZ-LMO8
GAATGACCTGAAGATCACCGTCTCAGCCGACCCTCTCTTGACTATGGATGCGTACACGTTCCTCGAGAACCTTAGACCTAACTCCTCACCATCTAACACAATGAAGTTGGCTGGAGATCCCTCCTCTAGTATGTTGCCCGGAACCTTCAGGCCTCTTACCTTGTTAACGTTAACCGTGGCAGTCTTTAGCAACTCTCTTGGATCCAAGCGTAAACCTTGAAGTCTCGCCACATTAAACAGGATCTCTAACTCTCTCCAGACATCCGGGTTTACCCAGCCAGCATTATCCGTTCCTAGGATGATGTTGACGTTATGTTTGAAGAGCTCTCTTAGAGGTGGAAGTCCTGAGGAGAACCACATGTTGGACCTTGGACATATCGCTAAGCTAACGCCTCTTGATGACAATTCACGAATCTCATCTTCCCCTAAGTAGATGCCGTGAACCATAAAATCTGATTCTAAGAAGTCTAGTGCAAGCTTAAAGTCCCCCTTCTCATGAGTCTCTGGAGTTTCTGATACATGAACAGCTTTGAGGAGCCCCTTCTCGATGCACTTATTTCTCATCTCTATGAGTTCGTTGACGTCGTACCTAAGAGGGGAGTCAAGACCAAGACCGTTAGCATTTCTAAGTGCTTCATCAATCAACAACTTGGAGTTCGTTCTTTCCGGTCTTGTCAGGATTATTGCGTTCAAATTTAATCGCTGAGAAGCTTGTTTTACGTAATCGGCGATTTCAAACCTTTCACAGAAGATTATTGCCGTGTACACCCCTTGCTTGACAAGTTTATTGAAAAGGTTTAAGGAAGCGCGAAGTATTGTGCTAGGATTTAGCTTTGCTATGAGCTTGTGCTTGAGGCCATGAGGTTCACTCACTAGCTTTGATAATTTCAAGTTTAGACCTACTTCTTGGAAGGCGAAGTCCAGTACATGGATGTGCGCGTTCACCAAAGCCGGAAGAGCTACCCCATTCTTGAAGGTTAGCCCCTCACTTCTGAATCCATTAACTATCGATTTTATAACACCGTCTTCGAGCTCTATGCTAACCCTCCTTCGAATACTGAGGTCCTCACCTAGGAGAGCCAGCTTAACGTTGATTATCATGGTCTTCAACCCTTGTACTCAACATCGTATATTAAGTGGACTTCGTTATCACATAAGCAGCGCTCAACGGATCTCAACTTGAATATTGGTGATTCAGCAGTTGTGGAGAATCCTTCTCCCATAACGAGACTTACAGATTCTCTGCCACCGAATATATAAGGAGCTATCGTTACTCTAAGCTCGTTGACTACACGAGCCTTGAACAAGTACCATATAAGCTCTCCTCCTCCCTCAACCATTATCTTTCTGTAGCCTAGGGAGCCAAGGGCTTCCATAGCCTTTCTCATGTTTATTGGAGGTCTCTCCGCTAAGAGCAAGACCTCGACCCCCATGTCCCTCAACTTTTCAACCTTATCTGGTGGAGCCATCGTGGTTGTTAGGACCAGAGTCTTAGCCGTCTTGAGTGTGTAGACCCTAGCGTTTAGAGGAGTTCTAAGTAGTCCGTCAACTATTATTCTATCAGGGTTCCTTCCCTCAGCGTACTTCAAGCGAAGAGATGGATCATCTATGATCACAGTATTAGCTCCAACCATCACTGCATCACATTGAGCTCTAAGCTCATGAAGCCTCCTTAAATCATGAGGACAACTTAGTTGACTAAACCTATTTTTGCTAGCAATCCTGCCGTCAATAGTAATGGTTGAGAAGATTATCGTCCTTGGAAGGAGCATCTCTTATCACATCAACAACTGTATGAGAGCATAGAAAACTTTTGTTAAGCCAAGAGTGCATGCATCAAGTAACTCTACGATCTTCTCGATGTTAGTAATGTGCTTAGTGTTTAAAAAATTATTAGAGGAGCTTAAGTAGCGTTCTTCAATTGTCTTAACGTGATTAAGAAGGCTAGAAGGTTTTCTCGCTCCCGCTTTTCTCAACACAATTTATTTCGCTGTTTACACTCATTTATCTTGGTGCTGGACTATGACTGTTAGGTGCGTGGCTGACGACGTCTTCCACGTTTGCGTCGACGACATGGAGTTAATATCTCTGAGTCTCTATGGTCGCTACCTCATGGAGTCCCCTACAACAGCTACTTGATCGTAGGTGGTGAGAAGACAGCTCTAATAGATACCGTTGATACTAGATTCTCTAAGCAATTGCTGGGAAATGTGGCCGAGCCTCTTAGACGAAAAGGCATTAACCGACCATCGACGAGAACTAGACATTCAAATAAAGTACAGGTGAAGAATGAAGAGCTGCTAATAAAGCTAAGGGTAATTGGTAAAGAAGTAAATGAATTTTCCGAATTATTAGAGGTAGTCCAGTGCTAGATCATTAAGGTCAGGGGAGGTAGACTTCTGCTACTCCCACTGCTACTTTCTCTCCATTTTGATTCTCAGCCCAAAGCTCAATTTCACAGAAACTGTCTTTCTTTCTTGGGTGCTTTGCAACAACTTTGCCCATGAACTTGATGGTGTCTCCAACGAAAATTGGATGGATAAGTTTTATGTCAATCGATTTTAGTCTTCCCCCGTCCACGTAGCACCAATTCGTAATTACCTGGGTTAACTTGTCAATAGTCCACTGGCCATGAGCAATTGTTTTTCCATAACCTAAAAGATTGACCTTTTTCGCCCAAACAGGGTCTATGTGAATTGGGTTGAAGTCCAAAGAGGCGCATGCGAATTTCGTTATCATTTCTTGCGTTACTTTAGCTACTATGGTGGGTAATGGTTGTTCAAGTTCAACTTCACTAAATCTTACCATCCAACTTACCTCCAAACGCCTTCTATCTTGTGTTCTTCATGGCTTTTAGTGAGAGGAAGTATTAGGGTCGCCCACCACTTTGCCACGAGATCCCCTTTTTGGTTCACGTATTCAACGTAGTAGGTTAAGTACCTCTTCCCTCTCTTTATGTACTTGTCGAAGGCCTTCATTTTTGCTCTAATCACGTCCCCTACTCGTATAGGTTCGTAAAACTCTATTTTTTGTCCTGGGTTTATTGCCCCCGGTGTTTTTACCCAGCTTCCAACAAAAGAATCTCCGACAAGCCAGAAGGCTATTGTCGTTAGGAACATTGGAGGGGCTATGGGCTTCCCCCAAACAGTGTTTTTACAAAACTCTTCATCTCTGAAAATCGGGTTATAATTTTCAGTTGCCTCTAGATATGCCTCAACATCTTCTGCCTTTACCTCAAAGACCCTCTCGCTCCAAGCCTCCATCCCGATATCTACGTCTTCCCACTTTATGTATTTCTCTTCGTCGATGAAAAAGTCGTAGTTGTAAGTTTTTTGCTTTTCAGTTTTTAGGTATTTTTTAACTAATTCCTTAGCTTCTTCAGACAGTTCAATTCTCATAAATGCATGTCTTTTCCTCTAATAGAAAAAGCTTTTAATACATTGAGTCAAGAAAGCTAACGTCAACTGCCAAATGCATGGGAAGTAAAGAAGGATTAAAGTCTTGGAGGGTGCGGATCTTAAAGATCGCAACTTTCCAAGTTTTTCTCTCCATCTCTAATCTTTAACTTCTCCAAGTAGTTGATGACCTTCTTTAGATCCTTCACCCCTTTAGTGAGACCACATTGTTGTATAGTATCAAAGAACTCTAACTGAATTGATGCGGGGGGTGGGATTCGAACCCACGAAGGCCTACGCCACGGGATGACTCATCGGTAATCCACTGGGTTGATCTTGAGTCCCGCCCCTTTGACCTAGCTCGGGAACCCCCGCCCAAGCTATTTTATGATTGTTTAAAGCGTGATTTAAAGGTATTTCCTTAGTCTGAAGCTATTAGAGTTGAGGTCACAGCAACACCATTTATCCTTCTTATGCTTGTTACTATCTCGTCCAATTCCCTCGCGTTTTCTGCTTGAGCCTTCACAACTACATCGTACTCGCCGAAGACTACTTTCACCTCGATGATCCCCCTTACCCCCCGAAGCGCTTGCGCAACCTCATGCTCCTTTGCTATGACCGTTTTTAACAGTATGTAAGCCGTCATCATTGCTTTACACCTAATGTGAGGACTAGTTCTTAACGTTTTAAAATTTGTTTTGAAAGGACAGAAAACTTTGTGAGAAATCGTAGAGTAGATAGTACTGGTGATTTTCTGTGGGCGAGGAGATGTATGACGTGATCGTAGTTGGTGCTGGTCCAGCAGGATTGACTGCAGCTTTAACTTGTGTCCGAGCTGGATTGAAGGTTCAAGTGATAGGTAAGGTGACTGGTGGTCAAGCTGCAGAAGCACCATTGATTGAGAACTATCCAGGCTTTAAGTCAATAACAGGTATGGAGTTGATGAAGCTATTTAGTGAGCAAGTTGAATCCCTAGGAGTAAGCATGCTAAATGATGAGGTGACTAAAATAGAGCAGGTGAACGAAGTCTTTGAAGTTAAGACCTCGTTTAGTGGGCGCTTTAAGTGTAGGTCAGTGATCTTAGCGATAGGTGCTGAGCCGAAGAAGCTTGGAGTAAAGGGTGAGGAAGAATTTTATGGTAGAGGAGTTTCGTATTGCGCTACTTGTGATGGGCCCCTCTTTAAGGGTAAAGAGGTTGCAGTTGTTGGCGGAGGAATTCCTGCTCTAAATGCTGCTCTTTACCTAAGTAGTCTAGCTAAGACTGTCTACTTAATCCACGAGAGGAGTAGATTTAGTGGCTTTAAGACCCTGATAGATAGGGTCCACGAAAGAAGCAACATTGTAAAGAAGCTCAACACAACAGTCATAGAAATAGGTGGTAAGATATTTGTGGAGTGGGTGAGGATCAAGAACGTTAAGAGTGGAGAAGAGGAGGAGATAAAGGTTAGTGGAGTCTTCATAGAAGTTGGAAAGAAAGTCGATAGCGACTTCTTGAAAGGTTTTGTTGAGCTAGACAATAAGGGACAAATAGTCATAGACTCTCTATGCAGGACTTCGAGGATAGGGGTCTTCGCAGCAGGTGATGCTACTACCATACCTTACAAGCAAGTAATAATAGCTGCAGGTGAGGGAGCAAAGGCAGCTATGTCAGCTTACGACTACTTAAGAGGAACTAAGCACTAGACTTTTAATTCTGTGATCCTACTCATAGAGGTTTCGATTAGAAGGTCTATGTCTAGTATCTTCTCAGCTTCAAGTACTTCCTCTAGCTTAGCTGATATAGCCGGCTTAGATGGGGCCGCCTTACACCCTTCATCAGGTCTTGCTGAGATCTCGTAGGTCCCTATTTTCCTTGCTATTCTCTCGGTTTCAGGCTTATCGAAGCCTAGTAAGGGTCTATATATTGGGAGACTTTTCACCGCGCTGCTTATTACGGCCATGTTGGATAGCGTCTGACTAGCTTGCTCTCCTATAGAATCTCCGGTGACTATTCCCATGAGCCCTCTGCTTAGAGCCACCTTCTCTGCTATTCTAAGCATCATTCTCTTGCACAAGAGACATGTAAGTCTTCGAGAACCCTTTTCAACTATCTCCTTAAGTACGTCGCCGAAGGGGACCATTATCAGCTTCGTTTCGTAGGCCGGCGACCACTTTGCAAGCACTTTAGCTAAGTCAACGACCTTCTCTACGGTCTTCTCTCCTGAGAATTGTTGACAGTTAAAGTGTAGTAGCGTAACGAGACAGCCTCTCCTCATTACCAGCCATGCAGCTACAGGTGAGTCAATACCGCTACTCATGAGGCACAGAAGGCCTCCTTGAGAGCCTTGTGGTAACCCCCCAACTCCTTCTACGACGTCGACGTAGAGGAAAGCTTCATTCCCTCTTATCTCAATGTTTATTGTGAAGTCGGGCTGATCAAGATCAACTCGCCATCCTTTATCTTTCATTGATTCCAATATCTTGGCTCCAACATGTTTTGAGACGTCAATGCTCGTAAAGGAGTGCTCACCGATTCTCCTGCATCGAACAGCAAATTTGACGTCGCATCCTCCTCTCTCCTCAGCTAACTTCAATGCTACGTTTGATATCTCATCGAGACTTGCTTTGCAAGATATTGCTGGAGATGTTGAAGATATCCCAAAGACCCTGGAGAGTGAGAGAGCTACTTCCTTTGGCATCGTGGTCCTGACATAAATTCTGCCAAACCTTCTCTCGATCTTCTCTAAGCTCAATCCATCAGCTTTAAGTCTTGCTTTCATACTTTTTATTAAGAGCTTATCGTACTCTGCTCGAGTTCGAGAGCTCTTTACCCCTATTTCAGCGCCATACCTCACTATTACGGTGTCGAACATCAAGCTCATTACCTAACTTCTACCCCATACTTCCTTGCTATGTCGTGGAAGGCTTCAACGAAGTACTTCACTTGGCTCCACGTTAAGCCGTACACATTGAACTTAAAGTGCTTAGTAAGACCTGGTTGAAGCCCGACTATCCCCTTAGCCTTCAGCTCATCGTATAGGAAGAAGCCTCTTCTCTTGTGCTTCTTGGAGACTTCGTAGAAGCTCTTGGACTCCATGTGTATGAGAGTGTGCATTTTAGGTTTAATTCCGAGTTGCCTAAAGCCATCAATCCTCTCAAGCTCCCTAACGACGAAGCGTGCTTTCTCAAGTTCCTCTCCCCACCTCTCAACCCTCTCAACAACGTAAGGGAAGGATGCCATCAAAGTTACTAAGGGGGCTCCCATTACCGTGCAACCTAGTAGGGCTAGCTCCTTCATGGCGAACCTCCTCTTTGATATATCGCCTTCTATGCTCGATGTCTTCAAGATCTTACTTGCCATCTCGCTAGTCATCGCCAAGATCCCTGTTGGTGCGCATGCAGCCCAGCTCTTGTGCCCACTACTAACTATCACATCTACTCCAAGCTTCTTACCATCAACTGGGCTTACCCCTGCAGTATAAGCAGCATTGAGGACTACTGGAACGTTATATTCGTGGCATATCTTAGCTATCTTCACTACGTCAACTAGGTTGCCGTAAAGATAGTCTACGTGAGTTATGAGTGCAAGTGCTGGAAGTTTACCACTCTCCTTTAATACCTCCTCTATCTTTACAGCGTAATCTTCAGGGTTTATCTTAAACTCGGGATAGCCTGAATTTGGGACCTCCTTAACTCTTGCTCCTACAACCTCAGCAGCAAGATAGCTAGTGTAATGAGCTAGACTGTCGAGGACTATATAGTCTCCGGGTTTCGAAAGCATTAGGAACGTTATGAGCTTAGCCTCCCTACACCTCGTTACAACTCTTGCTTCATCCATACCCAAGAAGGCTGCAAGGTCATCGTAGAAGTCGCTTATGGGAGGCTTCGTTATCTTGTCTAACCTTGGAGCTTGAGGTGGACAGAAGTCGCATACCGAGTAACCATCGCCCCACTCAAGCAGTGCCATGCGAGCCTCTTTGCTCAATACTCCTCCACGCTGTATCGGGTTAACGTTTATGTACCTTGACTCAGAGAACTCTCTCGTAATGCTTAAATACTTGCTAAGCCTTTCCTTGGTCAAGATCATGAAGACCTCTACTCCTAGGCTTGATAGCTGATATTATGTCTATCTTGGTTATTATACCTACTAGCTTACCTCCATTCACAACTAAAACTGCTGGCTTTTCTCCTCCTAGCAATGCTAGGACGTCGCTGATGGAGGTAAATGATGAAACCATTGGAAGTGGTTCGTCCATGACCTCACGAGCTTGTTTGTTAAAGAGTAGAGAAGGGTTCTTGGTCTTGAGGAAGTGTCTCAGGAGTGTTGATTCATGTATTGTCCCCACAACGTTGCCCTTATCGAGAACTGGGATTTGAGATATGCCATACTTCTCCATCAGCTCAACTACGTTCCTCACAGGTTCATCAGCATCAACCCATATTACCGGTTTATGCATTACCTGCTCAGCCTTTAGGTCGCCTATGGATGGTATGAGAGCCTTCAATATCTTCCTGAGAGTTGAAAGCCTTGGATCTACAGTTCCAGCCTCTATTCTGGCTATTAGAGATTGGCTGACTCCAGCTCTTTCTGCAAGCTCCTTTTGCGTTAGCCCTGCCATGATTCTCATTCTTCTAATGTCCTCAGGTGTGGGAAGACTCATGGCTGAAACCTTAGCTCAAAATACTGCTACTCAACTAACTTATTTTAATTGGTTTACAATATTTCTTTCTAAGTCACTATGCCAAGCTATGATGTTCATAAAGTAAGGGAGGACTATCCTCTTCTATCGAGGGGCATCATATACTTTGATAATGCTGCTACATCGTTAACACCAAAGCAAGTTGTGGACTCCATGGTGAGTTACCTGCTAGAGTGTAGAGCAAATGTTGGCCGGGGGTCTTACCGGCTTGCTGTTCAAGCTACAGACATGTATGAAGAGGTCAGGAAGAAGGTTGCTAAGTTTATAGGTGCTAGGATGAGTGAAGTAGCATTCGTCAAAAACACTACTGAAGCCATAAACATGGTCGCCATGGGAATTAAGTGGAGTAAGGGCGACAACGTGGTGACCACAGCTTTAGAGCATCACTCAAACATGTTGCCCTGGATTAGGATAAGTAAGCTCTATGGAGTTGAAGTCAGGTTTGCAATGCCTCAGAAGAATGGCATACTGAAGGTTGACGAGTTTGAGCGCTTAATAGACGATAACACCAAACTTGTATCAATAACTCACGTCTCAAACGTCTTAGGAACGATATCTCCAGTGAAGGAGGTAGCTAAGATAGCAAAGTCTAGAGGGGCATTGCTACTAATTGATGCAGCTCAGTCAGCGCCCCACATGCCGATAAATGTTAGGGGGCTAGGTTGCGACTTCTTAGCCTTCTCAGCTCATAAAATGTGTGGCCCACCTGGTGTGGGAGTTCTCTACGTTGAAGACGATGTTCAACTAGATTCTCCTATCGTGGGTGGTGGAGTAGTAATTGATGCTTCATTCAACGACTATAAGCTCCTAGGTAAACCATACGTCTTTGAAGCTGGAACACCACCCATAAGCAACGTGATAGGGTTTGGAGCTGCTCTCGACTACTTATCGAGACTTGGGCTTGCCAACATCATGGAACACGAGGTAAGAGTCGCTAAGATGCTTAGTAAGCTCTTGAGGGAGATACCTGACGTTAGAGTCTTGGGCCCTGAAGAACCTCAAACAGGTATAGTTTCTTTCGTAGTGAACGGAGTTAGAGCTGAAGATGTGGCTTTAGCCTTGGGGAACTTGGACATCTGTGTTAGAGCAGGATTCCATTGCGCCATCCCTCTTGTTAGGGACTTATTAAATGAGAAACTTGGAGTTGTTAGGGCCTCCCTATACCTCTACAACACCGAAGAAGAAGTAGAAAGGTTCATATCGTCACTAAAGGAGGTAATACGCCTTCTTAAGGCTTAAGGAAATCAAAGGCTATAGGCCCTTGATGTAATCGACTATGGACTCGAATATTATCCTTCCATCACCATAAGCAGCTAGTTCATCTTGAAGAGTCCAGTCTGGCATCTGCCACCCAAAGTAGGCCCTCTCCGGATGTGGCATCATTCCCACTACGTTGCCCTCTCCACTACATATTCCAGCTATGTCGAGCATTGATCCATTAGGGTTGTATGGATATTCTCCGTTAGCTGGAGAGCCATCAGGCCTACAGTAGGTGAAGACTACGAGATTGAGTTCAACTATTTTATCCAACACCTCCTTTGAGGCAACAAACCTGCCCTCGCCGTGACCTACGGGAATTCGAAGAACCTTTCCATCAGCTATCTTTGACAAGAGTCTACATCTGGAAGAGTGATACCTCAAGTGAACCCACCTACACTCGTATTTAGCTGAAGAGTTTGTTGCTAGTGCAACCTCTGGGTGGTTGCTTAGCCCACTTAGGCCTGGCAAGATTCCAGCTTCCACGAGTACTTGAAAGCCATTGCATATCCCAACTACCGCCTTCCCTTCATTCACGAAGTTCTCTAGGTCCCTCCTCATCTTGAAGGCGAGCTTCTTCCCCCATATAGCTCCAGCTCTAACATAGTCGCCATAGGAGAAGCCACCTGGAATTACGAGAAGGTTGTAGTCCTCAAGGTTTACACGTTTTTTGAGTAATTGATTCATGTGTATGATGTCAGCTTTCACCCCCAGATCTTCTAAGGCCACCTTAGTTTCGAAGTCACAGTTCGTTCCGCCAACCCTTATGATGCAAGCCTTCACGTCGAGCAAGATGTCACCTCAGAGTTAAGGCCTCTCTCCAAGTCCTCCACATTTCATCCACACTCACGTCGATCAAGACCTTGCCGTCGTAGCCCCTTACGACTAAGCTTGATCCTCTAGTTATCCTACCTATCCTAGAGCATGGTAGGCCCGCCATGAGTTGCTCGAATTCCTCCTCCTTGTCGGCCCTAACTTCAACTATGAGCCTACTATTAGATTCAGAGAATAGAGCTAGGTCTTCCCTCATAGGTTCACTAAGGGGCACCTTTGAGAGCTCTATCTCGGCTCCTAATCCTGATGCCATCGACATTTCCGCTATTGCTACTGCAATACCGCCATCCGACGGATCGTGACAGGCCCGTATTAGACCTAGGTCCATTGCTTTAATGACTTTGTCACATATAGACCTCGCACCCTCGTAAACTTTTGGTACTAAACCGCCACTAAGCCCAAGAAGCTTATAGTACTCAGAACCTCCTAGCTCTCTTCTAGTCAATCCAACTATGTAGAGCGGATTACCAGGGTTCTTGAAGTCCATGGTCAAAGCCTTCCTCACATCTGGTATTATGCCGATAGCAGTTATGAGAAGAGTTGGCGTCACAGGACCCAAAGGTGACTCGTTGTACAGGCTATCCTTGCCGGATATGAATGGAGCTCCAAAGAGCTTTGCTATGTGATAGCAGGCTTCAACAGCTCTCAACAAGCTACCCATCCTATCGGCCTTCTCAGGATTGCCCCATGTAAAGTTGTCGAGAAGAGCCCACCTTCTTCCTCCCACGCACACGTTGTTCCTTATCGCTTCATCAATGCTTGAAGCCGCCATCCAGTAGGTGCTTATCTTCCCATAGCTTGGCTTTATGCCGCAGGACACAACAATGCCAGCCCAAGATGATGGTAGTGGCTTAAGGACGGCCGCATCGTTTGGACCAGCTCTCCACCCTTGAAGAGGCTTTATAGCGGTCATACCCTTGACCTCATGATCGTAGGTCCTTATTACGACCTCCCTGCTAGCGATGTTCGGTGCTCTTAGTAGCTTCAATAAAATATCGTTCAGGTCCTTAGGTTTTTCAAACTTAGAATCGTACTCTAACTCCTTCTCAATTTTAGCTATTCGTGTTACCTTGGGTGGGTTAAACAGGAAGCTTAGTGAGAGATCGGCTACCATGTAACCTTTGTAGAAGACTCTGAGTCTACTATCGTCAGTGAACCTACCTATTTCAACAGCCTCCACGTCTTCGTCTTCGAATATCTCAAGTATCCTCTTCACGTTTTCTGGTGGTGACGCTATGAACATCCTCTCCTGCGACTCAGAGATCCATATCTCCCATGGCTTCATATCGGGATCCTTCAATAGCACCTTTGAGAGCTCGACTACAGCACCACAGTTGTACTTATTAGCCATCTCTCCAGCAGCACATGAAAGTCCTCCTCCACCTAAATCGGTTATTCCAGAAGCTAGCCCTTCATCTCTTATCCTGATTATCGCCCTCTTCAGCTTCTCCTCTTCTATTGGATTGGGTATTTGCACTGCAGATCTTGACTTCTCCTCGGATTCTTCGGTTAGCTCGGCTGAAGCGAAGGTGACACCGTGAATTCCATCTCTTCCAGTTCTTCCTCCAGCTAAGATTATTGAATGGCCCTGCTTAATTTTTCTGAAGTACTTATCCTTGGGTAAGAGACCTATGCATCCACAGTAGACAACTACGTTGCCAACGTAGCCTTCATCGAAGTATATCGCTCCACATATTGTGGGGATTCCCATGTTGTTGCCGTAATGAGCTATTCCAGCTACAACCCCCTTGAATAGGTACCTTGGATGCTTGACTCCCTGAGGTAGTTTTAAGTAATCGTAGTCCAACGGACCGAAGCAGAGCACGTCTATGTTAGCTATGGGTTCAGCCCACACCCCAAGTATATCTCTTATCACGCCCCCTATGCCGGTTGCAGCACCTCCAAAGGGCTCTATTGCTGATGGATGATTGTGCGTCTCAACCTTAACAGCTATGGCGTACCCTTCGACGAAGTCTACTATCCCTGCATTATCTTCAAAAACTGAGAAGCACCATTCAGAGTTAAGCTCTTTAACTACTGAAGCTATGTAGGTCTTAAACATGTTGTCGATAACTCTTCCATCAGATGTCTTTACTATCCCTTTAAACGTCTTGTGAAAACAGTGTTCAGACCACGTCTGACCTATGGTCTGAAGCTCTACATCCGTGGGATTCCTTCCCTCAGATTTGAAGTACGTCTTAACGGCCCTCATCTCCTCAAGGCTTAACCCAGCTCCTGTATCACTGCTTATCTTCATGAGGGCAATGTCGTCGGCCTCTAGGATGTTTATCTCGTAGATCTCGAATGGAAAGTTCAGCTTCCTGTAAATGTTAATCAGAGGGCCACACCTCCACTTCGTAGAGATCTTTTGTGGGGTTAGCCAATAGTCTCCTACACATCTCGTCCACGAGGTTCTTAGCGCTATCAAGAGAAGGTGCTTCGAGCTCTATAGAGTATAGCTTGCTTACTCTTACGCTGTACACATGATATCCGAGATCGTTTAACGCCTCTTTAGTAGTCTCACCTTCAGGATCAAAGAAGCCAGGCTTAAGCTTCACAATAACCTGAGACTTGAACTTCATTTTTCTCGCCACTCAAATAAGTTGAGGACTACTACCTCAAAAATAAATGCATAGTGGGCCCGCCCGGACTCGAACCGGGGACCACCCGCGTTCTGAGGAGCCACGTCAGGCGGGTATCCTAACCAACTAGACGACGGGCCCATCTCGCTAGAGGATATCCTCTCTAGCCGGTTAAAAGGGTTTTCGACCCTACACGAAAACTTTCTTCCGTAATACCTATGCTTTTGAGGAGCTCTTGCGGTACAACTATTGAGGTTGAGCTTTTTGAAAACTGTTGCTCAATGCTTCGTGTACGTTAGTAAAATCGATGGTAAGTGGATTGCAGTCATCATTGACGAGAATGAAAGAATTGTTTCTCTAAGCTTGCCTAAGGGTAGTGAAGGTGAGGCTGTCTATGAGGCCAAGAGGGTTGCGGTAGCTAACGTGAGCTATAAGTTTAGATCCGAGATGGACCCTTCCACAAGGAGAGTTGGCAGGGAAGTCGTAGAATTCATCAACTCATATATTAAAGGTGATAAACCGAAGATCACGTTTAAGTTAAATGTTGAAGGGTTAACAAAGTTCATGAATAAGGTGCTAGCAATTGTTAGTTCAATACCTCGAGGCTTCGTGACTTGTTATGGGTGTGTAGCTGAGGTTATTGAAAACCCTTATGCTTGTAGAGCTGTTGGTAGGGCTTTAGCAATGAATCCTTGGCCAATAATAATTCCATGCCATAGGGTCGTTAAGAGCGATCTTACGTTAGGTGGTTATAGGGGAGGACTTGATATGAAAAGGGAGTTGCTGAGGATTGAGGGGGTTGCTGTAACTTTGGCTGGCAGGGTTTTACCTGCGCACTTCTTAGAAGCTAGAAGACTGAGAGAATTGAGTAGAGATGCTGGAGAAAAGCTTTTAACTTCTTAGAGATTGAAGGACTTTTAAGCTTATTGTAGCTACGTGGTGAAGCTTCATGGAAGAGCTACTGATGATACCGGGTCCAACAAACGTTCACTTAAAGGCTCTCGAAGCTATGCAGAGACCTTTAACGGATCATAGAGGACCGAAGTTTGAGGAACTTTATGCTGAGCTACTTGAGAATTTAAAGTATTTCTTTCAAACGAGGAAGTGGGATGTCATACCCTTTACGGCGTCAGGTACTGGAGCTGTTGAGTGTATAATTAGTAACGCTATCAATCCCGGCGATAAGGTGCTCGTACCCTTATACGGCAACTTCACTAATAGGATAAAGGAGATTGTTGAGATCTATTATGGGAAGGTCGTGACCATTAAGATCCCGGAGAGAGAAGCCGTAACGGCAAGTCAAATTGAGGAAGTACTGAAAAACGAGAAGGTGAAAATGATCTTCGTAGTGTTCAATGAGACTTCTACGGGAGTTAAGGTGAGAGATTTAAGGGAGATAGCGAAGATAGCACACGATCATGGAGCACTCATAGCCGTTGACGCTGTCTCAGGCCTAGGTGGTGATGACCTTCCAGTAGAGGATTGGGATATAGATCTATGTGCATCTGCAAGTCAGAAGTGTCTTGCAGCTCCTCCAGGTATATGCATGGTATCAGTCAGTGACAGAGCTTGGGAGGTAATTAACTCCATGAAAGCTAGGAGTTACTACTTTGATTTAAAATTGTACAAGAGATTCTTCGTTGAGAGACGCCAAACACCATTCACTCCTGCTATTCCAATCTTTTACGCAGTTAACGAAGCTTTAAAAGTCCTAAGAGAGGAGGGAATAGAGAACAGGATAAGGAGACACAAGGTCTGTGCTGAAGCTTTCTACGCAGCTATGGAAGCTATAGGGTTGAGCTGCTATGCGAAGAAGGAGTTTAGGTCGAATACAACAATAGCCGTTGAGGTGCCAAGGAGCTTAAAGGATAGCGATATAAGGAGGATCATGAGGGAGAAGTACGGCGTACACATTGCAGGCGGTATGGCTGATCTTAGAGGTAAGATAATTAGAATTGGAAGCATGGGAATGGTGAATAGACGAATAGTCATGAGGACCATCAATGCTCTAGAGTGCACACTCAAAGAGCTTGGATGGAACTTGAGGGTAGGCTCAGGAGTGGAAGCAGCTCTCGAGGTCTTCTCTAAGTATTCAGGGGTTCAGCTCTTATAAGTTTACGTAAGTTGATTTCATTGTCTCACCTCTTCCCCCGCATCCCGCTCGGTTTCTCATCAGGCTCAGGGGCGTTCAGGGATAACCCCCTGGACCCACATCTTGAGTAACTCGGGGAGAGCTGATCTACAGAGCTCTCGACCCCTCATCGGGCTACTTCCACGCACCAATACATATAGGGTACTTATAAGCGCTCCCATCTACATCAACCAATGTGGACATGTATGAAAACCGAAACGGCTATGTTAGACGTTTAAGTGAAGAACGTCTTCAGTACTCTTTATGCCATGCTTCATCGCTATGTAGCAAGCACCCTCTACGCTAACAGCACATGGACCTACAGGATTTATTGGCGTACAAGCTTTACTGTAAAGTGGGCATTCCCAGGGATATATTAAGCCTTTCAGAACATCAGCGCATCTACACCCCTTCGGCATACCCTCCTCGATCGTTACCTCTATGTCGAATCGTTTTAAGGCATCGTAATGCTCAAATTCTTTCTTAAGTTCTAGCTTAGACATTGGTATTACACCAATACCTCTCCAGTCGCCATCGCATGGCTTAAAGACCTCCGTCATAACTCTCTTCGCTTTAACGTTCCCCTCTCTTTTAACGCTTCTCGTGTACTCTACCTCAACATCGCTTCTACCATCTCTTATTTGTTCAAGTAACATAACTAGTGATGCCAAGACATCTAAGGGTTCAAAGCCGCCTATCACCATCGGTTTTCCATACCTCTTGGCTATGGGCACGTAGGGCTCTGATCCTATGATGGTTGACACATGGCCTGGACATATGAAGCCCCCTATTGCTATGTCACCGCTTTTGAGTAAATGCTCCATAGCTGGTGGTATGAGCCTGTGACTTACTATTAAGCTGAAGTTCTCAGGTACCCCTCTCATTAGCTCTATAGCTGTCGTGGGAGCTGTGGTCTCAAAGCCTATGGCGAAGTGCACTACTTCACGCTTAAGCTTCTTGGCAATGCTTATTGAGTCCGCTATGCTGTAGACTATTCTAACGTCAGCACCTCTAGCCTTAGCTTCCATAAGCGACGTACCTCTAGCACCTGGAACTCTAAACATGTCACCGTATGTTGTGAGAACAACGTTTTTAGATAGAGCGAGGTCTATGGCTGCTTGAATCTCAGCAACGCTCGTAACGCATACTGGGCAACCGGGACCAGATCTAACTTCAAGACCTTTGGGTAATAGGCTTCTCAAACCAAACCTAGATATTGTCCACTCGTGAGTCGGCCAGGGCTTAACCCCGTGTACCGCATACGTGCATTATTATCAGGTGCTCTAGTGATAGCTCCTTGAAGAGCGTGTATATCTTCTTGGATAGAGCACTTGCAATTCCTCCGTCTCTAAAAGGCTCAATCATCTCAGCCATACGTTGAGAATGGAGCGAAGCCTAATAACTGTTTTTCCAACTCTCTTTTATTGCGAGTACGTATGGTTAAGAAGGTCTTAGCGTTAGGCGACTTTCACATACCTGAAAGAGCCTATTGGATACCTGAAGAGCTAGAGAAGGAAGTTACTAGGGAGAGTTACGACATAGTGCTTTGTACTGGAGATTTAACGACTGGAGAAGTATTATCATGGCTTCAAAGGCTAGCATCTGAAGTCTACGTGGTAAGGGGCAACATGGATTACTTGAAGCTACCTCTTCAGCTCGTCGTTAATGTTGAGGGTTTAAGGGTTGGATTATATCATGGAGCAGGAGTGCATCCTAGAGGTGACCCAGTTAAGCTAGCGGTTAGGGCAAAGCAAATCAACGTTGAGGTGTTGGTTACTGGGCACACTCATTACCCATACACTACATTCGTGAAGGAATATGGAGTCGTAATAGTTAATCCAGGTTCAGCAACAGGTGTTTGGGGCGGTGACGAAAGAGCTACGCTAACACCCAGCTTTGCAATCATGTGCATTAGGGGTAGGGAGCTACTCATCGAACTAAAAGAGCTAAGAAACTCGCATTTTGAAGTAGAAAAGTACAAGTTTCAATTGTAGTCTCGTAAAAATGTTTGTTTCGCATAGGTTTAATAAGATTTGATGTTATTCTCCCGCTACTATTATTACGCATGTCTCTTTTCCGTGTAGCGGCTTTATCTTCTCTTTAACCTTTCAAAGCTGGGGGTAGTCTCTTCTTTCTGCACCTTGTAACACTAATACACTTTATTACCTCAAACCTCAGCCAAGTATATCCAGGGAACACTTCATCAAGGTGCTTTAAATATGGAAGTAAGCTAAAGAGCAACAACGGTGGTAGAGTACTTCATTACATTAAGTAAGGAGAAGCAAGGCAATGACATTAGCCAATATGAACTGATATAAGGGCTTAACCTCTATAGCTCTAAGCTTATTGCTTTAGCTATTTCTCTCCAAAGTCTTAAAGTCTCTTCGGCTTCCTCTTGATCTAATACTTGAATTGCATAACCTGTATGAACTAGTACGTAATCTCCAGGTCTTACTTCCTTCTCTAAAAGGGATAACATAACTTCTCTCCTAATGCCTCCGAAGTCTACGAGAGCCCTATCCCCTCTAATCTCAACAACTTTACCTGGTACAGCTAGACACATTGCAGCAAGAGGAAGGAAGGGATAACTTATAAGTGTAGCTGTCCGCTTTTCTCTGCCCTAAAAACTGTGGAGGTGCTACGATGTCTCTACAGAAAGGAGATTTCGTGCTTGTTGATTACGTGATGAGGGTTAAGGACACCAACGAGATCATAGACTTAACTATAGAAGAGGTTGCGAAGAAAGAGAAAGTCTATAGAGAAGATGGAGTGTATGAGCCCGCTCTGATAATTTTAGGTGAAGGCTGGACCTTAAAGGGTGTTGAAGAGGAGCTCTACAAAATGAATATCGGTGAGAGCAGAGTAATTGAAGTACCTCCCGACAAGGGCTTTGGTGAGAGAGATCCGAGCAAAGTCAAAGTAGTTAATGCAAGAGAACTTACAAAGCGCGGAATAACTCCACGAGTAGGAGCTAGAGTTGAGCTAGATGATGGAGTAGCAATTATAAGAAGAGCTGAGGGCGGGAGAGTGATCTTAGATTATAATCATCCTCTCGCTGGTAGAACAATAACGTGTGAGATAAGGGTTGTGAAGAAGATCGAAGATGTAGAGGAGAAGATAAGAGAGCTAGTACACGTAAGGATTAAGAGGGTCGACAAGGAGAAGTTCAAGATAGACGTATCGAGCGATGGCGTTGTGTCCATCGAGCTACCTCCTGAAGCCTTCACTTATGAGGGGCTGCAGTATGCCAAGAGGGGCATAGCTATTGACGTCGGTCGCTACATATCCGGGGTAAGTGCTGTTAAGTTCGTTGAGACGTACACGATAAGCCAGGCAAAGATGGAGAAGGAGGAGGAAAAGGTCAAGAAGGGGTAAAAGAAAAACAAACTTTAAGTGGGTGCTAAGCTCAAGGTGATCGAATTTCAAGTGAGGACTAAAAGCATTTTAGTGTTCTCTAATCTCTTCTAAGTTAAGCACTATGTGGAAGAGCGTAGTTAAAAAGTTTGAAGAATCTCCTGCAAAACTAAAGGTTGCCAGATTACTTATAGAGAATGGATTAAGGATAGGGGATGATGGCAAGATATATTGTGGAGACATCGAGATACCTGACATGAAGATAGCCAGGGTCTTGGATATTGATCGAAGAGTTGTCAGAGAGACCGTGAAGTACATAATGAGGGACGAGGTTTTGCGAAAGGTCTTCACTATGCTAAGACCGGCAGGAGCTTTACTCAGAGATGTTGCAGCACTTTTTGGTTACGGAGTTCTCGAAATCAGGGCTGATCCAAGTGCTGTTGGAATAATAGCAGGTGTATCTCAAGCGCTAGCTAGAGCTAACATAAGCATAAGGCAAATTCATGCCGAGGATCCAGATTTAAACCCAGACCCCAAGTTAATAGTGATAACTGAGAAGCCGGTACCAGGTGAGGTTATTCAGGAAATTCTGAAGGTACCTAATGTAAAGAGTGTAACCATAATTCAAAGGTAGGCGATTACCATAATGCTTAGCAAAAGTTTGGCTGAAGAGATAATTTACAGCATCGCTGATGGAATTAGAAGCTTTCAGAGGAGAATGATAGTCCTATGTAGTTCCGGAGATGATAAGGTTGAGGTAGCTGCTCAACTTGTTGACTTATATATTGAAAATATAAATAGAGCTCCCTCAATGCTCTACGTCATTGACTCATTTGATGAGATGAGCCTTGGAGTTAGAGGTCTTAAGAAGTTTCGTGAATTTCTAAAGAGCAACATAGACTTTCAAACTATAACGTATCTCGATACCGAATCGGTAATGGGCTTGACCTACGACATACTAATCTTGGATGTTGTGGAAGAAATGCGGCCTAACGATCTTGGAAGGCTTATCGAGACCGTTAGAGGAGGAGGCTTCATAATATTATTAGCTCCACCTCTAAACCAGTGGGTAAAAAATGTTACTCGCTTTCAGAGGAAGCTATTAATTCCACCCTACACTACCGAGGACCTAAAGAGGTTCTTTACTCGAAGGTTCATCAACAAGCTTAAGGAACATAAAGGTATTTGGGTTATTGATTTAGAGTCAGGGTATGCTAACTACAATAAGCCTATTGAAGTTAGAATTGGTGAGAGCAAAATAGAGCTACCACCAGGTCCTCTATTCCCGAGAGAGTTGTACTTGATGTCTAAAACTAATGATCAAGTTAAGGCTCTCTTGTCAATGGAGGCTTTCCTCAAGGAGAAGAGGTACGTCTTAGTCATCACTTCCAATAGAGGGAGAGGTAAGAGCGCTATTTTAGGGTTAGGGTTAGCTGGTCTCCTCAATGCTGCTAAGAGGAAGTTTAATGTCGTAGTAACTGCTCCATCACTCTACAACGTTCAAGTACTCTTCGAGTTCTTGAAGAGAGGCCTTGAAAAGCTGAATATGAAGTTCAAGGAGGAAAGAAGTAAGGAGGGATTGACAAGGGAGGTTCATACTCAAAAGGGTAGGGTAATGTACAAAGAGCCATACGATGCTGCCTTCACAGATGCCAAGATGGTTATTGTTGATGAGGCTGCTGGTATACCTGTTCACTTACTATTGAAGATTAAAAGAAACTTTAAGAGAGCAATTTTCTCGTCGACGGTCCATGGTTATGAGGGGGCTGGTAGAGGGTTCAGTATTAGGTTCTTGTCAGCTCTTCGCAGAGAGAGTGGTAGAACACCTCTCCTTGAGATGTCGTTGAAAGAGCCTATTAGATATGCTCCCGAAGATCCGATAGAAGCTTGGCTTTACGATGCGTTGCTTCTTGATGCTGAGCCCACAAAGATAGAGGAGGAGCCTGTTTTAATAATGTATGAGGAGGCTGATTTAGAGAAGTGGTTCATTGAGGAAGAGAGTAAGTTGAGGGAGTTCATAGGGATTTACGTTTTAGCTCACTATAGAAATAGGCCGGATGATGTTGCGTTAATAGGAGAAGCTCCACATCACTTTGCAAGGCTATTAAGGACTGACGATAATGCAATAGTAGTCGCTCTCCACCTAGCCAGAGAGGGGGGACTTAGTGATGAGGACATAGAGCAAATATTAGCTGGGTTTGAGCCTTCAGGAAACGTCGTCCCTTCACTTATCGTCAAATACTATCCTCCCTACAGGTACTTTGCTAAGCTTACTGGTTGGAGAATAGTTAGGATAGCAGTGCATCCTCAGCTTACAGATAAGGGGTTAGGAAGTCTTGCTCTCCGAGATCTATGCGATGAAGCTAGAAAAGAGGAGGTAGATTGGGTTGGAGCAGGTTTTGGTGCTACAAGAGACCTATTAAACTTCTGGATAAAGAATGAGTTCTTCCCAGTACATATAAGTCCAACGCGAAATCCTGCTTCAGGTGAGTATAGTGTCATTGTTATTAAGCCTATCAGTAAGAAGGCTCAGAAGTTAATGGAGATAGTAAACAACGAGTTTAAATTGAGGTTCCTTAATAGTCTTTACGATACTTATTTCGACCTCGAAACTGAAGTAGCAAGATTGCTCCTCCGTTCGCCTTACGGTAGAAGCGAAGTCAAGTTGAGCTTGTCTAAGACTCAGAGAGCGAGGTTGAAGGCTTACGTTAATAGCATGGTGACTTATGAGGCTGCTAACGATGCCATAGGAAAACTTGTGAGGGCCCACTTCATGCTTAAAAGTAGTAGAAGGGTTCAGCTTGATTCTATGGAGGAGGAATTACTTGTAGCTAAGTGCCTTCAAGGCAAAAGCTGGAGCGAGTCTGCAAAAGCCTGTGGAATCGCTCAATCGAAAATTAAAAGTGCAGTTCGCGGAATCGTGGCAAGGCTTTGGGAGGGCTATAGAATTGAAGAAGCTTAACTTCTCTAAGGAGTACGGGAGGAAGATAGAGGAGGGATTAAAGAAGCAGACTATTAGGCTTAGTACAAGCCTGAAAGAAGGCGATAGAGTAAAAGTAATTGTTGGTGGGAAAATCTTAGGAGTTGCTAGAATTACTAAAATCGAGAGAAAGATTATTGAGGAGCTGACGGAAGAAGACGCCAAGAATGATGGTTTTGAGAGCCTGGCTCAATTAATTAAGGCTCTTAAAAAGCACTACGGTAAGATAAATGGTAAGAATGAGATATGCATAATAGGATTTGAAATGGAGAAGAAAGCTACATGATCTCCTAATAGCATTTTATCGATGCCATGTAATCAGCAGAGAGCTTGTATCGTTGATAATTTTTCATCACATACTTATTCATCAGCTTTCTGCCATTTCCAAGGCTTAAATCATCAGTAGTGCATCGAGTCTTGAGGTGCATAGAGATCGTAAGCGTGATAGCTTAGGAGCAAAGATAGTTTTAGTGAGCTAGACAACATGTCTTAAATCGCCATTTACACTAAGTTCCTTAAGCAAAGACGTAGCTCTATATAGGATTTTCTCGCCTGGTCTAGGTAGTGTTAGTGTGTAAGCTTCTTAAACCCTTATCACTCCTCACATCAAACTTATTGCCCCTAGACTTAAAAGAAGAAGGAGAATTTTAAGCTCTCAAGACTGGCGCCGGGGGCGGGATTTGAACCCGCGTGCCCCCAAGGGGCACCGGCTTTCTGGCCTCAACTATGAGATCTCGAGGCCGGCGCTTTGACCACTCAGCCACCCCGGCTCGTTGAAGTTAATTCTATGAGGTAGCTTATATTTCTAAAGCTTAGGCGGTGAAAAGTTGAAGAAGCTCTTCAGTACCAGTGGCATTAGGGGGGTGTACCCTCATGAGGTATCCCCTACGCTTGCCTTTAAGCTAGGCTGTGTTTTGACGTACATTTTTGGTAAGGAGTGTACCGTTGGCATTGATGGTAGGCTTTCCTCACCGGTCTTGGAGTATGCATTGATATCAGGGCTCATGCACTCTGGTTGCAATGTAAGAAGGATAGGGTTAGCTCCTCTTCCCATTACGGCTTATTCTGTTAAGAAGGTAGGGGTCAAATTTGGCGTGATGATAACAGCGAGCCACAATCCTCCTGAGTACAATGGGTTCAAGGTGTTTCGTGAAGGTGGATTGGAGCTCATGCCCTCGGAGGAGGAGTTAGTGGAGGAAGCGATCTTAAGGGAAAGCACGGTTCCGCGTTCTTGGAGTGATGTTGGCTCCTGCATCAGCTATAGGGAGGTGATTAGTGAGTATATCAGTGACTTGTTAGACTTCTTGTTGGATGAAGACTCGAGGTGCTCGACTTCGGACCTCAAGGTTGTCGTGGACTGTTGTAATGGTCCTGCAGCCCTCGTAACCCCTATGGTACTAGCCCAGCTTGGAGCTAGGGTTATAGCTGTAAATGCAAACATTGATGGTCACTTTCCAGGTAGAGAGCCTGAGCCTAGACCAGATGTTTTAGTAGACTTGGGGGGATTTGTTAGCAGTACAGGTGCTAGATTGGGAATAGCTCACGATGGTGATGCTGATAGAGTAGCTATCATAGACTCTAACGGGAGCTTTGTTGTTAATGACAGGATAATAGCTTACATGGCTAAGAGGGCTTTAGAGCGCAGTGAAGGTAGGATTGTAGTAACTACCATAGACACATCGAGGTGTATTGATGAGGTCGTCGATAGGTTTGGCGGTGAAATCGTGAGGACTAAGCTTGGAAAGACTCATGTGGAGCTCAGCAAACGATCCGACATAGCTTTAGCAGCTGAACCTTGGAAAATAATTAACCCCAAGTGGGGTCCTTGGGCAGACGGTATATTGACGGCGGCCACGCTAGTTCATGATTTAATGGAGAGCAGAAAGAACTTGCAGGAGCTGCTAAAGGACATACCAAACTACCCTCAGATTAGGGAGAGTTATCCATGTAGTGATGAAGAGAAGGTTAAAGTAATGAAGAAAGTTGAGGAGGAGTTAGAGAGTGTAATAGGCAATGTCGATGAAGTTTGGAATTACGATGGCGTAAGAGTTAATTGTAAAGATGGCTCTTGGATTCTGATTAGAGCCTCTGGCACTGAGCCTAAAATAAGGATCTACGCTGAGGCTAAGAGCTTATCGAGACTTAATGAAATAGTCGAAAAGGGGAGGAAGCTAGTCTTTAGAGCTCTTAAGGCTTAATGACTAAGTCAGCTATGTCCACGCTTATTTCTCCAATAATCCTTAAGCTTGTTACTACCGAGCTAACGTTGAAAGCCATTGTTGGAGGAAGCTTCAATGCTTTTATGTTTAGTTCATCAGCCATGCCACGCATTCTACTGCTTAATCCTATGACTTGTACTGAAAGATCGTAGTCAGACTTCATAAATGCGTTGAAGGCACTATTGTGCATTCTATCTACCAAGTTACTCAGTTCAATTATTTCCTGCTCTATACCCAGTTTCGTATTGCAAGGTAACAGCCTTATCGTGCTCTTGGCTATCGAAACTGCTTCGTCACCTATACTCTCAATAGATTTAGCTGCAAGTCTATAATCTAGACATTCATAAAGCTTTATTCCAGCTTTCTCAGCTAACCTAGGGTTTCTTATAATTGTTCGTAGCTGTCTCACTATTAAGAAGTATATTCTGTTTAAATCTTCATCCCTCTTTACGACGCTTTGAGCTAACTCGACGTCGCGTTCAATCAAAGCCTTTATGGAGTCCTCCCGCATTTGTTGCGCTATAACGTTAGCCCTCTGAAATAGGCTTCTAAGAGGGACAGCTAGTGGCGATAAGAGACATTGGAGAGTGATTTCGTTGGCTCTCTCCTCTATTACCTCAACCCCTATTAGTGGGGCTATAGCCTTCTTTATTCTCTCCTTTTGTTCTAGTGTTAATTTTAACTTCGAAGTTACTTTAATTATGTCATGGCCTATAAGGTATCTACCCAGCAAATCCCTTTCAAGAGTATCGCTGTACTCTATACTCGTCTCACTTAGCTTCTCACCTCCCTCAGCTTCAACACGTGCTTTTACAAGTAAAGCACCGTCGTCAAGTTCTTCGATGAAAACCTGGTCACCACTCTTAAGATTCATTCTTAGAGCCCAGTTCTTAGGAACGGCAAGAAGGAAGCTACCACTTTTAGTCTTTAAGACCTTTCTTAGGTGTGTTGTAGACACGTCCTAGTTCCCCCAACCAGCTTGCTTTGAAGTCCAAGTTTTAGTTTTAAGCTTTAAACTTAAGGTAGGCTTATTTTAATATTAACTTACCTCGCTTCATAGCAGAAGGGCTCTTGAAACAGCTTTAGCTATCCTATTTGCTATTCTTACAGGCTCAGGAATCCTTCCTCTAATGGTTACTCTCCTGAGGATCTCGAAAGCCTTCTCAAATTCTATGCCAACAACCTCTAAGAATATGGGATTTTCTTTGGGATGCAACTTCGCTTCGTATATTGGGCTGATGGAAGCCAACCTCTCAAAGACTTTGTAACGAATCTCCCAGTCTTCGAAGTGCTTCTTCAAAGCATTAAGGACAGCTTCATTATCAGGTCTTTCAGCTGTTACTACCACCACAGGTGTTTTAAGAGCTTCATGAACAACGACTGGGTCTATCACGTTAAAGCCTCCAAAGGTAACCCCGCCAAGTATTATCATGTCCAACAAGCCTAAGTGCTCAGCAATGTCTAACAGCTTCTCAGTTGCATCTAAGCCATCAACATCTATTAGCCTTAAAGCTATCTCCTCTATTTTTAAGCCTTTAGTTAAAACACCGCATAAGATCGTTTTACCCTTCCTTTGAAACTTGTAGGAGCTAAAGGAGCCATCTTCTACTCCAAGCAACCTCATCTCCATCACGCTAAATGCTGTCGGCAAGAATTAAGGTTGAAAGCCTTAGATCATTCTTTAAACCCTCTACGAGAGCTTTTTCACTTATAGCTAGGTTAACTATCTTGGTTCTACCATACCTGCCTTTACTAACCACTTTAGCATTTACTATTCCGAGCATGTCGAGCTCATTTATTATATCGCTTACTCTACGCTGCGTAAGCTCATCTATCATGAGTTTCTTGCATAAGCTTCTATAGGTCTCATATATCTCTCCGGTAGTTGCCTCGCTCTTCCTTCTCCTTACAAGGTAAGCAGCTATGGTGATCAACTTCGTGTGTATGGGCATTGACCTTATAACTTCAACAGCCCTATCCTTCTCAATCTCTCTGTAAGCTTTTCTAGCATGATCTTCGAGAACCTTTGGTGAGCCCTCTCTTTCAGCTATCTCGCCGGCCACTCTAAGTAGGTCTAAAGCTCTCCTAGCATCTCCGTGTTCACGAGCAGCTAAAGTAGCGCAAAGAGGTATCACAGCTTCGTCTAAGACACCCTCGTAAAAGGCTTGCTTAGCTCTATCAGCTAATATGTCTGCCAGCTCTTCAGTCGTATAGGGCCTGAAGACAAGCTCCTCTTCACCTAGCGTGCTCTTGACCCTAGGGTCTAGGTACTCAACAAATTTTAAGTCGTTTGTTATGCCTATTATCGAGACCTTAGCATTATGTAGGTCTGGGTTTATTCTAGTGAGTTTGTAGAGTACATCGTCTCCACTAACCTTAACTAAGAAGTCGACCTCGTCTAAGACTACGAAGAGTAAATTCTTCTCTTTATCAAGAGCTCCAATAAACCTCCTAAAAAGCTCGGCTGTAGAGAGACCTGTAAATGGTACTCTCTCGTTTAAGTAATTGCATAGGTTGAATAGGACGCGATAGCTCGTATTTTCATTACGGCAGTTTATGTAGGCAACCTTCAACTTTACGTCTTGAGAGTAGTTTCTCGCATATGTCTCTATCTTTCTAAGCACGTACTTCGTTACCGCGGTCTTCCCAGTTCCAGGAAGACCATATATGAAGACGTTTGACGGCCTAACTCCTCTAACTGCTGGAGCAAGTATTTCAGCAAGCTTGTTAATTTCTGCCTCCCTATGAGGGAGGTATTCAGGGACATAATCGGGTCTAAGCTTTTCTCTATTCTTAAAAATTCTAGCTGACAGCATCCTGTATATTATTTCATCGATGGACAAGCCTGACACCACGACTTGAAAGCAGAAGCAAGACGAGTTAGTGCTAATATATCTCTCTCAGAGGCTTAATATCCCTTAGCTCGAAGAGGCTTTCTCACAGAGTAACACTCTAAAGATATACCGTTGTCGTTATGTACGTTGGTTCTGTGTGAACTTTGTATTATCCCCGCTTCTTCAGGCTCTTCTTGATCCGGCATACGCTGCATACGTCCCCTCTAGAGGGCATGCCACACCTCGAACATGATTTCCAATTGATAGACCTCGAGGTTAAGCCGGATAGCAACGGTGATACCCTCTTAACGTGGCTTTTAAGGAAGGTATGCTTGAATGCTGGGTACATGAGTTCTATGGACTCTACAAGCTTTTTCCTCCTATTCAACTTAGATTCACGACCAAAAGAGCACTGAGTTAAAGTATATGGCAAGGACTTAATGTCAGCGTAAATTTTAAGTTCAAAATCTGTCAACTCGATGAGAGGTTTTATCCTGGGTATAGCTTTAGGGTGTATAAGCTTAGTGACAGGTTGAAACTTTAAGGCTTCTAGTAGATCACCTCTAATGTAGAAGTCCCAAAGTATTGCAACTGCGTCATCCAAGTTATGACCTGTAGCTATCTTAGTGACGCCATAAGCGAGACCGTAGTAGTTTAAGATGTAGCGTCTCATCAAGCCGCATAACGAGCATATTCTTCGACGCCTGCTAGTTAGTTCATCCAGCCTATAGCCCAGAAAGTCCTCTAAGCTCACAATGGTGAGCTCGACGTTTTCATATTTCACTAATTCCTCAGCTTTTTGTCGACACACATCAGAGAAACCCTTAATCCCCAAGTCTATGTGCAAGCATATAACCTCGGTATCGGGCATGATCCTCCTGATTAGATGTAGTAGTGCTGCACTATCCTTGCCGCCAGAAATAGCTACTAGAATCCTATCGTGCTTCTCTATCATGTGATACTCGTTAATGGTCCTCGCCACTTTACGCTCAACAAACTTAACAAAGCATTTTCCACATAAATTGAGCCTCGCGTAATTAAGTCTAATCTCTGCCTCCTCTACACGGCAATGTCTACAAATTCCTAAGCTCTTTGATGTCGTTCCCCCCTTCATAAGCACAGTAATTATGGTTTATTCAAGACATTAAGTTTTCCCTTTACCTTGACGGTTCCTAGCTAGAGGAACAGCAGGGTTAAGTCGATGCTGCTAAGAAAGTGTGAGATAAACATTAAAAGCAGCCTTATTTAAGGCAATGTCAAGGCCGAGCAAGCTATCAACTATGAGAGTAGCAAGCTTAGAAAGTAGTTTACTGTCTAATTTTCGTACGTGATGATATCTGCGTTAAAGAACCAGCTTGCCACGAGTTGTAGGCTCTTATCATATTGGCTGATGAAGTGTCGTGGAAGACATAATCTAAGTGCGTCACCATGAATATCAGTAAGCTCTAAAGGCAAGACTATAAGCTACCACTATTTGGGGAAGCTTGCTAGAAAGAATAGGTTGACAAGTGATGTTTAGCCATAATTTTAGATTCCGTTCCATGCACACTTCTCAATAAGAGACTTGAAGAAAGCAATTCTAGAGATCCATGAATTAAAGGAAGCTAAACGCTCTAATATTATGCTGAAGTCAGTA
>QNVF01000002.1 GCA_004347965.1 Candidatus Nezhaarchaeota archaeon WYZ-LMO8
AAGCATTAGATGGTATGCTAAGCACTCTCTCAGATCCCTTATACGTTAGTGTTGATATCGACGTCTTAGACCCGGCATACGCACCCGGCGTTGCAACACCAGAACCTCTTGGCTTTACACTTCAAGAACTACTAGACGGACTTTGGTACCTCAAGGATAGAGAAATCTTAGGCTTTGACGTTGTGGAAGTCTGTCCCCCTTACGATAACGGGTCCACATGCATTTCAGCTTGCAAGATACTGATGGATCTATCAATAATGTCGCTGAGCAAACATAACCTTGTTGAATGATCTGGGGCAATACTAAGTTGCTTAGTAAAAGACCATTTAGTGTTAGGTTTTTCACGATTTCTTTTTCAAAGGAAAGCGCACTTTTATGTTATGAACTAAGTTATTGATTAACGCTTTATCGAGGAATAATGAGCCAACTGTCTTTCTATACTTAGGATAATCTTTATAAACTCACTTATCCTTCACTCCTAGAAGGAGCTGATAGGAGTTAATGAATGAAACTTGCCCTGTATGCGGGCTACCAAGAGACTTATGCGTTTGTGAAGCTATTGATCGCGAACAACAGTTCATAAGGATATACATTGAAAAGCGCAAGTGGGGTCGTGAGGTTACAGTCATTGAGGGTATTAGTGAGAAAAGCTACGACCTAAAGAGTATAGCTGGTAAACTTAAGTCTGCTTGTGCTTGTGGGGGGACAGCGAAGAACGGGAAAATAGAGCTACAAGGTGATCATAGGCATAAAGCTAGGGAAGTGCTCGTTGAGATGGGTTTCCCACCCGAAAACATAAGCGTTGAGTAGGACTTCTAGATACGGTCAGGTTAGGAAGGAGTTGCTAGACGATTACTGATACTTGTCACATCTAGTAACTATCTCTCTTAACCTTTCAACTCCTTTCACTCTTTTTATCACCTCAGCCACGGGTCTTGGCACATAGCTTTCCCAACTGTCACCCTCAATCATTAGCTTTCGAATGTATGTTGCATCGTACTTATCACGCATGAATAGCGGTATCTCTCTCACCTCAATCCCGCTTTCTATGAATAGTCTTCTGGTTAACGGAGAATTCGTGTACACTCTTGAGAATGAAGGACAGTACTGCTTTACTACTTGAACCCAAAGAGCATGTTGCCCAATGTCTGGGATCGGGATGATCAAACATCTATTCGTCAATCCTTCCTCCTCAAGTGTTGCTAGAATCATCTCTACTCTTTCACCGGCTGTGAATGGATTCTCAAAAGTGTGGCTATACTGAGCGGATCCTATGCCAACTATCAGTCTCTCCTCTCTTTCTAGTATCCACTTGGTGGCAGCTAAGTGGCCCAAGTGGTATGGCTGAAATCTGCCGATGAATAAAGCAAACGGCATAATTCATCACGTGACAGCTTTGTGAGCTTAGAGCTTTGCTTTAAAGTTAACTCTTTACAGGACAAGACACGTCGACATCAAAACCTTGTTCTTGAGCCGCACATTAAACCGGTGGTAGCAAAGCTTCTCCAGGTCTTATCGACTTGAGCATGTTGAGCAACTCTTGCTGTGAAGGGGCTTTTGATATTGCTAGGGGCACTCCCTCGTTCTTTGCTATAGTAACTGCTAGTTTATCTATGGTCTTAGCTCCATGAAGTACTATTAAACCTGGCTTTAAATTACCTAGACCAGCTTGCATAGCCTTGAGGGCTACTAGTGGAGACCTTCCTGTACTAACTCTAACAAATATTGCAGCTCTCTGAGATGTTGAACCATAAAGCTTCAGATAATCGCTAGAAGGGACTTCTAAGACCAGCTTTATGCTATCGACGACTGTATAGCCGAAGAGAGGCTTAAAGTCAACTTCATTGCCTACAACAAGCTCTGCTTTAATTTTTTCACAAAAATCTCCTATGCTTATTGGCTCAACGAAGTCCCTTATATCGATTATTGCTCCACGTAATGCCTCAGACCCTGTATAGAGTCTCTTCAATGGTTCTGTTATCCTACCTCCTCTCTCCTCATCTATCTTAATGAGGGCTGATACGACCTTTCTTATAAAGCCTATTCCAGGAGACTTCCTCCTTCCACTCTCGTAATCGGATATGACTGAGGGAGAGACCTTCAGGTAGTGAGCAAGCTCTGTCGTAGAAACCATGAATCTTTGACGCCAGCTTCTAAGAGCTTGTCCTACGTTGTCTGAAAATACTATTTCGCCTGCTATTCTCACAGCTAACTCTTTCTGACTTGTAGTTAACTTTATTCCAGTAGTCATCACTGGACACTAAATCATTAATACAACATGTTTTTAGCTCTTCTCGTTTACAAGAAATTAGAACCTAATGAGCGTATTAGAGGAGAAAGCACGAGCATTAATTAAGAGCGTCATTGAAACCTACGAATCTATAGCTGAAGGCTTTTCTGCTACTCGTAAGTCTCCTTGGATTGAAGTGCTTAAGCCATTAGGAGATGTGCTCGGGAAAACGGTTCTAGACGTTGGTTGTGGAAATGGAAGGCACTTGCTAATACTTGCCAAGAGGGCATCCACAGTAGTGGGTATAGATCCCTCAAGAAACCTCATTAAAATAGCCAAGACGAGAATAAATAAGCTTAGGCTTGTTGATAGAGCAATGCTCGTGATAGCTGACGCGCTCTTCATGCCATTTAGGCGGGCAAGCTTCGACAGCATAATCTGCATAGCTGTTATACATCACATACCAACTAAGAAGCTAAGGCGAAGAGCCATCATCGAAATAGCTGAGACTTTAAAAAACAATGGATTGGTGGTCATATCAGCTTGGTATAGATGGCAGAGAAGGCTCCTACTCGAAGTACTGAAGAGTTTTTTCTTGAAGTTAGTGAATAAGGTCTTCGAGTTTGGAGATACTTACATGCCATGGAGCTCTAGAGGAATGAAGTACAAAAGATTTTACCACCTCTTCACCCTGAAGGAAATGGAGGACCTCTTAAATCACAGCCAACTTGAAATCCAAGGTCTGAAGCTCGTAGCTATTGGAAGTAGGCGATGGATGAACGTTGTGGCTACAGCCATTAAGCGTTAACACTAATAACAACCCCTAACATATCACTAAGTGAAGTAGTATGCCTATAGAGATAAGGTGGCATGGTCATGCATGTTTTGAAGTAAAGAATCACGTGGCTCTAGTAGTAGATCCGCATGATGGTACATCCATTGGATTGAAGCCTCCATCAGCTAAAGCAGACATAGTTTTGATATCTCACAAGCACTTCGATCACGCTGATGGGCTGCCCTACGTCAAGAAGAATGGCACCGTAGTGATAGATAAACCAGGAAACTATGAGGTTAAGGGGGTAAAAATAGTAGGTATACCCACTTATCACGATGAATCTAGAGGAGCTAAGCGGGGATCTAACATCGTATACCTCTTCGAGATTGATGGAATAAGATTCTGTCATTTAGGTGACTTAGGCCACGTGTTGAGCGAAGAGCAAGCTCGTTTCTTAAGGCCAGTAGACGTCCTCATGATCCCGGTAGGTGGTACCTTCACCATAGATGCGAGGCAAGCAAACGATGTGATAAAGCAGCTTTCACCTCGATTAGTAATACCCATGCACTTCAAGATACCTGGGCTTAACTTACCAATAACAAGTGTTGAGAGCTTCATAGCGGGTAAGGAGAATGTGGAGCGTGTACCATCGAATACGTATAGATTATCTAGAGAGATCATTCCAGCCAAGTTAAAGATAGTGGTATTAAGCCCTCCCTAGCCTTACTCAACTATTAAGCCCTCTTTCTCCTACTTTTTAATCCCAGCAATAAAGCTTAAATAAGCTCTAAGTTCACTTTTCGACGGCTTAACGTGCAAATTAGAGGTGAGCATGGAAAATGGATCCATCATTCGTCCTCTTGGTACTATTGGGAATCTTCGCTTTAATAGTGCTACTGATAACTATAGGAGAGTGGTTCGAGGACATAGAGTCGGACATGGGTTCTCAAAGCAATCCAAATTCGCAGGTGCAGCTGGCACCTCAAGTGGGGGTCCTACATAGGCTCTTCAACAAGGCTATATCAGGCGAACCAGTGTCGCAGGGACTTAATGGCGTTATAGGAGCAACGCTCTTCACGATACTATGGTGGGGGCTTAAATGGCACCCAGTACTTGCTATAGCTATTGCAGCCGCTATAACAACGTTGTTTCACATGTCACTAGCAACAACAGCTCATGTAGGAAGAATAACGAGTGCAAACGTTTTTGGTCAACCTCTCTATTACGATGTAATCATAACTCAGTTGCCATTAATAGCCAGTCACGCCTTCATACTAACGTCAGCCCTAATAGCAGTCTCGTACCTCTTCTACAACGTTTTCTTCGCAACTATAACTATAGGTCCTGAGACGAGCATAACTCTTGGACAGTACTTAGGCTATCCAATAGCAATACCCCTACTCGGTTTGCTCTTAGGTATAACAGCAGGTGCTATTGGTAGTTCGACTGGTGATGTGCACTATGGTGCTGAAAGAGAATTTCAACATGCACCTTACGGAGAGGGGGTGCCTATGGGGCTTCATGGATACATCACGGTCAAGGCTGAGGTGGGCTATCGAATGAGCATGGATGTTGCATACTTCTGCGCTAAATATGGGGGACCACTTACAGGCTTCACTTACGGAATGATAATACTACTAGACAACCTTCGGCTATTCATTGGAAACATCATGAATAACGTGGTGGTGAACGTCGCTATAGGTGCTACAATACTCGTCATCCTCATAATCTTCAACAGATACCTTGAGAGGTGGGCTAGAAATAAGTTTGGACCTTACAGTTAGAGGTGATGATTGATGATAGGTCTCGACGTCATGATAATCATATTAATTATGATAGCAGTAGGTGGGGTGCTGATATGTGCGGGAGTCTTCTTCATGCCTGTTGGTGGAGCACCAGCAGCGATGAGCACAGCGACTGGAATAGCTACTGGATGCGAGATGATGGCCGCGGGGGCTGGCATAACCGGTCTCCTAATGTCAGCCGCACTCTATGGTCAACCATCGTACATAGTTATACTTAATGCTGGCATAAGCTCAGCTATAATGATGTGTATAACCATGCTTGTAGCAAACTTCATTGTAATCTTTGGTAAAGGAGTACCTCCAGCACTTGCAACAGTCGAGAAAGATCCGGTGACTAAGGAGAACGTTAAGCCATTTGTTACACCAGGAACTGTGGGTCATGGAGTTCCGACAGCAAGCTACGTTAGTGGCTTCATAGGTGCCTTCCTTGGAGGGATTGGTGGAGCCTTAACCTTCATACCAATATTAAGGGTGGCACTAAGCATTAGTCAAGGGCAAACTTTAAATGTTAATGTACTACTCGGTGCTTTCACAGTTAATGCAGGGCATCAGCACGTCCCCCTCTTCGTTCTTGCAGGTATATGTGCTTTATCCATGTACTTCATAAATGCAAACATAGCTGCTTACAGCATTAGAGGGGTTATAGAGGGCTGGTGGGATCCGAAGTTCAAGAGACTACCTAAAACTGCTATAACATGCTTTGTAGCTTCACTGGTATTTGGTATGCTTGCCCTTCTATTACTGAACAGCGAAGCCTTCATAACCGTTTTGAAAATGGTGAGAGGTGGTTAGAATGAGTGAAATTAAGAAGGTCACGATAGATCCCACCAAGCTAATGATCGTAGGCTTAGCATGCGGCTTAGTAGGAGCGTACTTAGGTGCTATTCGAAGTGAAGTTGCTGGATTATTAGCAGGTATACTGGCAGTACCGGTCATAGTTTGGGGTGCTGACACTGTTAGGAGAATAGCCAGCTATGGCTTAGGTACGGGTGTTCCATCTATTGGCAATTTATCGTCGAGTATGGGATTACTCGCTGCACTCGTTGGTTTAGCGTATCAACCAGTAATCGGAGTAATCCTTGCAGCTGTAGCAGGCGTAGTCTATGGAGCTTTCGTGGCTAGGTTCAAGATACTTGAGATACCAAGGCTTCCAAGGTACACAACTGAGTTAGCCATGGCAGCCAGTCTTGCCTTGATGTGCTTGGCTAGCTGTGTTATTGGTTACTACAATCCAATACCCGAATCAGGCTTCCTTGCCCCTACAAGCAACTTTGAGAACATCTTCAAAGCACTCTTTGTAACAGGCTTTGTGGCAGCTATCTTCTGGATAACTAGCGTGGCTATGCTACATCCATTTAACGCCGGTCTTGGAGTAGGTGAAAGACAAGGCAGGACCTTGAAGATAGCAGTCGTTACAGGGGGCATGGCGTTAACACTAGCTGGAATAGCTAGAATAGGTTACTTAACCATATTTGGTGCATCAACACAGCTCTACATTGCCTACGCTACTTTAGCAGCTGGAGTAGTTGTGTGGGCAGGAGGGCTCGTAGCGTTTCTAAGAACAGCTATAAGAGAAGCTGCGAGTGCTGTATGGACTGGTATACCTCCAAAGAAGAAGTAGGAGGTGTGAATCTTGTCGACCATAATAATATCGCCTGAGCTTAACGTGATACTCGATGCAGAGAACAAGATAGTTGGTGAAGCTAGAACGGACGTTGCTATATTAGATGTCTCAGTGCTAGAAAAGAAGATAGCTGAACTAGAGTTATTAGCTGACGAACTCGTTAACTCGCTTAACCCGAAGACGGCTCCGTTAATCTCGACGAGACCAAGGAGAGAAGGTCTATACCTTAAAGCCGGATTTCTATCAAACATGGTTATGGGTTTCCTAATTGGTCTAGCAATATTTAGCTTAAGCGTAGTAACGTACTTTGCCTTAACAGGTCAGGTAGCTATGTTAAAAGAAATAATAAGCAAGTTTGTTCCCCCGTCTTTACCTTAACGAGGTGAAAAAGTGGTTATGACAACCACTGAAAAAGATAAGGTTAAGGTTGAACCTGCGCCTGGCTGGCCAATAGCAACGGGAGATTACGTAGTTGGAGACCCAAAAGGGTGCATCGCTATATGCACTTTAGCGTCTGAGGGAATTTATGCACCACTAGCAAAGCTACCTGGTGTCGCTATAGCAGGGCCATGTAAAACCGAGAACATTGGTCTGGAGAAGATAGTGGTTAACATAATATCGAATCCAAACATTAGGTTCTTAATAGTATGCGGAATCGAAGTAACAGGTCACGTAACGGGGGGATCATTTAAAGCTCTGTACGAGAACGGCGTAGACCCATCTACCAAGAAAATCAAGAACGCACCAGGGGCAATACCGTACGTTGAGCACTTGACTGTTGAGGCTGTTGAACGTTTTCAAAAGCAGGTACAATTTATAGATATGATAGGGATCGAGGACGTAGAGAGTATCAAGTTGAAGGTGGAAGAGCTAGTTGCGCAAGATCTGGGGGCCTATCCAGAGCCGCCACTCATATTAGAGCTTGAGAAGAAGGAGATTAGAGAGTTAGCAGTGCCCCTACCACCATTAGCTCCCACAATCTTACCATCAATTTCAACGCTAGCAACACTTATAGACGACATTAAGTATAGGGTACAGTTAATAGGAAGGGAGAGAAGACTTACAACAGCTGTAGGAACTATGAGAGCTTGGGGAATTATAGCTGGGATGGCACTAGCCTTAGCCATCCTTGGCTTATTAGCCATCATGTCCTTAATCTCATGAGGCTCTTGGGGTGCGTGAAATGTCTAAAAGACCTAGAGAGGCTTATACGGCTGAAGTTGCCTACTTTGAGGCTAGGATTAACGATATAAAAACGAGGATCCAAATGATAGGAGAGAAGAATAGATTTGCAGCAGGTTTTTATGCAGGCTTCGTCAGGGGCTTCATGATTGGAGTAATAGTATCAATAGCACTACTTACGATAATATTAACTATCCTCCCCCTATAAGAGGTGATGATGTGTCATTGAAAAATGAAGAAGAAATTAAGATACCGATAGTCATAGCGCCGTCAGAGATCTCCCAACTATACTCGAAACTTGATGCGATAGATGAGAAGGTAGACTTTGTGCTCGGCGAAGTAGCTCAGAAAGAAGGTTTAAGGTTGGGTGGTCACATAGGCTTCCTTTATGGCTTCCTAACAGGATCTATGATAATGCTGATACTAAAATTCTTACTTCACCTATTATGAGCGTAATCAGTACAACTAATTGAGGAGACAATGCAAGTTTGACCTCATTTGTCTCGCATAATCTTGTTTATTTCTTCTTCATGGCTTCAAGTAAGACTTTGTGTTTACTGCTTCTTTCTATTCCTTTGAAGTTCTATTCTTAGACTCAGTATACAACCCATACCTCTGTTACCACCCAAAGGATTATGAGGGGTACCCAGTGAATGCATGCACCTTGCCATTACGTTAGCCCCTAAAGCTAAGCCATCTTCGACGAATACTACTCTTCTATTAATGTCGTCTTCAAACAATCCGAGGTCATGTACGCATTTAAGTATTAAGTATGGTTTTAAGCCCGTAGTTCCAGATCGACCAGTTATCCCTATGGTGTATTTGCTGTCCACCAGCCCCTCTCTCATTAGCACCTCTAGTACCCTTCTAACTATTATCGCTGAGACATAATCCAGTACGAGTAAAAGGGTGTTACCTCCAAATTGAGTGTAAATCTCTTGACCCAATGATCGGAGCTTAGGCAAGTTGCTTCCATTATCTCCAGCATCACATCCAATTAATACCACTCCTTGTTCATATGCCGACTTAGCATTGACTGGGACAGTGCCTATGCGTGTTGTGGATGGAGGAACCTTGTCTATGTTTATGTATTTGTGAACCTCATAAGCTAGCTCTTCACACTCCTTGATGCTCTTCACCTTCTCATGTTTAACCTTTTGAGAAAACTCTAAAGCTGATGTCGTTACCTGCGTACCTTGAATTAGTGAATCACAAATAGCTCCTGAAAGTCCGCATATACTCCCTATGGTCTTAGCGTAAGGCAACTCATCATTTGTAACCCTACCCTTAAAAGTTGTTCCAAAGTCCATTGAGACCATGGGGTTTCTACAGTCAATGTCAGTCCACTTAGCTCCAATCTTTATACCAGCTGTTGAAAGCTCAGCCTCCATTTCATTAGCCATTATCTCTCCTCTGCTTCGAGGAGGTAGACAGCCGGCAACTGCTCCATCGAAGTAGACTTCGTCAAGCTTTGAGTAATCTCTCAATCTTTCGATCAAGAAATCCTTGGATAAAGGGGCAACCATTTTTGATGGATCTATACCGGCGATCAGACAGCCTCTGGCTAAACCTCTTATAACGGCTCCAACCTCTTCTGGACTTCCAAAGCTAGCACTTACTCCAGTAGATCGTACCACGAAGTGTAGATCTCTATCTTTGTCTATCTTAGCTTCCTCGACACAAGTCAGAAGTACATCTCTAATGAACTCAGCCACAGCTTCCTCGCTCAACACTTTACCCCATAAAGTAGAGCCTATGATCTGCTCGCCAGGTAAAGGATCTCTAATCTCTCTCGTAAGCCTAACAACTTTCCTAACTAAGTACACTTTCCCACTTTTAAGATCCGTAGCCGTTATGATGCACTTAGTGGTCGTGTTACCTAACTCAACTGATGCAACAGTAAAAAGTGCGGGAGGCGATGATTGAGGACCTATTCCTTGGAGTAGCATTATGTTCGTGATATCGATGAACGTGCTTTGAGCAATTCGAGGGTTATACCTGTTAAGCTTCCAAATCCTTGATAGCTTTGTTATCATCACTAAGTCCTCGTATCTAACCTACAAGTCTCCGATAGGGGTGACCCTCACCGACAGCAAGCCCTAGTTCTAGGCTTGCCATGTCCGTTATTAAGGTATCAGTCATTGCTACCACTGGGAAGACGTACTCTGCGTTCTCTATCGGTCCATAGAGGACGAAGTTACCTCCCACAATTACTTGAAGAGCGTTGCTAGCTATGTCGCAGAATCTGAATATCTCTCTCCCACTTGGATGCTCTTTCCTTAACTTCTTAAGCCAGGGCCACGCTGAAACGACATTGTGTATCCCACTACCTGTTGGATAGCCAAATTTCGATTTAATAACGTAAGTTGATGCCAAGGCAGCCCCAGCACCAGACCCTAATGCTGTCGCTGCAACATCGATAAGTATCGCCTTAATACCACAATCCTTAGCCATTTCAAGGAGACCTTTCTTAACGATACCTCCTCCTGTTGTCAGTACTGCAACCTTACCTTTTATTGAGGGGTCGGTCGGATTGAAAGCTAAGACTATACTATTGGGGACTTTAAGCTCCATTAAGACTTTAAGCTCCTCCTCCGTTATCGAGGCATTTATTGAGTTGTAGATAGCTCGATCAATAAGCCCGACTTCCTCAGCGTACTTAGCGCCTTCAGCTCTAACCTTAGGCTCTGTAGAGTCTATCAGAAATGGTGAGTCGGTCACAGACGCGACAAAGTCTATGTACCTCTTCATAGCATCAACACTCTCTGAGAACACTTGAACCATGGATGGATTACCAGTTATATCCGAGAGCTCTTCTTGCTTCTTTATCAGCGTCTCAGCTTTCTCTCTATCGAAAACGCCAGTTTTAGGGTCGCTTACTATTTTATGTCCTCCATAGAATATAGTTCCTGCAAGAACTGTAGGATTTTCACCTGGTTGTCCTCCAATCTTTATCTTCCCTACTTGGTAGACATACTGCTCTCTCGCAAATTTGAACATAATCTCCACACCTTCGTCCCGAATTTGACCCCACTCTTAGAGCTTTATTTAGCTCTTTAAGCTTTACGTTAGCACATAAACGTCTATGCTTAAAAGTGAGTTGCTAAGGTAAGCGAAGCTAACATTTAAGGGGACCATTACGTAAAGAAGCATTGGGGCTGGGGATGTTCGAACTACCTGAGGAATTGAGGTTACTTAAGAGAGCTGTTAGAGAGTGGTCTTTAAAAAAGTTCGATCCCAATCTTGCCATCGAGTTGGATAGAAGAGAAGAATTTCCATTCGAACTGTGGAGAGAGGCGAATAAGCTTGGCTTCCTCAATGTAAGGTTTCCGATAAAATATGGTGGTCAAGAGATGGGTTTGCTTGCAGATGCCATCGTCACTGAGGAGCTATGTAGAGTCGACTCAACTCTAGGAACTGCCATCGTGCTCGGGAACTTTAGCAGCGACTGTATTCTCTTATTTGGAACTGAAGAGCAGAAGGAGAAGTATCTTTCAAAGGTTACAAGCGGTGAGTGGATAAGTGGTGGAGCCTATACTGAGCCAGCTCACGGTAGTGACATAACTTCACTGGACACCAAAGCCGTTAAGGAGGGAAGCTACTGGATTATTAATGGGAGCAAGACCTTCATAACGAATGCCCCAATCGCTACCTTCTTTGTCGTGCTTTGTCAAACCGACCCCGAGTCCAAGCATAGAGGTCAGACAATGTTCATTGTTGAGAGGGAAGATCCAGGCGTAGAGACTACGGTAATGCATGGAAAGCTCGGTATAAGGTGTTCTCTAACTGGAGAAGTATCGTTCTCTGACTGCAAGATCTCTGAAGACAGGTTACTCGGCAAACTGAACCGAGGATTCTACCAATTCATGGAGTTTCTTGATAAAAGCAGAATTCAGATAGCAGCACAAGCTGTAGGTATTGCTCAGGGAGCTTTTGATGTTGCATGGAAGTACGCCAATGAGAGAACGGCCTTCGGACAAAAGCTCATAGATTTTCAGGCAATAAGCCATAAGTTGGCTGAAATGGCTATTAAGATCGATGCGGCGAGGTTATTGACCTATCGAGCTGCTTGGTATTATGATCGTGGCGTAGTTGATCCATCTCTGTCGAGCATGGCAAAAGCTTACGCAGCTCGTGTTGCGGTGGAAGCCACGGACTACGCAATCCAAATTCTTGGTGGGTATGGTTATTTCGCTGAGTACAAGGTTGAGCGCTACCATAGAGATGCTAAGATAACAGACATATACGAGGGAACGACAGAGATCAACATGAACGTATTGATTAACTTTCTTCCAAAGTCAAGTGTGCTCAGAACATTTATGTTATCGTAGAATAGCATTACTAGCTTGATGGTGTTAAATTTCTTCTAACCTTCTTCATAATTAGAATTGTTCGTCAAACGAGAGACTCTAACCAATCTTAGAATTCATAACCCCGACAGTCTTATATATCTCTGAAGTAGAAGAGAGTCAAGGGTTCTTACACCACTATGGCAAGTAAACTTAATGCTGCCTTAGTTCTGGAAGACGGCTCAATCTTTCTAGGAAATGGCTTCGGCTTCCCAAAGACTGTTGTTGGAGAGGTTGTTTTCACTACCGGCATGGTGGGCTATCCTGAGTCGATAACGGATCCGTCATATCAAGGCCAGATATTGTGCTTCACGTACCCGCTAATCGGCAACTACGGTGTTCCAAGCTTTGATATAAAGGATAAGTGGGGAATTCCACTGCACTTCGAGTCTAATAGACCTCATGTGTTGGGAGTCATAGTTCACGAGCTTTGCGATAAGCCAAGCCACTGGTCAAGCACCCAAAGCCTTCATGAATGGCTCTTCAAAGAAGGTGTACCAGGAATAACTGGAATAGATACTAGAAAGTTAACTAAGAAGTTGAGAATTAAGGGGGTGATGATGGGAGCTCTTGAGGTGAGCGAGGGAGACATCGATGTTGATAGGCTCTTCTCATTGCTCGAGAAAGCACCTAAGTACGATAATCTCGATCTTGTCGCTGAGGTTACCATAAAAGAGCCGATAATCTATGAGAACGATGGACCAACAATCGTAGTAGTAGACTGTGGTGTGAAGTATGGGATAATAAGAAGCTTACTGCATAGAGGATTGAGGGTAATAAGAGTACCAAGAGATTGGGGTGCTGACAAGATACTAGAGCTTGAACCAGGAGGCATACTCATAAGTAATGGACCTGGAAACCCAGAGATGAATGTCAAGACCATAAAGTCCGTCAGAGATCTTGTAGAGTTTGGCATACCAATATTGGGTATATGTCTCGGCAACCAGATCATAGCACTAGCGCTAGGAGCCTCAACCTTCAAGTTGAAGTTTGGCCATAGAGGACAGAATAAGCCGTGTATAGATTTAGAATCGGGGATGTGTTATGTCACAAGCCAGAACCATGGCTTCGCCGTGGATGAGACATCTCTAAAGGGCTCAGGGCTTTCAACGTGGTTTTTAAACGCTGACGACATGACCGTCGAAGGGATAAAGCATGCTAGAAAGCCAATAATAGCAGTTCAGTTTCACCCAGAAGCATCGCCTGGACCCTATGATACGGAATACGTCTTTGACCTCTTTGCCAACATGATTGGGGTGGGCAATAGTGGCTAGAGAGACTCCAAAGAAGGTTTTGATACTGGGCTCAGGCGCAATAAAGATAGGTGAAGCAGGAGAGTTCGATTACAGTGGTTCACAAGCCCTCAAAGCTGTTAGAGAAGAGGGCATAGAGACAGTTCTCGTAAACCCAAACATAGCCACAATACAGACAGATCCAAAACTTGCAGGCAAAGTCTACCTCGTACCAGTTCTACCGGAGTTCGTAGCTGAAGTTATAGAGAAAGAAAGACCCGACGGTATAATGCTTGGCTTCGGTGGTCAAACAGCTCTCAACTGTGGAGTACAGCTACACGACATGGGCATACTGGACAAGTATGGAGTCAAGGTCTTGGGTACATCGGTTGAAAGCATAAAGAAATGCTCTGATAGGCTTCTCTTCAAACAGACTATAGAGTCCGCTGGCTTACCAATGCCTCGAAGTAAAGCAGCCTACAGCATAGAGGAGGCATTGGAGGTTGCTAAGGAAATAGGGTATCCAGTAATGGTTAGAGTCGCATACACTCTAGGTGGCAAGGCATCAGGCGTAGCTAGAAATGAAGGTGAGTTGAAGGAAATAGTAAGGAGGGGCTTGGCGCATAGCCTAATAAGCCAAGTCTTAATTGAAGAGTGCATATCAACCTGGAAGCAGATAGAGTACGAAGTCATGAGGGATTACCAGGGAAGCAGTGTGACCGTCTGCAACATGGAGAACATACTGGGCATGAGAGTCCACACGGGCGACAACATAGTAGTAGCTCCTTCACAAACCATAACTAATAGGGAATATCACATCTTAAGATCGGCCTCGATAAGGGCAGCCGATGCCCTTAAGATAATTGGTGAATGCAATGTTCAATTAGCCTTGGATCCAGACTCTGAGAGATTCTACATAATAGAGATGAACCCCAGATTGTCTAGGAGCTCAGCGCTAGCGTCAAAGGCAACTGGTTACCCATTAGCGTACATGGCTGCTAAGCTGGCTTTAGGATACAAACTTCATGAATTAATAAACAAGGTGACAGGAAGGACAACAGCATGTTTTGAGCCGGCTTTAGACTATGTAGTGCTGAAGTTCCCCAGATGGGACTTTGAGAAGTTTGAGGGTGTTGATAGAAGGCTTGGCACTCAAATGAAGTCTGTAGGAGAGGTAATGGCGATAGGAAGATGCTTTGAAGAAGCACTTCAGAAAGCAATAAGAATGTTAGATAAGGGCAAACATGGTCTTGTTGCAAGCGACATAAGTGATAGGAAGGTTCTGGAGACTAGATTGAGAGAAATTACTGACAATGTGTTATTCGACGTAGCTGCGGCTCTAAAGGCTGGCTTCACAGTCGAGGAGATATCGAGGTTAACATTCATAGATCCATGGTTCATTGAGAAGATAAGGAACATAGTGGTAATGGAGGAGAGACTTAAATTGCTTAGAGGTAAGTCTCTTGATGACTATGTGGATGTGATAAGGGAGGCCAAGAGATTAGGCTTCTCTGACAAGCAAATAGCCATGTGCCTCAATGTAACAGAAGATGAAGTAAGGGACTTTCGATACAGAAAGGGAATAATTCCTGTTGTAAAGCAAATAGACACACTTGCAGCTGAGTGGCCAGCTCAAACAAACTACTTGTACGTAACCTATGGTGGCAACGAAGACGATATAGAGTTTAAGAAGAACATAAAGAAAGTGATAGTACTTGGAGCTGGAACCTATAGGATTGGCAGCTCTGTTGAGTTTGATTGGTGCACTATGAATATGGTGTGGGCTTTGAAGGATAGAGGGGTTGATGAGGTTGCGGTCATAAACTGTAATCCTGAAACCGTTTCAACGGATTACGATATGAGCGACAAGCTGTACTTTGAGGAGCTTACACTAGAAAGGGTCTTCGATATATGCTATAAGGAGAAGCCGCTTGGCGTAGTTGCATGTGTTGGAGGGCAAACACCAAATAACCTAGCACCCAAACTTGAAAGGCTTGGCATTAAGATACTAGGTACTGCTGGTGAGGATGTCGATAAAGCTGAGGATAGAGCGAAGTTCAGCAGGCTTCTAGATGATTTGGGCATACCTCAACCTCCATGGGCCAAGTTCTCCTCAATAGAGGAAGCTGAGAAGTTTGCACGAAAAGTCGGCTATCCAGTTCTTGTCAGGCCATCATATGTACTAAGCGGGGCTGCTATGAGAGTTGCATGGACGTCAAAGCAGCTTAGAGACTTCCTCCTTAAAGCTACTAGCGTAAGCCCTGAACATCCAGTGGTCATAAGCAAGTTCATGGAAGATGCTCTAGAGGTAGAAGTCGATGCCGTGTCCGATGGAGAGACTACGATAATTGGGGCAGTGATAGAGCACATCGAGCGTGCAGGTGTACATTCTGGTGACGCCATAATGGTGATACCTCCTCAACGGATAAGCCCTCAAATAGTCAAGACGATAAAGGATTATACTAAGCGAATAGCTAAGGCTCTAAGGATCAAGGGCCCGTTCAATATACAGTTCCTCGTTAAGGATGGAACTGTCTATGTTATAGAGTGCAACTTAAGGGCTTCGAGATCCATGCCATTTGTATCCAAGGTCAAAGCAGTTAACTTGATGAAGCTTGCTTCCTATCCACTACTAGATGAAAAGATACCGTGGAGTGGAGGCGAGGAACCTCCACCAATAGCTGTAGGCGTTAAAGTACCACAGTTTTCGTTTATGCAGCTTGAGGGCGCAGACCCTGTGCTAGGAGTTGAGATGCAATCAACAGGTGAGGTAGCTTGCTTAGGAGAGTCATTTACCGACGCTCTTTACAAGGCATTACTTGCAGCTGGCTTTAAGATACCCGCTTACGGAGGCGGTATTCTAATAACCGTCGGAGGTGTAGAGTTAAAGAAGAAGATACTTCCCTTGGCCAAGAGTTTTAAAATGCTTGGTTTCAACATCCTCGCTACTGAGCATACAGCTGAGTTCTTAATAGAGGAGGGCTTCAATGATGTGAAGGTGCTGTACAAGGTTAGTGAGCCAACGAGGAAGCCTAACATAATGGATGTCATCCTCAACCGAGGAGTGGACCTGATAATAAATATACCAGCCTCAATAACCCTCGACAAGTACGCTGAAATGTTGAAAGACGAGTACGTCATAAGGAGGAAGGCAGTTGAGTTAGGAATACCTGTCGTAACCACCTTAGAGATGGCTTACGCTCTTATGAAGGTAGTATCTTGGTGCATGCTAAATAAACCAACAGTTCATTCACTAAATGACTACATGGAGAAAGCGGTTGTTAGAGTATGGTAAAAGTTTCTCAAAAGCTCTTTTTTTATCTCGCCCTTCTATCTCATAAACTGAGTATGGGAGAAGGTCTTCATGAAGTTCCATCTTCAATGCATAGAATGCAAGGCTGAGTACTCGCCCTCGCAGATCATTTATACGTGTCCAAAATGTGGAGACCTCCTAGACGTAGTTTATGAGTACTCTGAATTGATGAACATGAACTTGATAGAGATATGGTCAAGAAGAATGTTCAATGTCTGGCGCTACCGTGAGCTTCTTCCAGTACTTTCAGGGACTCCAGTCACTCTTTATGAGGGAGGAACTGGGCTTCATCTATGTAGTAGGCTCGGAGAACTACTTAATTGCTCAAACATCTACGTAAAGAATGAGGGTGAAAACCCGACAGGGTCTTTCAAAGATAGGGGGATGACTGTAGGGGTAACAAGGGCTAAAGAGCTGGGTTCGAAAGTCGTTATCTGTGCTTCAACAGGAAACACCTCTGCCTCACTTGCAGCCTATGCAGCTAAGGCAGGACTTCACTGTATAGTCTTGGTACCAACGGGCAAAATAGCTTTAGGGAAACTTGTTCAAGCCATAGCTTACGGAGCTCATGTAATTCAAGTAAAGGGAAACTTTGACTACGCTCTTAGAGTTGTCAGAAAATTATCTTCAATATATCCTCTATACCTTCTCAATTCAATAAATCCTTATAGGCTTGAAGGACAGAGAACTCTTGCTTATGAAGTGTACGAACAACTAGGATATAAAGTCCCTGATGTAGTCATAGTTCCTGTAGGAAATGCTGGTAACATAAGCGCCATATGGAAGGGCTTTAAAGAACTAAAGCAGCTAAGCTTAGCTGATAGTGTTCCAAGAATGATAGGCGTGCAAGCGGAAGGGGCAGCACCATTAGCTAAGACGCTACGTGAGAACAGTAGTGAGCTAATAAGAGTGCCCAATCCAGAGACCATTGCAACTGCTATAAGGATAGGTGCTCCAGTTAACTGGAAGAAAGCTTTGAGAGCTGTTAAAGAATCTAGGGGTACGATAATTACGGTATCTGACCGCGAAATTTTAAAAGCACAAAGACTCTTAGCATCAACTGAAGGACTATTTGTGGAACCAGCTAGTGCTGCATCCATAGCTGGTTTAGCACAAACAATGGATCAAGGCCTTATAGATAAAGGGGAGATTGTGGTGTGCGTAGCCACTGGGCATGGATTAAAGGATTCAGAGGTTATCTTGAAGAGCAATGTTAACCTCGTAGAACTTGAGAGTGCAGACGAAATCGATAACTTCGTTAAGACGTTACTAAACAAACACTACTTCTCAAATACCTCAACTCCCTCAACTCTTGGTTTACAAACAGCTATGAGACACTCAACTCCCTCTTCCTCGTAAGCCTTCTTCATAGCCTCTGCCACACCCCACGAGTTACCTTGCCTAGCATCTGTAGCAGCTATGATCGTTGGTCCAGCACCACTCAATGTAGCTCCCAAAGCTCCAGCCTTAATTGCAGCCTCCTTAGCTTTAAGGAATCCTGGATAGAGCTTAGCTCTCGCTACTTCAACTATGGCGTCTGAGCTCATCGCTTTGCCTATGAGCTTTAAGTCCCCCCTAACTATACCGGTAAGCAACATAGAGTAAGAGGCCATGGCCTCTACGTGCTCTCGAAGACCTATGTTCTTGGGGAGCACTGCTCGTGCTCTTTCAGTAGTTTTCTTCAAGTTTTTAGGGATTGCTAAGGCGAATTCTAGGTGTTCTGGCGGCATGAACTTTTCGACTACTAAAGGACTGTAACTCAAAATCGCTACAAACCCTCCAAGAATAGAAGGTGCTACGTTATCTGCGTGAGCTACGCCTGAAGATGCTATTTCACCTTGGGATGCTATCTCAATGAGCTCTGATGTACTTAAGGATAGTCCTAAAGCTCTAGCAACTGCAACAGCTGTTGCAGAGGCACTAGCCGCGCTACTACCTAAACCAACTCCTTGAGGAACCCCCTTCTTAATTCTGATCTTTAAGTGAGTCTTTACACGGCCCCTTCTTAATACTTCTCTTGCAACTAAGCCTGCACTATTCTTCTCAGGGTCTTTGGGTATTTGAGTTGTCTCTATACCTTCCAGTTCTATCTCCACACCCTCTCCATCCATTACTTCTACTTCCACCTCGTCATATGCTAAATCCAGCGCCACACCAATGACGTCAAATCCAGGACCTAAGTTGGCCGACGTAGCTGGAGCCTTGGCAACTATCATTTCTAAACACTCCTTAAGACCTTATTCATAACACTTTTTGGAACTCCAAAGACCTCCTTAGATATCAGCGATATAAGCTCATCGGGAGGTGCTCCACGCTCTACGTCGCTTCTTAAGCATAGAGCTAGTTTCAAAGCCTCTTTCTCACTTCTACTTCTCACTTCTTTTACTGCTATCTTCTCAGCCACCCTCAATGCCACGTAGAACTTCATGAATGATCGAAAGCCCCTTCCATACTCCTTGAACTCTTCTGATAAAGCTTTGTGAAGCTTCAAGAGCTCTCCTTCGTCTTTAAAGCCTAGGACAACAGCCGTTAGCATTAACCTCAGAATTCTAAAGATGATGTTCTTATCTACACTACCCATAACTTCCTGTATTACGTCTATGGGCTTAGCGCCTTCGAGGATCCTTCGACAGATCTCCTCATACTTAAGCTCAGCTGAGAACACCTGGCTTAAGGTAAGATTATCATCAAAATCTAGACCTAAACCGTGTTTACCAATGAGGTAGACCATCGCCATCTCCTTGTCGTAAAGATTTTTTGCTGACCACCCTCTTATTGGTCCTATGTCTCGCTTCCTATAGGCTTCTGCAAGCTTTTCAACTGCCTCGCTTCTATTGGAAATAGATCCAGCAAGTATCAAGCTTAGAACCTCATTGCAAGCATCGATGTGGCGTCTATAAGCTCTATTCATGGGCATCCCTAAATACACCATCAATCTATTAGGCAATCCTATGAGATAGTTTATTAATGAACACGTAGAAAAGGTTTACAGACGTCTTTAACTGCAAGTTCAACCTCACGTTAACCTCTCATTCACGTCAAGACCTACAATACACTTATGCCATTGACCCTCTTGAGATGCAATATGCAAAAAACTTAGAAGAACACGCGCAAGTTATAACACGTCCGCATAAGAGGTTAGCTGGTGAAGCTACATTGTTAGGGCATAACTATGTTCCATGGAGACAAGTAGGTAGGTGGATGTGCATTAGATGTGGTCAGTGCTGTCGCGAATTTCTAGTACCATTACTCACTCATGAAGCCTTGAAGATATACAAATCATTTGGCCCCCTAATAGTTCAAGTTGATGGAAAGATAGCTTTAGCTAAGAAACCTGATAGCTCTTGCGTCTTCTTAAGCTATGATAGTGGTATCGCGAAGTGTATGATATACTTTGAGAGACCAGGAGTTTGCAGGATATACCCATTCTACGTGAAATTAGGGGCCTCAAAAGATGACGATGATGCGCTGTACGTTGATAACATGGGGTTTAAGTACAGAGTCTACATAGATATAAATTGTCCAGGGTCTTATAAAGGACCCCCAATAGAGCCCATAATGCCTAAGATCATTGAGACTTGGAAGAAATTCTACGGTTGGTGGCTTTTAAGTAGACCTTAAACCTTCATGCATGTACGAACCCCTATACTCACTTATAGGTTCAGCCTCAAGCCTCACGAATATCAATTGCATAATCCTAGCATTCCGTTCAAGGATTATGCCATAGGGGTTTTCAACTAAAAGTAGCCCCTCACCTCTACCCTCATATCCTGGATCCCATAGCGCGCTAATTATTGTGGCACCCATCCTCATAAGGCTGGAGCGAGGAAGACCTATTGCCACACAACTTCTCGGGACTTTCACTACCTCGTTGTACCGAACTTTATAAGCTCCTTTACTTAAGAACAGCTTTCCATCGTCATCGAACTCTAGCTTATGTACTTCTGGTATTCTTCGTGAGCTATTAGAGAAGCCTAAAAGCCCTGGACCCTTAAACTCGTAAACTTCACTTACTGTAAGATCTATTCCTGCAGGCTGCACTTGCATCATTCTATCCAATACTCCTAGAACAGCATTTAACTTTAAAACCTCATGTCCCGGTAAAACAGCCACAAACCTCACCTCTTGCATTCTATCTTATTAGTTGAAGAATATTATAATAGTATAGTTTTGAATTATCATGGTAGGAGGCCTACAATCCACAATTTCTAGACGTCAAGATGGCTTGCCCCCATATATGACGTCGTTAAGAGGTCTTCCCTCCAAGCAGTTTAGCTGCACGACTAGCATCGTAGATTGGCATAAATCTCTATTAGAGCCTAGTCCTAATTATTTGAAGTTGGTGTCCCCTCTTGAATAAGGTAGGGATAGTCTACGGTGATGTTTACCTGAGCTATAATTTTGGCCACGGTCACCCTCTAAACCCTTATCGAGTGAAGCTATTCTTCGACTTGATTAAGCATTATGGATTGTTGCAGGTGCTGAATCATGTGGAGCCAAGAATGGCTTCAGAGAACGAGCTTATGTTGGTTCACAGCCGAGAATACGTAGATAAGGTGAAGAGATTAAGTGAGAGAGGTTATGGTATGCTTGACTTCGGAGACACACCTGCTTTCAAGGGAATGTTTGAAGCTTCATGCTACCTCGTAGGAGGAACTCTGGTAGCCGTCGACATGGTGATGAGCGGGAAGTGTGAGCATGCTTTTAATCCGGGAGGAGGTCTTCATCATGCTTCCCACGATAGGGGGGCAGGCTTCTGCGTTTTCAATGATATTGCAATAGCAGTTCGGTACTTACTTGATAAGTGGAGAGTTAAGAGGGTCATGATTTTGGACATAGATGTACATCATGGAGATGGTACCCAATGGACCTTGTACTCAGAGCCAAGAGCCCTGAAAGTAGACTTCCACGAGTCTGGCTTGTACCTCTATCCTGGTACTGGATTTATGGATGAAATGGGTGAAGGGGAGGGCTACGGCTTTATGGTTAACGTGCCACTCCCTCCAAGGACTCATGATGATGCCTATCTTTACGCCTTCAAGGAGATAGTTCCAACACTAGCTGAGGAGTTTAAGCCTGATGTGATAATCCACCAGTGCGGGGTTGACGCGCACTTCGAGGATCCACTTGCACACTTAGCTCTCACAACTAGAAGTTATGCTGAGATAGCTGAGATAATGCATGAACTAGCTCATAAGGTATCCGGTGGGAGGTACGTTATGGTCGGTGGTGGAGGCTATAATGTTGGAACAGTTACTAGAGCTTGGACCATAATGCTGTCTAAGGTTGTTGGCATCGAGTTGCCAGATGAGCTACCTAGAGAATGGCTTATTGCATTCAAGAACTTAATGGGCTATGATCCACCTGCAACTCTCCACGATAAGTCGAAGCCCTTTATAAGTGAAGGAGCTTGGAGATCCATAATGGCTGACGTTCAACACGTAGTTAGAGAGGTAAAGAAGAGGTTCTCAAGATTCTTTAAGTGAGCTACCTTAAGTCACGACAGGCCCTATGACTTCGTATCCCATTAACTTGTTGACCCTCTCCACTTCTGCATCAACGTACTTCTGAATCTCAGCTATCTCCTCTTCAGTCAAATGTCTGAACCTACCCTGCACCATTAAGTAGTCTCTTACCGGTTTTCTTCGAGGAACTGGAACCGTAACCCTGAACTTCCCCATCTCCACTTCATACAGAATCCACATCCCGGTTAAGACGCCTAATCTTGCAACCTCAACAGTCTTGCTGGGATCAAACCTCCAGCCAGTTGGACATGGAGCTTGAACGTGTACGTACGCTGGCCCCTCAACCTCACTTGCCTTTTTGACCTTATTGACGAAGTCTAATGGGTGTGATATGCTTGCAACAGCAACATAGGGTGTCCTATGCGCTGCGGCTATCGATGCCATGTCCTTCTTAGGTTGTAGCTTTCCCCTCCACTTAGCACCAATAGGGGTTGTTGTCGTCCATGCTTTAAACGGTGTCGTCCCACTACGCTGGATCCCCGTGTTCATGTAGGCTTCGTTATCCATGCATACATAGATAAAGTTGTGCATTCTTTCTAGCGCACCACTTAAAGCCTGAAGACCTATATCGGCCGTACCACCATCACCAGCTAGGGCAACTACATGAACCTTCTTGTCAACAAATCCTAGCTTTTTTCTCTTCAATGCCTTTATTCCAGCTTCGACTCCGCTAGCAACAGCAGCTGCATTCTCAAATGCTACATGAATCCAAGGGACTTTCCAAGCAGTTTCGGGGTAAACCGATGTGCTAACCTCTAGGCACCCCGTTGGGGTTACGACAATTACGTTAGGGCCAAGGGCTTTTGTCACAAGTCTTGCTATGATTCCTTCAGGGCATCCTTGGCACAATCTATGCCCAGCGCTGAAGTACTCTACTCTGGGTAGATCTTTTAGGCTCTTGAACATGCTACTCATACTCAACACCTCTAACACCGTAATAGATGCACGCCTTCTCGACACGCCCCTTTTGAAGGACCTTGCCAGACATTCTCACTATATCCATTAGCTCCTTAATTGTCACATCTCTTCCACCTATTCCAGCGATGAAGTCCATCATGAGGGGCCTATCAGATTCATTAGCGAAAACTGATACTATGTCTGTGAATAGAGGTCCGCCAATAGCTCCAAAAGATATCGCTCTATCCACTACGGCGAGGATCTTCGCGCTTCTCAGCTTTTCCTTCCATACATCTACTGGTATGGGTCTATAGAGCCTAGGTCTAAAAAGCCCAACCTTAACTCCTTCTTCACGAAGCTTGTCTACAGCTATCTTAGCTGTGCTAGCTATGGCTCCTAGGGTTACTAGCAGTATGTCAGCATCTTGAGCCTTGTACTCCTCGTAAAGTCCATAGCTAACTCCGAACTCTTCTTCAAAATTTTTGTCGACCTCTTCCAGAGCTCTCGGCACTTTTGTCAAGGCGTCAATTAGCTGGAACTTAAACTCGTAGGCGTAATCTGGTAAAGCCATGACCCCCATGGTTATGGGCCTCTCAAGGTCCAGTACATTGGGTCTTTTGAATCGAGGTAAGAACCTTAACACTTCTTCCTTTTCTCTAATCTCTACAGGCTCATACGTATGACTTAGCACAAAACCGTCATAGCACACGGCCACTGGTACTAAGATGTCGCTTCTCTCAGCCAACCTATATGCCTGAATTATTGTGTCATGTGCTTCTTGTGCTGAAGAAACGTATATTTGAACCCAGCCACAATCTCGAGAAGCCATCATGTCTTGATAGTCACAGTGAATGTTAAGTGGCATATTAAGACTTCTGTTTGCTATAGACATTACCACTGGCAACCTCATAGTTGAAGCTATGAAGAGCAATTCATGCATTAACGCCAATCCTTGAGACGATGTTGCAGTAAACGTTCTAGCTCCAAGAGCTGAAGCGCCAATCACCACGCTTAAAGCGGTGTGCTCACTTTCAACTGCTATGTACTCTGCGTCTAGCTCTCCATCAGCTACAAACTCAGAGAGCTTCTCTACAACTGTCGTCTGAGGCGTTATTGGGTATGCTGCTATGACATCCACATCACAACTTTTGACTGCATAAGCTACAGCATGGTTTGTTGATAGAACTAATCTATGACTCATCACTACTCACCTTTTCATGGTTATGGCTCTTGGGGGGCACTCATTAGCACAAATACCGCATCCCTTACAGTATAGGTAATTGATCTTTATGGAGCCATCCTCTTCAAGCTCTATCGCCCCCTCTGGGCAAAACACCCAACATAAACAACATTTTGTACATTTACTTTTATCCACGACAGGTGTAAATGTTCTCCAACTAGCTGTTAGATTTCTCAAACTTGAGCCCGGTTCAATGTTCGTACAACCTATGGGCAGCTCATACCACTTCTTAAGTTCCACCAAGACCTCACAACCTCCCTATGATGGTTCTATCGTACGCAATGGTAAAAGCCTTGAGGTTCTTCTCTGCTACTGTGGGAGGGAACTTCTTCTTCATGACCTCAATTATACTTTCTTTTCTTGGTGTATCAATAATCCTAGCAACCGCTCCAAGTATTGCAGTATTAACTATAGGTACTCCAAGTACTTCAATGGCTATAGATGTTGCGTCAACAGCTGCTACATCACCATTAAATCTTAACATGTTAGCTAATACGTGTGGTTCTCGACTGCTGTTAACTACTAATTTACCATTGGGCTTAAGGCCCATCAACACGTTGCTTCTATCGGCGTTTAATAGGCTTTCGTCCAGCACTACTACGATGTCAGGCTCGTAAATGAAAGACCTATCGAGTATCAATTTTTCACTTATTCTTGTATAAGCTTGAACTGGTGCTCCTCGTCTCTCTGCACCGAAGCTTGGAAACGCCTGAACCCACTTGCCTTCAAGGGCAGCTGCTGATGCTAAAATTTCAGCGGCCGTGACGGCGCCTTGTCCTCCCCTACCATGCCATCTTACCTCTATCAACATGCACCCCTCAATTTTAAGTCCTTTCAATAGGACTCCGATAGAGAGGTAAGCTTTTAGCTTTTTCCTTGCTTCTATATGTGCTGTCAAGAGACTAATACGCTGGGTACATTATTTCTCTATTTTAATGGACTTTATGATGAGCTCGTTTCCAGAGATGAAATCAAAGTTCGTTTCTCCGCACTTCGGACATCCTTGCTTTAAAAATGCTCTTGCATCACAAGCTGGACAAGTCATGAACATGAGATGACTAATTGCCGAGCTCACACCGCTCAAGTTCACATACCACTCTTCACTACATCTATTGCATCGGGCTTTCGCTTTTACAACATTGACGTTCAGGTTAGCTCCTTCAGCTATTGTTCCCTCACTTAGAGCCTTGAAAGCCATGGATAGCTGGTCTGGATTCAGTAAGGTTAGCTCGCCCACATCAATGTTAACCTCGATAATCTTCTTAGCACCATGTCTTGAAGCGACTTCCAATACGACTTCAAAGATACTCGAAGCAGTTGAAAGTTCATGCATCACCATCACGCGACCTTACAAGAAGATTTTTAAACTGAGGTAATAAAACTACTGTGTCAAAGTTAAGCTTGAGAGCGAGGTTATAATCTTGGCGTTAGAGAGACCATCCCCTGAAAGCGCTACATATAGGTTGCTTGACTTTGTAATGGAGCATAGCAAGAAGCTTTGGACATCATATAGGCATCTCGAAGAAATGATGGACCTATACCTTAAGGGTAGAACGAATAAGAGGATCAAGGAACTTGCAGAAGCGATAAAGAAGATAGAGAAAGAGGGCAACGACATAAAGCTTCACATCTTTGACTATTTAGCTAGAATCGGGGAAGCTTTAATGTACAGGGAGGATTGGATGAGGCTCATTTTGAATTTGGATACGCTACTTGACTACGTTGACAGCATATCGTTCCGTCTCTCAATAGCAGCTTCGAAGAAATGGTATCCAACTCCTGAAGTGGCTGAAGGGTTTAAACGTTTCTTATTGCTTGTCAGCGTAATGTTCGATAAGTTAAGGCAATCACTAACAATGCTTCAGGCAGATGCTTTGAAGGTCTTAGAAGTATGCAACGAGCTCGAAGATTTAGAAGGAGAGATCGATGAGCATCATAGAGAGTTGGGGTTAATACTCCTTGAGTCCAACGTCTCTTTTCAGGCATTAATACTACTGCATGAGATATGTGAAAGGCTTGAAACCTTAGCCGACCTTGCTGTGCGAGTAGGGGATAGTCTCAGACTCATTGCCATGCATAGAGCCCCTTAACTAACTCCTCTTAACTAGCTCACGGAAGATGTCTATAGAGTAAAGAGCTGTCGCAGCTCCCGTAACAACCACTTCAAACCATACAGCTACTATTCTCGTTAATATTGATGCTGAAGAAGCTGTAACTGGAGGAATGCCTAGAGCTATGAACGTTGCGGTCATAGATGCTTCGACAACTCCAAGCATAGCTGGTATTCCTACTGGTACCATGTATGTGAGACTATAGATAGGATATGCTGCTAAAATAAGTAAGTAAGAAACTTCGTATCCGAGAGATAGGAAGACGACATATGGGATTGTTATTGCAGCAGCCCAATGGCCTAAAAATATCACGAATGAAAGCATTACAACACATGGTTTTGAAAACATTTTACTTAACGATAGACTAAACTCACTGATATCGTGCTCAATGATGTCGCTCGACGCACTACTCCATTTTTTAAATGCCTTCAGTATTTTTTCAGAAGCTTTGTAAGCATAATCCTGAAGCCTTCTAGATTTACTAAGGTACTTTAAGAAGGACAACCCTCCTACTATAACTATTAACGTCAACACCAATAATGTTAAGAGTTCAACATTACTGAATCCAGAGGTCCAAAAAAGTGCTAAGCTTAGCGCCAAGAAGGGGGCGAAAGCCATGAGGTTTACTATTCTATGTACTAAGATTGAAGCAAGAGCATTACCAAACCCTATCTTTAACTTCCTCTTAGAAAGCACTAACCTTATGACCTCGCCAGTCACGCTACCTGTTGGTATCATTATGTTGCCGAATAGGCTTACAAGCGATATCAAGATGCTGTCTTTCATCGAAACTCCTCTTTCCATCGTCTTTAACAACATGTGCCACGTCAGTCCAAAGAGTAGCATAAAAGCAAGATCGAGCGGGAGGGTGAAGAGTAGTAGCCACAAGTTGGCTTTTGACATCTCAGTAATAATGAGCTCTGGTCCAACGAAAAGTAAGTAGACAACAAATGCACATATTCCAATAGCTAACAGGGATGTGAACCTCGCTAAACCTTTCAAGCTGCACTCACTCTCATCTTGGCGTTAAAGCACTTGTCGTAAGTTAACATTTTTGATTTAGAGGAACTCTTATAAGTTACTGAGGTGATGCTATGGAAGAAGAGAAAGCTCGAGCGCAATTACTAGATGGGAGAGCTATAGTCTGGGACGTCAAGCAAGCTACTAGGCTCTACAAAGAGGGTTTTTATGGAAAATTTGTCGGTGTCTCAAAACCAAAAGAACAAATACCTGAAAGACCACTTGAACTCTCTTTGATAGAAACATATTACCTGGCCGAGAAGAACAGGATAAAAGTCGTCGATGGAGGCGGAAAGGAAATCTCGCTCCAAGATCTCTACGACTACGCTAAGAAGTACTACGAGGACTTCGAATACAAGTATAAGGTGTATAAAGACTTAAGAGAGAAGGGGTATGTTGTAAGGCCAGGATTAAAGTTTGGCTCCATGTACGCTGTCTATAAGTATGGACCTGGTATAGACCACGCCCCCTTCTTAATTCACGTAATGCCAAGAGAGAGGTCCATGGATCCCATAGAGATAATAAGAGCAGGGAGATTATCTCACAGCGTGAAGAAGCGTTTCATAATAGCAAGTATAGACCCAAAAACTGGAAGAGTTGATTATTGCGTATTTTCCTGGTTTAAACCTTAAGTTGGTAGACCGTGATAAAATTATAAGATTAAGAACGTTAAATATCCCATTTTGGGGAAGTTTTCATGAGGAAGATAAGGAAGATATTAGTTGGAGTTGATGGTTCAGCAGCATCATATAGAGCAGCGGAATTAGCATTAGACCTTGCGCATACCCTGAATGCTCAGGTGACTGCCATCTACGTTATACCCCAATTACCACCAGATTACGAAGTTCTAGGTATTCATCTAGAGGCAAATCCTGAAGAGCTGGATAGAAAGATACTACATGAAGTGAGGGTGATGGCGCATATGAAGAACGTTAAGCTTGAAACTAAAGTTCTAAGAGGAAGACCATCTGAGGTCATAACCTCCATGGCTGAGCAGGAAGACTACGACCTGGTAGTTTTGGGGAATACAGGCATAGGAGGAGCTTATAGGAGAGCAATGGGAAGCGTGGTCACTGAGGTCATTACCACAACGAAAAAGCCTTTACTCCTAGTAAAGTAGGTTCTAACCATTAGCTCTAAAGGAGCCATCTGAAAACTTAGCAAATCTTCCTCGTAACTCCTTAAGTATTCTTTCGCTAACCTCTTCTATGCCTCCAAGACCATTAACTATCAACAGCTTTCCTGCTTTCCTATAGTAATCGAGGACTGGTCTAGTGTTTTCCATATAGACATGGAACCTTCGCCTAACAACGTCCTCTCTATCGTCCTCTCTTTGATACAGCTCGCTTCCACAGAGATTACATTTAAGGTCTTCTTTAGGGGGGTTAAACGCAATGTGGTACACAGCTCCACAGCTCTTGCACGTGAGTCTACCACTCAATCTTCTTACTATCTCATCCTCCGGTACATCGATGTATATCGCTGCTGTAAGCTCAACTCCAAGGTCCTTTAACAATTCATCGAGCTCCCGTGCTTGCCTAACGTTCCTTGGATATCCATCGAGTATGAAGCCATTCCTCACACCCCTCTCCTTTAACCACTTCTCAACGATCTTAATGACTATATCGTCAGGTACAAGCTCGCCCCTCTCCATATAGCTTTGAGCTAACCTTCCAAGCTCGCTTCCACTAGCAATTTCAGCTCTAAAGACGTCACCAGTGGACATGGATGGTAAACCAAGGATCCTTGAAAGGATCTTTACTTGAGTACCCTTACCAGCACCAGGAGGACCTAAGAAAACGAGTCTCATGTTTTGGATCCAAGCTAGACAATATTTTAACTCTTTCTCTCCTAGGCTTTATCCCTCAACATCGAGCCCTCTACAAATCTGAAGTAAAGAGTCTCCGTATAATTGCTCTATTAACCTTAAGGCTTTGAGAATTAATTGCTCACTGTATTCTTTACTTTCTGACACCATGCCAAGGAATTTACGATACTTCGTTGAGAGAGTCTCATCAAGCTTGTCAAGTAAGTCGCTGTCTGTTATAATGAAGATCCCCTTATCTCTGACCACTCTTAATCGAGCAAAATTCCTGACAGCATGGTGAAGAGCCCTCAGACAAATTCCTGGATCACTCTTAGACTTTAAGGCCTTAGCAAGATCCTTCAGCCCCCAATACTTAAGCTTCATAATCGTAAGTTCTGTGATCCTCGGTTTGCCTTTAGACCTAATCTTTTCATAGAAGTTGTCGTCATAGATAACTTGACCCTCCAGCCATACCATATGTGCTAACGGATCACCACTAAAGTAAAGCTCTAGGAACTGTCCAGTGGTGAAGATCCCTAACTCAAGACGTTCGCTTACATCATCAAACCTTTCTCCTCTAAGATCATCAAGCTTATCAACTATCAGTACAACATCAACATCGCTTATCCCTGGCTTAAATTCTCCTTCTCTAACAGCAGAGCCAAAGACTATGATGCTCCTTATTCTGAGTTCCTTACCTCTTACTTTGTCAATGATTTTATTAACTATCTCTTCAGCTTCACGACATAACAATTCTCAACACCGATAGTTTGACTTTCTGCTCTAAGTCGTAATAAGCTAAGAATCTTTTAAGTTTAGAAGAAGCTTCGTAGAAGTTATGTTAGACGGTTTGTGCAATATTCTTCTCATTACGTCAATAGTATTTAGGTGGAATAGAGAGGAAGCTTTAAAGAATAATGTAGAATTCTTATCGGGAAGATCGCAGTCTACGATATGGCAGAGGTGCAGAAAAATAGCTAACGAGCAAGACGAATCCATGGAGCTACTCAAGGAGATATCAAAAAGCTTACCACACATAGAAGCCCTATACATGTACATCAATAAAGGAGCCTTTAAAAGCCAGTCTTTGGAGGAGCTAGAAGCAAGATGGCCCTCAATAGCTTCTAAGATTTGGAGCGACGTAGAGAACATAGCTTCAAAGTACGAACCACGCATATTCATCAACCCACTTAAGGATCGAATACTGAATATTATTGAAAGGGAATACGGTGACTCCCTCTTAAAGGAGGTTTCTAGGAGAATTCAATCCCTCAATTCTGAGGAGCTCATGGTCATCATAGCCTTCAGTAAAATGTGGGTTGAAGGCATCAGAGTTACAGATGAGGACACTATCTCAACAGCTCTCGAAGCTTGTCTAGATGTTCGAGGATCGAAAGCCGTAGAGGTTCTATGGAGGGTTGGCATAGTCAATAGAGCGCATCGACCTGCAATCTTAAGGTACATTCCTAAGATCTACGTACCAAACTACGTCAAACCGCTACTAGAAGCCTACTCTCAAAGACCATTACCGCTTCGAGTAGAGGTTAAAGAGCTTCTCAAAGAAGCTTTGGCTGAAGATCCGTTAAAGGCTTGTGCTGCTGTCTACGGAATTGACCAACTAGTTGACGAGCTAGTACAAGCAACTTATGGTCTCTCTCTTAAATCAATAATATACAAGTTAAATATTAAAGGTCTCATGAAGGCTGGAAGGACCTGTCCACTATTAACCGCTGAGGTGGAGAAAGCCTGGAGACAGATTCTAGAGGAAATGTTTTCGAACATCCTAAATGCTATCTCTAAAGCTTTTACCTCTCTAGGTTACAGTTGTAGAGTGACCTATGACGCCCACATGAAGCTACCGATAGCTTATGGTTATCGTAACGGACTCGAAATAGCGATGATATTTATGCCAGCTATCTTACCATTGAATCAAGTTCGAAGCTTTAGCCCATATGCTCTTAAGGTAGCCCTCACATTCGACTTGAACTCTCCACCCCAAGAGACGATGGAAATTCTCAGGCTCTCATCCATAGTTCAAGTGATAGACGAAGAGGTACAGATACACACCAACGTTAACCCTGACATGTTAATACGCTTACTTAGAGCAGGAGGTTTTAAGGTAAATGTGCAGGTTTAACCATGAGCTTTACGTAGGCCTCGATGAGGCTGGTCGAGGTAGTTGCATCGGACCACTTGTAGTAGCAATGGTAGCTATTGATGAAGAAGGTCTAAGCACCCTTAAGATTATAGGAGTCAAGGACAGTAAGAAGTTAACAGCTAAAAAGAGACTTGAGCTATTCCCAAACATAATCATGTTATCAAGATATGTAGCTGTTAGAGCTATTCAACCATGCGAGATCGATGTAAACAACATCAACCACTTGACCATGAAAGCTATGCACTCGCTTTTAATGCCACTAGCCAAGTGCAGTTTGATTAAGAGAGTTATCGCGGATTACGTGAGCCCTGCAGAGAGGCTTCAAAGACTTATGAAAGGCTTACTACCTCCAAACGTTGAGGTGTTAATACTAAAAGATGCTGATGCCACATACCCTGAGTGTATGGCGGCCTCCATAGTCGCAAAGGTCGTGAGGGACAGCGAGCTTCATAAGCTTCAACTCCGTTATGGAGTCAGAGGTAGTGGATACTCGTCGGATCCAGAGACATTAAGTTGGTTAAAGGATGCGCTAAGTCAAGGATGGCTACCGCCGTGCGTCAGAAGATCTTGGAGGACCATTAGGAAGCTTTCTTCCACTACATCTCTTGATAGTTGGGTTGAGTGATGTCTATATGCTTAGAAATTAATTGTTTAGCTCTCTCTTCTATCTCTCTCTTAACCTCGTCGCTCATGAACTTATCCTTGTAATCTGGTGGTAGTAGATCCCACTCATTGTACAAGTACCTAAGAGGGGAGCTAAAAGTCTCAAATATCTTCCCCCAAATGTATATAGCCCTATCTCTTGGAATCCCACATTCATCTATGAACTTTAAAGCCACATCCCATGCAAGCTTAGCAATCGTGAAATAGTAATTCCTAGCATACTTAAGGAAGGCCTGGAAATCCGGCGAATCAATTATTATTGGTTTAGTTGGTCTGCTCAACCCTCAAACCCTCCAGGGAACTAAGTGTAGCAAAAGAATTTATACGTAGAGCTAAGCTATGATGTGCTGACACTGCATGCCACTAATTTTTCGGAGAAGACCAACTGCAAAGCTAACAGAGGTTGTGTTCTCAAGGGAAATTATCGAGGGCTTATTCTGCTTAGCTAAGGATAATCATCCACGTGAGATCTTTCTACTCTTAAGAGGTAGAGTAAGAGGTTGTTCCGTGTACGTTGATGAATTAGTATACCCTGTAAACACAATATTCGGACTTGGCTTTTCAGGATTTCAACTTCATACTCTTCCACTTGATCCATCAATAATTGGTAGCGTACACTCTCATCCGTCAGGTTCTTCAAGTCCATCAACTCAAGACCTGCATAACTTCTACGGTATAGTGATGGTGATACTAGCTTACCCATACACTTTAGCTTCGACGTCAGCCTACGACAAGTCAGGCAACTCTCTCATGGTAAGGGTAATCAATTCTTTAGAGTTTAGAGCATGATTTAAAGACCTTGATTTAGGGAAAAACGTTTTAGCTAAATGGTATTGTAGAGATATGATAATATAAGTTGTGAGGAGTTATGCCCGGTGTTATTAGATTTGGAGTGTCTCTACCATCAGATGTTGCAAGGGAGTTTGACGAAGTGATAAGCAAGGTGGGGTATAAAAATAGGTCAAAGGCCATACTGGATGCCGTGAAATCGTTTTTAGCAGACCTTAAATGGACCATGGGTGGAAGCGAAAGGGTTGTTGGTTCGCTCTCTTTCTTATATGATCACGGAGTTAAGGGGCTGGAAGACTACTTAACTGATATAGAACATGGGTTTAGATCTATAATAACGGCGGTTCTACATATTCACGTCACTGACAGGATTTGCCATAAAATCATAGCCGTTGAAGGACCTGCTGAAGAGATAAAGAAGCTCGCTCTCAAAATAGCATCAAAGAAGGGTGTGGAGCAATTGAAGGTTAATGTAGCAACAATTTAAAAATCATGCTATAATTATGATGCCAAGAGTCCCCACAAGGACTAATAATGCTGCTACTAGAGCTCCAACAGCTATTGCTATTAACGATCCCCTTAGGCTAAGCCCTAATATGTGAGCAAGCAGAGATCCTGCCCAGATCCCACTTCCAGGCAATGGCACAGCCACGAAGAGCGCTAACCCCAACATTCCGTACTTGTTAATGTACCTCTCCCCCCTATTTCTCACTCTAAAAACTAGGTTTGCGTAAATCGATGCGATGATCTTTCGAAGCCATCCATCACCATCCTTCAAAGCCCATTTCTCCAACTTAGACAAACCCAGTAATAGGAATGGTAGTGGCATTAAGTTACCAATTAATGATATCACCATGACTTCGAGAGCTGGGAGACCTGCTATAGCTATGCCATAAGGTATTGAGACTCTGGTTTCAAAAAGAGGTATCAAGGCTAGTATTAGTACTCGAATCTCTTCAGGAATCACGAGTCAACCTTTAAACTTCCAAAGGCATAAATCTTACCTAAAGAATAAATTTTTCTGGAGAGGAGATACTTCATGGACCTAGCATCAGTTTTTGCTGTAGCAACAAGGAAGGTAATAACAGCTTTACCTTATGATAGTCTTGCTGTAGTGAGAGAATTAATGGTGAAGCATGGTATCAGCAGAGTGGTTATAGCAGAGGATGAGAGACCATTAGGTCTGGTTACGAAGAAGGACATAATTAAATTCCTTGCACTTGACGATACTGATAGAAGCTTGGTCGAAATACCTGTATCAGAGGTTATGAGTGGGAACCTGGTGCTCGTAAAACCAAGTCTAGATGTAAGGACTGCAGCTAACATAATGCTTGAGAGTGATATAAGCTCCCTTCTCGTAGTTGATGGCGAGAGGCTTTTAGGCATCGTAACGAAGACGGATATCTGTCGATACTATGCTGAGCACTGTAAAGGTGTCTTCAAAGTAAGAGACTTCATGACTCCGCAAGTCATATACGTGAAGCCAATGCACTCGCTATTCAGAGTTATGAACTTAATGGTTAAGAATAACATAAGCAGGGTCTTAGTGCTAAGCGACGATCACAAACCCATAGGTGTAGTGACTCTTACAGACCTTACGTTCTACACGTCATCTCTTAGACCAGTGAGACATCCAACATTTGAGACCATTCCCTCATCCCTGATACTAACAGCTGAAGATATTATGACCAGAGACCCCATAACGATACAAGAAGATGAGGACTTATGTAGGGCTCCTGAGCTTATGCTCCAAAAGAAGATAAGCGGGCTACCGGTGGTCGATGAAAATGGAAGGCTGAGTGGAATAATAACTAAGAGCGACATCGTTAAAGCCGTAGCATGCTTCAAAGGTCCTTGCTCAAGTAGCGCTTAGACTCCACAATTCATCAGCCAGCATCTTCAAGAAAACTCCGACGTCGGACACAACCCCTACGGCATGAGCTGTTCCACGATCTAGGAGCTTAATTATTGTTGCTGGGTTTATGTCGACGCAAACAACCTTGACTGTTGCCGGCAGCATGTTTCCTACAGCTATTGAATGTAGGGTTGATGCGAGCATTAGGACCATTTCTATACCTTTAAGGTGCTTTCTGTAAGCTTTCTGAGCTTCCACGACATCCGTTATCACATCCGGTAAAGGCCCATCATCCCTAATGGAGCCTGCAAGAACGTAGGGCACCCCCTTGACTATACACTCGTAGATTATTCCTCTATTCAAAATACATTTTTCAACTGCATCTCTGAGAGATCCAACCTTCATTATCTCGTTTATCGCTGCGAGGTGATTCCTATGTCCCTTGGGAGCTGCTACACCCTCATCAACCTTAATGCCAAGGCTTGTTCCAAATAAAGCGTACTCGACATCATGAACCGCAAGTGCGTTCCCAGCCAAGAGCACATCCACGTAACCTAGCCTTATGATCTTAGCTAAGGCGGGAGCACCACCGGTATGAACAACTGCAGGTCCTGCTACAACAGCTATCTTACCTCCTCTACGCTTTATGCTATGCATGTCTCTTGCTATGTGCTTAACTATCGATGTTGAGGGTTTCTCGGGTGAAACTTTGCTGCTCATAAACTCAAAGATTTTTAGGCTTTCACGAGGTCTTTCTGGAGGTCTAACTCTAATACCCCTTTCACCAACAACCACTAAATCTCCCTTCTTAATTTCTCTTAAAGGTATGCATGTTGCCCTCTTGGATTGAGGATCCACGACTATGACCTTATCCATCATCACGTCTTCGACCGGTATCCATGATCCTTGATAGAATATCTCTGTAGGATAATTAGATGTAGAATAAAAACCATCTGGTGCAACTCCATCTTTTGGTGCAGGTTTTAGCTCCACCTCTTTATACTCTACAGGAACTGCACCTAGCCGGTAAAGTTCTTTCAAGATCTCATCAAGGTGCTCTTTGCTCCTCCCTTTAACGATGAGTCTCGCCCTACTATAATCATGTTTTCTCTTGCCAACCTTAAACTCTATTATCTCGAAATCCCCCTCAAGTTCCATTATTCTATCAAGTATCCTAGTTAGTATCATAGAGTCTATGAGGTGACCTTCGACTAGAACTTCTTCTGCATGCTCATACTGATTACTCATGAGCTTGACCTCGGTTAAAGATTCACGCTAAATAGCGAAAACTTCGATATAAAGGTTAGCTTAAGAACAATGTGGACGGTATGAGGGTGTCATCTCTAGATAGCTCCGTACTTCTCATTCCAATCCACATACTTTTTGACGAGTTCTTTACTAACAGAAGGTCTTCTTTCACTCATTACTTCAAGAAAATCTTTCATGAAGGCTTCTCTTAATTCTCCACGAATTAAGTCCTTACAATCTTCCACAAGCTTGAACTGCACTTCTCTACAAACTTCCTCGATGTCGTGGGAGGTGTATCCTTCGGTTTTTTGTGCCAAGAGCTCAAAGTCCACGTCCTTAGCTAACTTAAGGCCTCTCGTGTAATGCTTAAAAAGTTCTATCCTGGTTTTGTAGTCCGGCGGCGGGACATATATCCTCTTCTGAAATCTTCTAAGAAATGCTTGATCCAAAAGCCATGGCTTATTGGTTGCACCTATAACGTAGACGTAATGCTTTTTTCCCTTGCAGTGAAGTCCATCCATTTCTTTAAGCAGTTGACTCCTCATTCTAGCTTCACCACCAACTTCATTGCTAAAAATCCCCGTAAGAGCCTCGACCTCGTCTATAAATATTATGGCAGGTCTTTGTCTTGAAGCATTCTTGCGAGCTGCATCAAATACCTTTGCCACATTTTTCTCGCTTTCTCCAAGCCACTTTGACATTATGAATGCTGGATCTATGTAAAAGAAATGAGCATTAAGCTCTGAGGCTAATGCTGCAACTATCAATGTCTTACCACATCCAGGAGGTCCAAATAGAAGTATCCCTGAAGGCCATCCTAGAGGTAGTTTCTCAGGCTCTACTCTTGTTGGGAGTACTACAACCTTCCTAATTTCTTCCTTTACTTTATCTAGACCGATGACGTCATTCCACGAAATATTTGGTTTTTCACTTAACGTTCCATCATAAACATCGAATTTCTCGCTCTTAACATTGTCCAAAGCTATTACCTGGTCATATGATAACCCCATTTGGATTTGTCTAACTCTTTCTTGATACATTAAGGCTCTCTCTACGTATATTTTGTTCAATGGATAGTTAGGGTAGAGCTTAACGAGTTTTAGCAGTGTTTCAGCCGCCTTCGAGTACCCCTCAATTGCTCTATTCTTCAACCCCTCTTTTTCGCTCTTCATAGCTTCTTCGGCATACTTAAGAGCAAGCCTCTCGAGCTCACTAGCTGCCACTAAATTTCCCCCACAACTTCAAAGGGACCGTGTGAAGAATCTAAGAAAGAGAAAAATTTTAACCAAGATTATTTAGGCGATCCTTATCTTACCTTCAGACGCTAATTTCTCTATTACCCTTCTAATGTCTTGAGGGGGCACCTTTAAATCAGCTGCACACTTACTTACCACAAGTTCTCCGCCTTGTCTCTTGATGTAATCTAGAAGTTTTTCCTCAAGTGTGTCACCTCCAACTGTCGCTGCAGCTGATGTTGCAATTGGAATCTTCTCAATAACTGGCGTTGGCAGCTCAGGCAGCTTCTCTTTAAGTCTTTGTTCAGCTACTACTTCAGCCTCTTGCAGGACCTTTAATGCCTCTTCGCTTGCTACCACCTCAGTTACTCTTGGTTCACCGATGTCTATCAGAATGCTACCAAGCATCTTGTTGACATTGTCCAACTCTATAGCAACTTCTGGTATTATGTTTGTTAGCTGCCCTTTCAAGCCTTGAATTATCTTCACGACAGGACCCAACTGGACCATGGCATCTCCTAGCTGCTCGATGGTTTCAAGCCTCAATATTACTTGCTCTATTGCCAAGCTGCTAGCCATGACAGTTTTTATCAATTTTCTAAGCTCAGCAAGCTCATTAGCATAAAGTACGGCATGGAGCTCATCGTTCCAAGTCTTCGCCATTATGCACGAGTTGAAGAGCTCTTTGTCTCTCTCCTGTAATCTAGCTATTAGCTGCTGAAGTTTTCTGTGTTGTGTGCTCAATACCTTGAGGGCCTGGTATATCCTCTCCTTAAGGGGTCGTCTCCTTAGCTGATGCCATATGCGATGCACCTCACTTCCACCTCGCTGTCGTTCTAATGTTCTGTTACTCTTTGACCCTCACTACTAGTGTCTCGCTGTCCTTCTTCTCAGACTTTGAAAGCTTAGGAGGTTCAGCGAGAAGCTTTTCAAGCTCATTTACGGAGTTTTCTAAATCCCTCTTCTCACTTGCTATCCTATTCATCCCTGTCTGAATCATGTTCGTTATGGAGTTAAAGTACGCATCATCTATTTCTCCTATCTTGTGTGATATTTTTGCGCTGGCCAAGGCTAATTGTAATACTCTTGTCTGAGAATCCAGCTCAGCAATCCTAGCCTTTATTTTATCAACTACCTCTATAGCCTTGCTCTTTAAATCTTTAAATGTAGTGCTGAACTGTGACTGGAAGTGCTCATAAACTTCTTGAGGTACCTCTTTTTTCTCTAGCAGTTCTTCAAGAGCCAAGCTCTTCTTCCACGTAAGTTCAAGCTCTTTAGCTAGCTTATTGGCCTCAACTTTCAACTCTGAAAGTACTTTTATTATGTCACTCTCTATAATCACGTACTCCGTAGAATAGCTATTGTACTCGCCATCGCCATGCTCAAGCACTACAGCCTTAACATTGCTTAGCGTATCACTTATGAATGCTGCTATTTTGCCTACAAGCCTACCATAGGGGTCTTTAACCTGCTTACTTATATACTTGATGAACTCTGCAACGGTAATCTCAACCATCCATCACACCTCCTATCTAGAAGTGCTTTGCCTATTGAGCCGTTCTGCTTCAAACGTTGGGACTTCTGGAAGCTTCTCCTTCATCTTCTGCTCAGCTACGGCCATCGCTTCCTCCAAGATCTTCTGAGCTTCCTCGGTCGCTTCAAGCATTAATGCTTGGCCTGTGACTTGTCCTGCTTCGACCACTAGGTTATTGAGAATTTCGCTAAGCTCACCAAGTTCGCGCTCAGCATCTGGCAGTATACCTGATAAGCTGCTCTTTATGTTCCTTACGACCTCCACTGCTGGAGCCATGGCAACAACTAGCTCACCAACTTCCTTTATCGTTCCAAGTCTTAAGAGGACCTTCTCGAGTGATAGCTTACTGAACAATATTATCTTGCTCATCTTCCTTAGCTCAGCAAGCTCGTTGGCATAGAGCGTGGCTCTATCCATCTCATGTTTAACGAAAGCCTCAACAACTCTCCCAAATATCTGTTTGTCCCTTTCCATGAGTCTTGCACTAACTTGATCTAGCCTACCCAATTGCGCTTTGAGCTTGTTCATTGCCACGTCTATCTTGTACTTTAAGGGGGTATCAGGAACTATCAGTGACTTAACTTTCGACGTCACCGGCTCCTTTATCTCCCTATCCCATCTCTTGGCGAACTTCTCAATTCTAGACAATTTTACTTCACCTCGTGTTCTCAACAAGTTTTGGGACGATAAAAGGGTATGTTAAAACAGAGATTGAAAGAAAGTCGGCATTCTAATGCCGAGCTTTTAAAGTAACGATCTTACTATGCCGTTAAGTACATGTAGTCTAAGGCAGGTGATAAGAGAGGATTTATTTCAGCTTCAATTAAACATTCCAAGTATTACGAATGCCCCCCTTTAAAGAATCCATGTTAAAAAGGGGCTCCTCTAATACTCTGTAACACCTCAAAATCTTTGACTGAAGAGCTGTCCCACAGGGATTTAATAAGCTTTTCTCTTACAAAACGAGGTGATGGCGAGAAGCCTTATATGTTCATGCATCATCCTAATGTACTGAACGATACTTAGAGTTACCTTCATTTATGGCATTCATTTCAGACCGAAACACTTATTTGAAAGATGAAAAGTAGGAAAGTGCACAGGTGCTAGAGATGAAGAGGGATCAGGCCCTCCAAGTACATTAATCTCCAAAGCCTTTGTCTTAGCAGCGTACCGACCAATTGTGCAAGATGTCTTTTCTCGAGGTGGATATAATGCTAATTAGCGGTGCTGAGGCTATAGTTCGTTCTTTAAAAAGAGAGGGGGTCAAGGTTATCTTCGGTATACCGGGAGGCGCTGTTCTACCATTATACGATGCACTCTACGACTCAGACATAAGGCACATCCTCGGAAGACATGAGCAGTGCGTTGCACACATGGCTGATGGCTATGCAAGAGCTAGCGGTAAGCCAGGAGTCTGCATAGCCACGTCCGGTCCAGGAGCTACCAACCTTGTAACGGGCTTGGCGACAGCATACATGGATAGCTCACCAGTAGTGGCATTGACGGGGCAAGTTGCTAGGCACATGATAGGTAAGGATGCTTTCCAGGAGGCTGACATAATTGGGATCGTAACACCAATAACGAAGTACTGCTTTCAACTCACATCAGCTAAAGAGATACCGAAGGTATTCAAAACTGCTTTCACGATAGCCTCAACAAGACGTCCGGGACCAGTACTCATAGACATGCCAGTTGATGTTCAGAGGGAACAGGCTGAAATTGAGTTCACTGATGAGCTGGACATTAAGGGCTACGATCAAAACCCACCATGGATTAACTCTGACAAAATTAAGAAAGCTGCCGAAGTACTAGCCGAGGCAGAAAGACCTCTCATACTTGCAGGTGGAGGCGTAATATTGTCTGGAGCTCACGTGGAGCTTTTGACACTAGCTGAAATGCTTTCAGCTCCTGTTGCAACGACCTTAATGGGTAAGGGCTCCATATCGGAGGATCATCCTCTATGCTTGGGCATGATGGGAATGCACGGCAAGGCTTACGCTAACTATGCAGCTATTGAGTGCGACGTTCTGCTTGCTATTGGAACTCGCTTCTCTGATAGGACCACAGGAAAGTTTGACGAGTTTGCTAAAGGAGCCTACAAGATACATGTAGACATAGATTCAGCAGAGATAAACAAGAACGTGCGAGTTGATTTACCGATAGTTGGAGATGCTAAGGAGGTTCTACGATCATTGATAAAGGAGCTTAAGAAATGCAAGAGGTTAAAACCACGTAATGCATGGTTCAATAGGGTAAGGGAGCTTCGATTCGCTTTTGAGCAAGGAGTTGAAGAACAACAGGGTTCTGCTCTTAGGCCATCATCTGTAATCAAGCTTCTAAACAAGTTGTTGGAACCGGGTAAGTCGATAGTCACAACTGGTGTAGGCCAAAACCAGATGTGGTCTGCTTTACATTACTTAGCAAGAACACCAAGATCTTTCATAACGTCAGGGGGTTTAGGAACTATGGGATTTGGTTTTCCAGCAGCACTTGGAGCTAAGGTGGCTTGCCCAGATAAGGTGGTCGTCGACATAGACGGCGATGGAAGTTTCCTAATGACTGAGCAAGATTTAGCGACATCGGTCACCGAGGGTATACCAGTAATAGTTGTTATATTGAACAACAGCTCTCTTGGTATGGTTAGGCAGTGGCAGCACTTAATGTACAAGAGGAGGTTCATAGCCATAGACCTAAAAGGGGTTCCAGATTTTGTTAAGCTCGCACATGCTTATGGAGCTGAGGGTATGAGACCTGGCTCGCTTGAGGAGCTTGAGAAGGCATTAAAGGAGGCAATGAAATGTGAGGTTACCACAGTAATAGACGTCAACATCTCTCCAGAAGAGAGGGTCTTCCCTATGGTTCTTCCTGGCAGAGCGCTTCATGAGGTGTTAGCTAATGAACCAAAAAGCTGAGCCTAGGATATTAGTAATGATAGTTGAAGACAAACCAGGAGTGCTATACAAAGTAAGCTCAATAATCAGGAGAAGAGGAATAAACATAGATGCAATATCAGTAGCTGCAACAACAGAGCCTGGGATTTCAAAGATGACTTTCCTTGTAAATGTCGACGAAGAAACGATGGAACAGCTCGTCAGACAAATCGAGAAAGTACCAACAGTTATATCAGTAGGCTCAAGCCCTATAAGAGGACTTTACTCCAAGGAGCTTGCTTTAATAAAAGCGAACGTTTCCAAGCCCGGTGAAAGAGAAGCACTACGTGCACTAGCGATGAAGTTCAATGCTCGCATAGTGGAGGAGAAAGCCTTCACACTAACGATAGAGATCGTTGGCTTACCTGAAGAAGTTAGCAACTTCATAAACGAAGTAAAAGTTATAACTGAAATCGTAGATCTGAGTAGGTCAGGTCCCGTGGCATTGTCGAGGTAGATGCTCTTGGCTCGCATATATAGAGATCATGAGATAGACGACAGCATTCTGAGAGGATCAATCATAGCAGTGATAGGTTATGGAAGTCAAGGGAGAGCTCAAGCTTTAAATCTTAGGGATAGCGGCTTCAACGTCGTAGTAGGGTTGAGGAGGGAAGGAGTTTCCTGGAAGCTTGCATCGTCTGAAGGATTTGAAGTACTTGAGATCCCAGATGCTGTAAGAAAGGCTGATGTCATCTTATTCCTAATACCTGACACCGAACAACCAAATGTCTACGAGGAGAAGATAAAGCCCAACCTCTCAGAGGGTAAAAGTCTGTGCTTCGCTCACGGCTTCAACGTACACTTTGGAGTTATAAGACCTCCACGAGAAGTTGACGTTTTCATGGTTGCTCCGAAAAGTCCTGGAGCAAAAGTTAGAGAGATGTACCTTCAAGGAAAGGGGGTTCCAGCCTTAGTAGCAGTTTACAATGATTACTCTAATAGGGCCCTTCAGAAAGCTCTAGCCATAGCTAAAGGCATAGGATGCGCTAGAGTTGGTGTCATAGAAACGACGTTCAAGGAGGAGACGGAGACGGATCTGATAGGCGAGCAGTGCGTGCTTGTTGGAGGACTTATGGAGCTTATAAAGAAGGGATTTGAAGTCCTCGTAGAGGAAGGCTATCAACCTGAGGTAGCATACTTTGAAGTCTGCAATGAGGCAAAGCTCATAATGGACCTGATATATAGTGGAGGTCTAACTGGAATGCTTCGAGGAGTTAGCGATACAGCTAAGTACGGTGGGTTAACTGTTGGGCCAAAGGTCATAGACGAGAAGGTTAAAGAGAACATGAAAATAGTTGTTAAAGCGGTGAAGGATGGCTCTTTTGCCAAAGATTGGATTGAAGAGTGTGCATCAGGCAAGAAACGTCTTATGGAACTAATGAAGGTGATCGAAAACCATAAGCTGGAAGTAGTTGGTAGGGAGATCAGAAAACTAGCTGGAATTGAGGGTTGATGATGTTTGGGCTTTCGAAGCAGCGTCTTAAAGTCCTTTCCTCGTGGCCTTCCTTACAGGGGCCTCTTAAAGGCCTTAGGTTTAACTGATGAAGATTTCAAGAAGCCCTTCATAGCAGTGGTCAATAGCTATTCGGAAATAGTCCCAGGACACATTCACCTTAGAATCGTAGCTGAGGCTGTGAAGAGCGGTATTCTAATCGCTGGGGGTCAACCATTCGAGGTTAATACCATAGCAATATGTGACGGCTTAGCTATGGGTCACGAAGGAATGAAATACTCCTTACCATCCAGGGACCTAATAGCTGACTCAATAGAGCTTGTTGTGGAGGCACATAGGTTTGACGGTATGGTCTTGATATGTTCATGCGACAAGATAATTCCAGGCATGTTAATGGCTGCAGCTAGGCTCAACATACCGTCCATAGTTGTAACCGGAGGCCCAATGATGCCTGGAGACTATAAAGGAGAGAAGGTAACATTGGTCAAGCTCTTTGAAGCTCTTGGTGAGCACGCTAGAGGGCTTCTCACAGTTAATGATTTAAAGGAAGTGGAGGATAGCGTTTGCCCAGGACCAGGGTCATGCAGTGGAATGTTCACAGCCAATACTATGGCCTGCCTAGTAGAGGCTATGGGTATGGGGTTACCCAAAGTTGGTACTGCACCAGCAGTGTCAGCTGAGAGAATCAGAATAGCTAAGAGGTCCGGGGAGCTGATAGTTGAGATGGTGAGGAAAGGGATAAGGCCTAGGGACGTAATGACGAGGGAAGCCTTCTTAAATGCTATAGCGGTTGACGTGGCATTAGGAGGGTCAACTAACACGGCTTTACATTTGCCGGCTATAGCTCACGAAGCTGGTATAGAGCTTGAACTCGACGAATTCGACAGGATGAGTAGGATAGTACCACAGCTATGCACAATATCGCCAAACGGTCCTCACACAGTCTATGATCTCCACATGGCAGGTGGCATTATGGCCTTGATGTCGGAGATAAGGGGTCACCTTCACTTGGACGCGCTTACTGTAACTGGCAAGACTATAGGCGAATTGATAGAGAATGCTTACGTTAGGGACAGAAGCATCATAAGGAGCACCTCAAACCCAGTTATGATCGAGGGAGGCTTAGCCGTCTTAAAGGGCTCTCTTGCTCCTAGGGGCTCCGTAGTGAAGATAGCTGCTGTGCCAAAATCCATGTGGAGGTTTAAAGGAGTAGCCAAGGTCTTTAATTCGGAAGAGGAAGCTGTTGAGGCCATAACTAATAAAAAGATAGAGGAAGGAAGCGTCGTGATTATAAGGTACGAGGGGCCTAAAGGAGGGCCAGGGATGAGAGAAATGCTCATGCCTACTTCATTAATAGTCGGTATGGGCTTATGGGAGAAAGTCGCATTGGTCACAGATGGTAGATTCTCAGGTGCAACTAGGGGGCTAGCTGTCGGTCACGTGTCACCTGAAGCGGCTGAAGATGGTCCGATAGCTAAGGTTGTTGATGACGACGTAATAACGATAGATCTTCATAGCAGAAGGATAAATGTAGACTTCATAGTACCTGAAGAGGAGAGGATCAAGAAACTAAGTAGGCCCAACAAAGTCTTGAAAGGCTACTTAGCGAGGTATTCCCAAAGAGCTCTATCAGCAGATAAAGGCGCTATACTAACATAGCTTTCCGTCAACAGTGCATACCGCTTGGTTCCACTTTAAGGGGTTTCTCCCGGTCCAGTAAAGGTCTTCATCTTTTCAGCGTGGTCGAGGCCCCTCATCCCTCTATATACTGAAACTTACACGCTTTTTTATTTCAATGAATAAAGTGGACATTCCTTTGTCGATGCTTAATGGGCGATGCTGGACTTAAATTGGTGATTTAATCTTGTGAAATGATGGTTAATGCTTCATTAACTGCTCTGTCTATTAACTTTCGCACTTCTCCTAAATAGTTCTCAGGTCTCATCAACTCATCTATCTCTTCAGCACTTAATAGCTTTCTTACTCTCTCGTCCTTCTTCAAAAGCTCTGATAAGTGTACGTCTTGAATCATCGACTTCATAGATAGCTCCCTCAATAATCTATGTGCTTCCTGCCTACCCATGCTCTTCATGGTCAGAGATATCATAACTGCTTCGCTCATGATCCTGCCCTTCGTTAGCTCAAGGTTCTTCTTCATGTTCTCAGGATATATACGAAGACTTCTAAGAACCTTTATGGTTCTTCCTAACATCTCGTCTAGGAGGATGCAAGACTCAGGTATTATGAATCGCTCATTTGCTGAATTGGTCAAGTCCCTCTCATGCCACAGGGGGATGTTCTCTAAAGCCGGTATTACTAAGCTCCTCATGAGCTTAGCTAAGCTTGAAATATTTTCGCAATCTATTGGATTCTGCTTGTGAGGCATTGTTGAGCTTCCAACCTGCTCTACTTCAAATCCTTCCGCCAACTCCATGATCTCCGGTCTCTGAAGGTTTCTTATTTCTGTAGCAATTTTGTCGAGACTTGAAGCTATGATCGCAAACAAGCATATTAGTTCTGCAAGCCTATCTCTCTGCAATATTTGAGTCGATATGGTAGCAGGCTTTAAACCGAGGATTCTCATAACCTCCTCTTGTACCTCAAGTCCCTTGCCCATGAAGCTAGCCATAGTCCCAACAGCACCAGACATCTTTCCCACGAGGACCCTCTTCTTAACCTCTCTTAACCTATCTACGTGTCTTGCGAACTCTGATGCCCACACGGCGAACTTAAAGCCTAAGGTTATTGGCAGAGCATGTTGACCATGGGTTCTCCCGATCATCACTAAGTCCTTGTACTTGATGGCCATATCACATAGTAGCTTGCATAGCTCTCTAAGCTTCCTATCAATTATTGCTATAGCTTCTTTGAGTTGAAGAGCTGTAGCTGTATCTACGACATCGTAACTCGTAGCTCCAAGGTGGACGTAGCCGCCGTAGTCACCACACACCTCAGCCAATGCCTCGACAACAGCCATGACGTCATGCCTAATCCTAGCCTCGATTTCTTTGACTTTCTCAAGCTTAACGTACTCGACATTAGCTCTCTTTACTATGACCTCTGATGCCTCCTTTGGTATCAAGCCTAACTTAGCGTTAGCTAAAGCTAAGGCAGCTTCAACGTCTAGCATCTTTTGAAGCCTATACTCCTCCGTAAATATTCTCCTAATCTCTGCACTTCCGTACCTTCCTGAATCTATCGGCAGAATACTCACGTCTTACACCTCGCTCCAAAAGTAAAGTAGGTCTCTAATTCATAAATTCATTCTCCCCCTTACCAAGTCATATATTAAATGAGGACAACAGTTATTTAGGTCACACCTAGAGACTTAGCATGAGATTAAGAAGTTGGGGTACTGACTTATGAGTCATAAGGTAGGGGGCCTCATAGCTTCTGGAAAGACCAAACTAGTCTACTCTCTTGACGATCCCTCTCTCGTTCTCTTAAGGTTTAAGGATGATGTGACAGCTCTTGATGGAAAGAAGAGAGATGTTATACCAGGTAAGGGCTCTCTTAATGCAGGCATATCTGCAAGGCTCTTCCAATTACTGAAAGAGAACAACGTCCACAATCATTACATCAAGATGTACGACCCTTCATCTTTAATAGTCAGAAAGCTCGACATGATACCCGTTGAGGTTGTTTGTAGAAATGTAGCTACTGGCAGTATCGTCAAGAGACTTCCAATAACAGAGGGCACGGTCTTTGACTCACCAATAATCGAGTTCTTCCTTAAAGATGATGCGAGGGGAGACCCTATGATAAACAGCTGGCACATGATGGCTCTAAAGCTTGCATCGAAGTGTGAGATAGACGAAATAGTTGAGTTAACGTTAAGGGCAAATGACGTCTTAAAGAAGTTCCTAAGTAGCAGGGGCTTAATGCTATTAGATTTCAAGCTAGAATTTGGTAGGAGAAATGGAGAGATACTCATAGGGGATGAGCTCGATCCTGACTGTATGAGAGTAAGGGATGCTTCAACCGGTAAAGTTCTTGATAAAGACCTCTATAGGAAAGGAGCATCGCTAGATGAAGTTAAGAAGGCCTATGAAGAGCTCTATAGGAGGATAGTGGAGACTTGAATCTACAACTACCAGGGTTAAGGGAGAAGTGCGGTGTAGTAGGAGTAACGTCCATAGTTAATAAAACCAATAATGAAATATCAGAAGCCATATACAAAGCCCTCTACTCTCTTCAACATAGAGGGCAGGAAGCAGCAGGAATAGCATTGTCTAATGGTAGGGAGATCCATGTCTATAAGGGGCTTGGTTTAGTTAGTGAAGTATTCACGAAGGATGTGCTGTTGAAGCTAAAGGGATCGCTAGGAATAGGTCACGTTCGCTACTCAACGACTCCAGGACTAACAGTTGAAGAAGCTCAACCCTTTGCTGTCAAGAACCCTAAGTTCTCATTCTCGCTTGCTTTCAATGGTACCATAACCAATTACCTTGATATCAAAGATATGCTAGCGAAACAGGGAATGGTTTTCGTCACTAAGACCGATACCGAGGTTCTCGCCAAGCTCTTGGCCAAGAACCTGGTGGACTCAAGAATGGACTACGTAGAAGCCTTCAAGTTGACGGCCTCAGAAATTGATGGAGCTTGCTCACTCGTACTTGTGAACGATAAAGGAGAGCTATATGCTTACAGAGATCCATTGGGATTTAAACCTCTATGCATAGGCAGGGTAAATGATCTGGTTGTTGTAGCCTCAGAAACATGCGCCCTCGATGTGCTAGCTGGCTTTAATAATTGTGAGTATGAGCCCATTAATCCTGGAGAGTTAGTAAGGATATGTGAAGGCAGCATAGAAAAGATTCAACTAACAAATTCGCCTAGAAGAGCTAGATGCATGTTCGAGTACGTCTACTTCTCCAGACCAGACTCCATCTTCGATGGGATATCAGTCTACAAAGCTAGGGAGAGAATAGGTAGAGAGCTAGCTAAGAGGTTTCCAGCCGATGGCGATGTAGTGGTTCCAGTTCCAGATTCAGGAAGAACAGCAGCTCTTGGATACTCGCTTGAGCTTGGGATACCATTTGCCGAAGGCCTCATGAAGAATAGGTACGTGGGAAGGACCTTCATAATGCCGGGTCAAGATTTAAGAGACGAAATGGTGTCCATAAAGTTAAATGTAATTAAGGAAGTAATCAATGATAGGAGGGTAATCTTGATAGATGACTCAATAGTTAGAGGCACGACGATGAAAAGGATCGTTAAGTTGTTGAGAAAAGGTGGAGCTAGAGAGATTCATGTTAGGATAAGCTGTCCGCCAATAATAAGTGCATGCTACATGGGGATAGATTTTCCGACGAAGAGGGAGCTAATAGCTAGAATGATGTCTCTTGACGAACTAACGAGATACATAGAGGCCGATACACTTCGATACAACACGGTGGATGGCCTCCTTGCTGGAATAGGCCTCTCTGAGAGCGAGCTATGCTTAGCATGTTTAACAGGCAAGTATCCGCTAGCCAAGGAATATAGGTTTGAGCTTCTTGAAGAGTTCTTGAGGAGGTAAGCTCTTGGCTGGAGTTATTGGGATCTATGCCTTTGATAAGCTATGGAGGATGGCTAGGTTCGCATACTACGGCCTCCTAGCTCTTCAGAATAGAGGACAAGAGACAGCTGGAATCGTGACTTGCCATGAAGACGGCCTCTCAGAGTATAAGGGAAGGAACACTGTAGACAGGGTTTTCTTAGAAGAGAAATTGTCATCGATGAAGGGGTGGCTTGCGATAGGTTGCGTGGACGCGGAAGTTAGGCATGAAGGATCCATTCAACCAGTTATAGTTAACAAGCCTACGAAACTAGCTTTTTGCATGGATGGTAAAGCACTTAATTGGCGCGAAATAGCAGTCGAAGAGGGGGTAAGCACAGAAAGCGACGTTAACGCAGTGGCAATGATCCTATCTAAATATGTTGATAAACATGGTCTCCTCAATGGGGCGGTTAGACTCTTAGAGATGCTTAAAGGGGGTTATTGCTTCATAGCCTTAACTAGCAGTGGCGAGATGATAGCTGCTAGAAGCCCAAGCGGCATAAAGCCCCTAGTCATAGGGAGCTTTGGCTTTGACTATGGAGTAATAGCATCGGAGAGCTGCGCAATAGACGTAATAGGAGCAGATTATAAGGCCGATGTGTTTCCAGGAGAAGTTTACCTCTTTACCTCATATAGCATTGAGAAGGCTAGAGCTCAGAGGAGTGAAGTCGCATACTGCTCATTCGAGTACGTCTACTTAGCTAGACCTGATTCATACATAAATGACATAAGCGTCTACGAGACAAGAATGAGGATAGGTGAGGTACTGGCTGAAGAGCACCCAGTTGAAGGCGATGTAGTTATAGGGGTTCCAGAAACAGCGATACCGTTTGCAATGGCTTATTCGAACAAAATGAAAATACCTATAGCCATGGGTTTTGTGAGAACAGGTCCTCATGTTAGGAGCGCGATAAAGCCAACACAGTTCGAGAGACTCGTTGGAGTGCAGCTCAAATTAAACCCCATAAGGGGTGCCGTAAAGGGTAAAAGAGTAATACTGATCGACGACAGCGTTGTCAGGGGTAATACAACCAAGAACACAGTTACCCTCATGAGGAACAAGCTTGGGGTGAAGGAGATTCACGTGAGGATTGGAAGCCCTAAAATAACATCTCATTGCCCATTCGGCGTTGAGGTTCCACCAGAAGACGAGCTCATAGCTCGCCACTTATCTGATGAAGAGGTCGCAGCAGTTGTAGGAGCTGACTCGTTTCACTGGCTATCGCTAAATGGATTAGTAAGAGCGATAGGTATCCCTCAAAGCATGCTATGCTTAGGATGCTTCACCGGAGAATATCCTCTCTGTTTGAAGACCTAATCGGGGAGAAGTATGGTTAAGGTCTTGCTTATAGGAGATGCCTCGCGAGAACATGCAATAGCAGACGCGTTTGCTAGAAGCATTCATGAACCAAAACTCTATGCTGCAATGTCTAGGAGGAACCCTGGCATAACTAAGCTTTGTAAGCGAACTGGAGGTGACGTTGCCATCGGTAACATAGACGATCCTAACTTCGTAGTAAAGGCAGCTCTAGATTTCCACGTGGACTTCGCATTCGTGGGCCCTGAAGAGCCATTGTTTCACGGAATACCTGACGCATTAGAAGAGACTGGGGTACCATGTGTTGGGGCCAGGAGAAGCATGGCTTTGGTGGAGATGTCAAAGGCTTTCATGAGGAGGCTCATGTGGAAGTACAAGGTTCCAGGCAGATTGAGGTTTAAAGCCTTCAAGTCGCTTGAAGATGCAGTTGCATACGTGAATGAGTATGCTGAGAGCGTCGCAATAAAGCCTGCTAGGCAGGCTGGAGGCAAGGGTGTGAAGGTAATAGCTGATCTTCAAGTTTACCTGAGCAAGGAGAAACGAGAGGTTAAGGCTGAGCATGTTAAGACAGTCTACGAGAAGCACATGGCTGTCTACGATGACATAGACGATAAGGTCCTCATAGAAGAGAAGGTTGAAGGTCCTGAGTACACTCTCCAGGCATTTACCGATGGGAGGACTGTGCTTCCTTTACCAGCAGTCCAAGATAACAAGAATGCCTATGAGATGGATATAGGACCTGAAACTGGAGGCATGGGATCGATAGCTGGACCAGGATGGTTACTACCATTTTTAACTGAAGAGGAGTACAAGCAATCAGTTGAGATAATCCAATCGGTCGTCGAGGCTCTATGGAAGGAGACAGGCGTAAGGTATAAGGGAGTAATATCAGGCCAGATGATGCTTACAGCTCTTTGGGGACCAACAATCATAGAGTTCTACAGTCGCTTTGGCGATCCTGAGGCCTGCAACGTGCTTCCATACATTGAAGCCGACATCGTTGAGATATCAGAAGCAATCATAGATGAGAGGTTGAACACGATTAAAATAAGCTTTCCAAACATAGCGACTGTGGTAAAAGCTGTTGCACCAAAAGGTTATCCTGATCATCGAGACCTAGCAAGAGGGCACCCAGTTTTTATAGATGAAGAAGCCATTAGGAGGAGAGGGTGCAAGGTCTACTATGGATCATTGGATGAGAGATCTGATGAGACCATCGTGACTGCAGGATCGAGGATAGCAGAGATAGTAGCTGCTGCACCAACGATACCTGAAGCTAGTGAGATAGCTGAAAGCTGTGTGCAATACGTGAGGCTTCTAGATGGTTGGGGCGTCTTTCATAGGAGCGATATAGGCTCCGAAGTTCTCTTGAAAAAGAGGATAGAGCAGGCTCAACTCATAAGGGAGATATACCACTATAGGCTAAGTAGGAGACTTATAGGTAAGGCTATAGACTGGATACCTGGAAGAGGCAAGATAGAATATGAATTTTAAGGTTTCTCCTCATCTCCAATTAATCTTCTTAAACTCGCACGAATGTTAGAAAATCTATAGTTGGTGGTATTTTTGAGGTTTAGGGAGGAACTGGGGACTCCTCTACTTGAAGGTGCAACTAAGATATTGCTTTTAGGTGCTGGAGAGTTAGGCAAGGAGATAGCCATTGAGGCTCAGAGACTTGGAGTAGAAGTGGTGACAGTAGACAGGTACGACATGCCTCCAGCTAGCCATGTAGCTCACAGACACTACACAATCAACATGCTTGACGGTAAGGCATTGAAGGTAGTGGTAAGAAGAGAGAAGCCTGATGCAATTGTTCCTGAGATAGAAGCAATAAATACTGACGCTCTCCTAGAGCTAGAAGAGGAGGGCTTCTTTGTAGTCCCTAATGCGCGAGCAGTCAAAATAACCATGGATAGAATTCTGTTGAGAAAGCTTGCAGCTGAAGAAGCTGGCGTCCCCACGTCAAGGTACATGTTTGCTGAAAGCTTAGAGGAGTTAAAGGAGTGCTGTGAAAACATAGGCTATCCTTGCCTAGTGAAGGCTCAAATGAGTAGTGGAGGGCTAGGTTCAACTGTTGTTACCGGTAAGAACATGGTCGAGTTGGCTTATGAGAGAGCTATGAAGGAGGCTAGGGGCTTTAGTAAGCGAGTAATAGTTGAAGAGCTCGTAAACTTCGATGTTGAAGTTACAGTCCTAACGTTAGCTCACATAGGGCTTGATGGAGATATAGCAGTAACACCTCTAGAGCCAGTAGGCCACGTACGATCTACAGGTCATTATCACGTAAGCTGGCAACCCCTCTTCGACATAGATCCAGACACTAACTACTCTAAATCGCCTTTTGAAGGCTATGGAGGACCAATGCACTTAATGGAGGATCCACCAATTAATGGGCTTAGGTGGAGGTCTTCATGGAATGGCAAGAGAATTGACGGAGAGAGAGCTAAAATCGTCAAGGAGATGTTGTTTGAAACAGCTAGGAGGGTAGTGACTAAGCTCTTGGAGACTAAGGAAGGGTTAAAGGGGCTTGGGATCTTTGGTTGCGAGATATTCGTTAAGCTGGGTGGTGAAGGAGAGAGACCACGAGTATTCTTCAATGAGGTCTCACCTAGACCGCATGATACTGGCATGGTAACTCTTGTGACACAGGATCAGTCAGAAATGGCTTTACATGTAAGGGCAATACTTGGCCTCCCAATACCGGAGGTCAAGGTGTTGACTTGTGGTGCAAGCCACGTCATACTAGCTAAGGTTGGAGGCTCGTGGTCTCCGAGGTATGGGGGAGTGAGCGAGGCTTTGAAGATACCTGGCGTCCAATTAAGGCTCTTCGGCAAGCCAGTAACCTACGTTGATAGGAGGATGGGGATAGCTCTCGCCATAGCAAACACCATAAACGAGGCGAGGTCTAAGGCTATGAGGGCAGCACACATAGTTGAGGGAGCTATGAAGTATGGCTGAGCCACTGGTGGCAGTGATAGCAGGAAGCAGGTCCGATGAAAAGGTAGTTGAAGAAGTTGTTTCAACCCTAAAGGAACTTGGCATAGAACACGAGGTTCAATACCTTTCAGCTCACAGGAACCATTACCAGCTTGAAGAGTACATTAAGAAGACTAAGGCAAGGGTTTTCATAGCCGTAGCTGGAATGGCAGCTCACCTTCCAGGCTTCATAGCTTCAATAACCAACAAGCCAGTAATAGGGGTCCCAGTAAGTGGTAAACTTCTAGGTTTAGACTCACTTCTATCAATGGTTCAAATGCCTAAAGGCTTCCCAGTTGCTACTGTCGGCGTGGACATGGGGTTCAATGCAGCTATACTTGCAGCTGAAATATTAGCGTTGAGCGACGAGGAGCTCTCTCAACGATTAAAGCGATGGAAGAAGGAGAAGTTCGGCTGGGTCGAACATCAATAAAGAAGCCTCAATAAGACGTAATAGCGTCTATAGTAGAGCACATATTAATTGCTTAAAGGATTGAGCATCTAAATAGCGAAGCTCGCTCAATACTTGTAGAGAATGTGATTGCACTTACGCGGGGTAAGATCGCGAGCCCTCCAAAATCCATAAAGCTTCGTAGAAACTTGAGCTACGTAGAGGAGGTAGAGCTGTGTTGTGGAGCTACAGCAAAGCCGGGGTCGACTTAGATAGAGTTAAGAGAGCACATAAATCGATAGTGGAGATCATAGAAGCAACATACGAGTTCAGACGAGAGCTTTTTGGGAGGATTATAAGAGGGGCAGGTCATTACGCAGCACTGATAGATATTGGTGGAGGAAAAGCCTTAGCACTTCACGCTGACGGCGTTGGAACTAAGGTATTGATAGCTCAATTGATGAATAGGTACGATACGGTCGGTATAGATTGTATAGCCATGAATGTGAATGACCTAATATGTGTAGGAGCGGAGCCTATAGCCATGATAGACTACCTAGCAGTCGAGAAGAGCGATGAGGACATGATCGCTGAGATAATGAAGGGACTAGTTAGAGGTGCTGAAATGGCTGGGATAGCTATAGTAGGTGGCGAGACAGCGGTAATGCCTGATGTAATAAAAGGTGCAGTTGAAGGAAGGGGCTTCGACTTAGCTGGACTAAGCATAGGAGTGGTTGATGTAGATAAAGTGATTATGGGAGATAAAATTCAAGTGGGGGATGCTATTGTTGGAGTTAAAAGCTCAGGTATACACAGTAATGGTTTAACTCTCGCTAGGAAAGTCTTGCTTGAACACGCTGCCCTCAACGTTCATAGTTATGTAAATGAACTGCAATGCACTGTAGGTGAAGAGCTTCTAAAACCTACGTACATATACGTAAAACCCATTCTTGAGCTTCTACGAAAGGGCCTTGAAGTCCATGGTTTAGCTCATATAACTGGTGGCTCCTTTACAAAGCTTCTAAGGATAGCACCACAAGGACTTGGCTTTAAGCTTGATAACATGCCTGAGCCTCATGTAATATTTAAGCTGATACAGAGTCTTGGTAGAATATCAAATTGGGAGATGTATAGGACCTTCAATATGGGCATAGGCTTTTGCGTAGTGGTACCTAAACACGAGGTAGAAGAAGTGATTAGGATCTTTAAACTTCACGGCTTCGAGGCTCAGCAAATAGGTTCCATAATAGATGAACCTCGAGTGGAAATAGAGTTAAAGGATGAGAAGCTGGTCTACTCAACCTAAATTAATCCTACAGCTAAAGCGACTGATATGAGGAGTAGAGCTCCTATAACATCACAAACTGCTGTCACTATAGGTATCGTCGTGTTATCTGGGTCCCAACCATACCTATACGTCACAAACCCGGCTACTACACCAACTATGATAGCTATTACTGAAGTTGATACTCCAGTTACTAACACAATGATTAAAATCTTTACTGGTTCTACTCCCTTTAAGCCTAAGAAGTAAGATGCCGTCATAGCTAAGAACGTCAGATAAAGTGATGATAGTGCAGCAACAACTATCATGGTAACAGCGTACTTCTCAAGGTATGGACTCCTCTCAATCTTAGGTCTTACGAGACCTAAATGCAGGTATGTTGCTATTTTAGATCCTATCATGCATCCCATGTTTCCGGTCATGTCCATCAAACAAGGTATTAAGATTAAGAGAACCGGCAAGGTCAATAAAGTCTCGAGCTTAGCATTAAGCACTGTTCCCGCAAAGCTATCTATTACTACAGAAGCTGTTATTGAAACAGTTCCTTGCTTAACAATGTCTTTAGCTTTGTAGACCGTCATATTACAACCCCATAGCCATGAGCACTAAAGCAGCTAAGAACAGGCATGGTATGCTAACCACATCACCCAACGTCGTTATGATGGGGCCCATTATTACGTCAGGGTCCAAGCCCCTCTGATAGACCTTTATAGTCATAATCACGGTTACTAGCGTTATAACTAGGCTTGAAAGTGCTCCAGCTATCAATGAAAGTAAAAGAAGCGTTAAAAAACCTGCAGAAGTAAAGCCGAAGAGGAGACACATAAAATGCGCTAAGCAACCTATGAGAACTGAGAGCACAAGACTCAGTATCAACGTGCCTATAATATTCTGCAAAAGCTCTTTTGATAACTTCAATCTTGGCTCTATGATACCTACGTGTAGAGCTGAGCTTAACCTTGAAGCTAATGTACCACCAATTGCACCCCGCATTTGAAGGAAGGCTGGGACCATTATCAGCATGCCTGGAAGCTCTTCAAGCGCCCCCCTCATGAGTGCAAGACCTATGCCTGCTAGGACGTCGATTGTTAGACTTACAAATTGCGTTAATAATCCTTGTCGAATCGTATTTTTAAACACGATCCCTCCCTCATCGCGGTAAGGCTTAAATCTTATCTTAAGCCTCTAGGTATTACATATATATCCTGTGTCTGTGATCCCGATAGTGGGGGACTAGATTTAGATTGGAAGAACATAAATCGGTTCGAGAACTATTAGTTGAGATAAAGAACGTAACTGAAAAGATAGTGGATTTGGCATTTTCATCATTCATGTTCGACTTGGATGATGTAGCTCACGAAGTGTTGAGACTTGAGGAGCGCATTGATGATCTACTCTATTCGCTGTACATGAAGGTTTTAATGGCATCAGAGACAGCTTACGACGTTGAGAGACTAACCCCTCTTTTAGTGATAGCGTCAGCTATGAGCAGCATAGCTGATGCAGCTGGTGATTTAGCGAAGATATTTCTTAAGGGCTTCAAGCTGCATCCAATAGTTTATGAATCACTAAAGGAAGTGGAGGAAAGAGTTGTATCTACCAGGATAAGGAAGGAATCCAAGCTTGTAGGCAAGAGGATAGCTGACATAAGCGAGGAGCTTGGTGCTCCCGTTACTCCTCTAATTGTATGCAGAGGACGAAGACGATTGATAACTCCTCCCGAAGACTTAGTGATAGAACCTGGGGACATAATAATAGTTAGGGCGAATAGGGAAGTAGCTGAGAAACTAGAGGAGTTGTAAGCTGTGGACAAGAACTTATTGCTAGAAATAAGGGACATGCTCATAGAGCTCAAGAACATCACCGAGTTTATGGTCGATCTAGCGTATACGGCACTACTAACTAATAGCAGGGAGTTGGCTGAGGAAGTTGAAAGGCTCGAAGAGTACATAGATGAGCTTCACACACGCTATGAGATGGCCGTCTTAGAGCTAGCTAAACTAAGTGAGAAGCCCTCTGAGTTCTTAGGAACTCTTAGAGTAGGACTTGTAGTTGAAACCTTAGCTGATGCTGCTAGAGAAATGGTTGAGCCAATACTTAGAGGAGATAGTCCTCATGACGTCTTTGTCGTGGTAATGCGTGAAGCTGAAGAAGCAATGCATAGAATTAGGATTGAGGAGTCCTCACCATTAATTGGTAAGGACCTGTCGGAGCTTAGAGCTAAGGGCTTACCGGTAACGGTCGTAGCAATAAGGAGGGGAGGAAACTGGATATTGAATCCAGGAGATGAAGTGAAGCTCTATCCGGGTGACGTCTTAGTGATCAAGGGGAGAGAAGAGGATCTCGAAGCAGTAAAAGAGCTTGCTCAAGGTACGATGGAGAAAGAGGAATAACGTAATGAACGTTAATAGCTCAAGGGCTTTACTTAGGATGCTAGAGCGTAGGGGCATGAAGGTGAATGAGCTATCACCTGGTGAAATGAGCGAAGACTATCTAGGCTATTTACAGGGCCAAGGAATAGTACGCTTGAACCAAGGAGTGCTTTACGTCACCGATCCAGTACGTCTAGCAATAGAAGCAATTAAGCTAGGCGTTGATGTTGAGACTGCATCTAGATGGCTCAATTGGAGAGACTTCGAAAGGCTTTGCGTAGAAGCTTTAAGAAGCCACAACTTTAGCGTCAAGGCCCCTTTTAGGTTCAAGGCTGATGGTAAGAGACATGAGATAGACGTGGTAGCGCATAAGAAAAACGTTGTTTTATGTATTGACTGTAAACATTGGAAGATGAAGCGAGGCCAACAATACAGAATTAAGGGTTTTACGATGAACCATCTGGATAAATGTGTAAAGTTTGCTGAATTAGTAAAGTCTTCTAGGGTCGTTAAACTCGAGCTTCATAGTGGAGCATACTTAGTTCCTATGATAGTAACGTTGATAGACCTAGACTTTAAGCATCATTTAAATGGCGTCTGGATATTACCAATATTCAAGCTGAACTCCTTTCTACTAGACCTCGAAGCTCATTTAGACGAGCTCTCTCTCATAAAGGTTCGTTGAGCAAAGCCTGCTAGAAACATTTAAGCTTCTAATGATCTAATTAGTAGGGGACATGAAGGGAGCAAAGGCTGGACTACTAGCATCAGGCTGGCCAAGAACTACAGTAGTCTGCTTAGTGGGCTTAGCATCATCGATATTGTCAGCACTCATTCTCACTCTTCTAAAGGGTTTTGTAGACATAGTTAAGGTTCTATTGCTTGGAATCGCTGGTATATGGCTTCCGTCTTTGTTCTTCTTCATGTTCCAATCCTTCATCATGGGTGGCGAGGTCATGAACTTCAAGAGAGGGTTAAATAGTCTCTCAGTCCTCATGATCTTCATGCTAATGACCACGCTTCTTGGCTTCATAGCTCACCTTATTGGTATTATAGTTCTAATCGAAGACCTCATATTTATTGGAATAGCCTTAATAGCATCACTCAATGCTTTAGTATATCGGTACATGACCGGCAAGAGCTTAGTGATAACTTGGGCCATCTCAATAATGTGGCCGGTAATCATTTCAATCACGATCTCGTTACTACTAGGTACTACATATGTAGAAATGAATCATGCAAAGATGTTACTAGTCCTCATCTTCATGGTTTTGCCAACGATAGCTCTTTCTAGAAGCATAGACAAACTTAGTGAGAGCCTTGTTGGAATGAGCTCTAAGAAAGTCTTCAAAGCTTATGTAGCTAATTGGTTTACAGAAACTAAGGAAGATCTAGAGTCGTTCTTTAATCGCATAAGTACTACTTTTCAAGTCTCATGCGACTTAGTAGCTTTACTTAACTCCAAAGGCACAATAGAGGGCATTATAGCAATACCTCAAGTACATCCAGGACCTCTCAGAGGCATTGGTAGCAGCTCCCTACCATCAGACCTGATCTCAACTATTAAGTCAACTTGTAACACGAAGTCCGTGGTGTTTCACGGCTTTACAACACATGCATCTGATATAACGTCGTCTAAAGACTATAGCAAGCTTTTGGAACTAATGAGGAAGGCAGTAACTCAGTTATCGTATCCGGCAATTAGCGGTCCTTCAAGCCACTTAGTAAGAGTTGATGTTGAAGGTCTATCAATAGGCTGCCAGTTCATCAAAGGTCTCCCCATGATATTTGTATCAGGCAACGAGAGAGGGATTGACGATATCCCAGAAACTTTTGGAAAGAAGGTCGAGCAAGAGATTGAAGAAATCTACGGCATTAGGCCTATTCTAATAAATGCACACAATCAGTATGAAGAAGATGCGCACGTAGATCTCGAAGAACTGAGAAGGGGGATACTCAAAGCTGTAGAGCTTGCCTTTAAATCCTCATCCCACGAATCCATAAGGATTGGAGTTGGTGAAGCTGAAAATCTTAACCTTAACGAATTTCAAGGCATAGGTCCTTCTGGCATAAGGGTGCTGATAACCGAGTTTAAAGGATCAAGGTACTGCTATGTGGTCATAGATGCAAACAATGCTAATAAGGAGTTTAGAGACTCCATTGGATCAATCGTGAAATCAATGGGCTATAAAGACTGTGAGCTCTTCACAACGGATAGCCACATGGTAGTACATTTAAGGGGGGTCAAGTCAAGTAGAGGATATCACGTTCTTGGAGAGAAAGTTAATGTTAAAGAAATCTTAAATGCGTTGAGGACTGCCATTAGGGAGGCTGAAGAAAGTCTCTTCGAAGCTAATATACTACGTGGAAGAATAGAAACTGAAGCACGCGTGTTAGGGGACATTGCTTACAGAAACATAGAGAAGCTACTAACTCAGTCTGTTGATAAATTTAAAAAGCTGGGGTTAATGGGCTATGGTACAGCAATAGCGGCATCATTCTTGATATGCTGGTTACTTTAAAATATCCTCAGTTTTATGAACAAAAAAACTTAGCTTTCCTCAAAGTTTAATGCATTTGGTCTCGAGATTGTCAGGTCTATGTCGAAGCATTTGAGAAATCTTTTTAAAGAAGCTCTCTTCCTAATTGGAAGTGTTACTTAGGATCAAGGTGATTAAATGGAGTATAGAGAGATGTCTGTAAGCTATTACAACTTCCTTCCTGAAGTGAGGGTGTTAATGGAGCTTCCGGGAGACATAATTATCCACGACACAACTCTTAGAGAGGGAGAGCAGGCAGCAGGAGTCGTCTATAGACCTGAAGACAAACTTTACATAGCTAAATTACTGGATGAGGTAGGAATTCAACAGATTGAGGCAGGCTTTCCAGCTGCTTCAAGAGGTGAGCGAGAAGCCTTAAAGATGATAGTCATGGAGGGTCTTAACGCAAAGATCTTTGGTTTTGCTCGAGCAGTCAAGTCAGATATTGATGCCGTTGCTGATGTGGGGGCCTATGGAGTAGTAATGTCCTTTCCTCCATCCGATATACAATTGAAGTACAAGCTCAAGATTAGCAGGGAAGAGTACTACGATAGGGCAATAGAACTTGTTGAGTACGCTAAGAGTCGAGGTCTCTACATAACCTTTAGCGCCGAGGACTCTACAAGAGCAGACTTCAACTTTATGGTAAAAGTCTTCAACGGAATAATAGAGTCCGGTTGCGATAGAGTAAGGATAGTTGATACGCTGGGTTGCATACATCCAACAGCCATGAAGTTCTTAATAAAGAGTATTAGAGGGTCTTTAAAGAAGAAGGTCCCTATCGAGGTTCACTGTCACAATGACCATGGTCTCGCAGTTGCAAACACTCTAGCTGCAGTTGAAGCTGGTGCCGAAGTGTTATCAACATCGATCTTAGGCTTAGGCGAGAGATGCGGCTTAGCCCCTACAGAGGAAGTGATAGTAGCTCTCAAAAACCTCTACGGTCTGGGAAGCTTCAAGACCGAGAAGTTGTACAAGCTCTGCAGAGAAGTTGAGAGGATAACTAAGTTAACTTTGCCACCTCATAAACCGGTTGTAGGTATCAATGCTTTTGCACATGCAAGTGGAATACATCAGCATGCGATACTAGAGAACCCTATATGTTACGAGCCCTATCCACCTGAAATGGTTGGCCAGGCTAGAAGGATAGTTATAGGGAAGCTCTCTGGTAGACACGCCATAAAGGCTAAATTAGCAGAACTGGGCATAGAAGCTACGGACGAAGAGGTCTTGAAGATAACCGATCTAGTGAAGTCTGTAAGTGAGGAAAGAAAGTCTCCTTTAAGTGACGAGGAATTCATGAATTTAGTGAGAGCAGTTAAAGAAAACTCAGTAAACCAGCTTACTTCAAGGTCTCCCTAACCAATGCACATAATTGCTTCTTTAACGGCTTCAGTAAAGTCCTTTGTTGATGCCTTACCACCAAGATCAGGAGTTGATCTCTTTCCATCAGCAAGCACCATTGTTATGGCTCTCTCCAGGATTTCAGCCGCCTTAAGCTCTCCAAGCCACTCTAGCATCATTTTCGCTGAAAGCATTGTTGCACAAGGATTTGCGATACCTCTACCAGCTATATCCGGTGCTGCACCATGAATTGGCTCAAAGATTGCGTATCTATCGCCTATATTAGCTCCTGGAGCTATTCCAAGACTACCGGTGACTGCTGCAGCCTCATCAGATAGTATGTCCCCAAACATATTTGTCGTGACAATTACGCTGAACCTCTCAGGCCTTATGACTATGTTATAAGCACAAGCGTCAACATACATCTCCTCATACGAAACCTCAGGATAGTTCTTTGCAACCTCCTTGCACACCTTAGCGAAGAGACCACATGTTAGGCTCGTCACATTTGACTTATGAACTATCGTAACAAGTTTTCTAGATCTTTTTAGTGCGATTTCGAAGGCCTTTTTAGCAATTCTCTCACAACACTTTCTCGTTATGACTCTAAGAGCTACCGCCGTATTGCCCTCATCAATCATGAACTCATACCTTTTATAAAGATCTTCGGTGTTCTCTCTAACTATGATGAAATCTACGCCATCTCGTATACTTGGAACCCCTGGGTAAGACTTAAACGGCCTTATATTAGCGTAGAGATCGAGCATAATCCTCAATTTAACTATTACATCGGCTGCGCTTTCTCCAACAGGTCCCTTCAACGTGGCATGAGCCTTCATTATGGCTTCTACAGTCTCCTCAGGTAGAGCGATGCCCCTCGACTTTATGCACTGGTCGCCAGCTTCAACAAAGTCGAATGAAAGGCTTAGTCCCTTAACAAAGTCCTGGAGCGTATGTAAAACTTCTATTGTAGCGTCAACGACTTCTGGTCCTATTCCGTCTCCTCTTATGACTGCTATTCTATACGAAGCCACATCATCACCTCGGCCGTGGCTAATGCGATTAGAGGTGTGGAGGATCGTAGAATATAAAGGTTCTGGAGAGCATGTGGTCTTCAAGCTTTTCAGTTTATGCTACCTCTACAATGCTTACCATTAGTCCTCCTATTGCAGAACAATTTTAGTGGCTATGCCCAATTTCCTAGCAAGCTCTAAGCCATCTCTAAGTATTTCTCGGTGGTCAAAAGCCAACTTCTTTGGGATAACGAAAAACTCACCAACTTGGGTTTCCTTAGAGCTTCTAAGCTCTCCGCCTGCTTCAATCGTCAAGTAAGCTATTGATATCACGTGTCCTCTCGGATCTCGATCTGGCTTCGAGTACACGCCTATAAGACCTTTGATGTCAACGATGAGGCCTGTCTCCTCCTCAACCTCTCTCTTAACCGCCTCTTCAACTGTCTCTCCGTACTCAACGAATCCACCAGGCAAAGCCCAGTAGCCCTCATAAGGCGGCCTCCTTCTTCTAACAAGGACTATACTTCCGACACTTCTAACAACAACACCATCTACAGTTACGAGCGGCCTCCTTCTAGCTTCAACGGAGCTAAGCATGATCTACCCCATAACAGTTATAAACTGATCTAATGAATAAGGGGTAGGTACTCCTTAAGTACATTAGTGGTGACCTACTTGAGATACGTAAAGATGCTTAAAGAGAACTTCAAGGACTTCTTTGAGACCTTAAAGAAGTTAGGAGAAGTTCACGCCCCAGTTAGGAGGGGAAGACTCTTCTCGTTCACTAAGGTGGACTCACCGGGCGAAGTAGCTTTGAACTACAATAGGACAATGCTACCTCCAAAGAAGTACTTCGTGAAACCATTTGAAGAAGTGCTCAAGATCAAGGTGGGCAAGGGCTACGAGCTCATAGTTGAGGAGCCTAAAAGCTTAGTTCTATTAGGTTTGCACGCTTGCGATATAAATGCCCTAAGAGTATTGGACAGCGTATACCTTGACGAACCGCAAGACGATTACTATCAAGTTCGAAGAGCTGCTGCTATTGTGATAGGAGTTTCATGTGAACCTGACGAGTACTGTTTCTGTAAGTCTATGGGCACGGACTATGCATGGACCGGCTTTGACCTCTTCCTTCATGAGCTGGGCACCTCTTACTTAGTAAGAGTTGGTAGCTCTAGGGGTGAATCAATAATAGAATCTATGAGCAACATTATTGGCGAACCTACTAAGGAGGACTTTATTAAGCTTCGAGATCTTGAGCTTAAGAGGTCAAGGATGTTCAAGAAGATCCTCAACACATCCCTCTTACCCGACATAGTAGACTCTCTACATGAAAGCGAAGTATGGGTGGTCTTCTCCGATAAATGTGTAAGCTGTGGTAGTTGCAACTTGGTATGCCCAACCTGTCGATGTTACGATGTGACTGAGAAAGTCGAATTAAACCTTCAAGAAGGTGTCAGGGTCAGACGATGGGATTCCTGCTTCATCAGAAGCCATGCTCTCGTAGCTGGAGGCCTTAACTTTAGGCCTACAAGGCTAGATAGATTCAGACACAGGTACAACTGTAAAAGCTCTATAGATCCTAGAACTAACCTCCCCTTCTGCGTAGGCTGTGGTAGATGTAGTGCTTTCTGTCCAGCTGGGATAGATCACGTTAATGTGTTAAATGCTATTTGGGGGTTAGCGTGATGAGTAGCGCATATCTCCCTAAGCTGGCCAAGATCGTTGAAGTAACTGAAATGACCGCAATTGAGAAGCTCTTCAAACTTCAATTCGTTAACGAAGAAGATGCTAAATCCTTCACCTTCAAGCCAGGCCAGTTTGTTGAGGTGAACGTTCCCGGTGTTGGTGAATCACCAATATCAATATGTAAGTCTCCTACTAGGCCTGGGCCTCTAGAGCTATTGATTAGAAGGATTGGAAGAGTTACGAACGCCATTCATAAGCTAAAGCCAGGAGATGTAGTTGGTATACGAGGCCCATTTGGCAATGGCTTTCCCATGGAAAAAATGAAGGGCTACGATGTACTGTTGATAGCTGGAGGCTTAGGGATAGCACCTTTAATGTCGGTCTTGCAGTATGTTATTGATAGACGAGAAGATTACGGTGAAGTCACCTTGCTCTACGGTGTAAGAAGCTATCAAGAAGCTCTGTTTAGAGACATGGCTATCGACCTCATAAAGCACCCTGAGAAAGCATGTCTCAGAACGTTCCTCTCTTACGAGCGGGATGATCCAGTTTTCGTAAGCTTAATGAGAGATCATCCCGAAAACGTTAGGAAAGGAGTTGTAACAGTCTTGTTTGAGTGCGCAGATCCCTACATAAAGCCGGATAAGGTATGCGCTGTTGTTTGCGGTCCACCAATAATGTACAGGTTCGTCTTAAAAGAGCTCGCAAAGAGAAACATACCACCCAATAACATCTACATCACTTTAGAGAGGAGGATGAAGTGCGGTATAGGGAAATGTGGTCACTGCATTGTAGGTGGAGCAACAGCTATTAGGTACATATGCAAAGATGGTCCTGTCTTCACTTACTCTGATGTTCTGTCAGTTAGGGGGCTTGTGTAATGACTGGTAATAAGATAAAGGTTGGCTTCTACTCTCTAACTGGCTGTGCAGGCGACTTCCTAAACATCCTAAACATGGAGGATAAGTTGCTCGAAGTTTTCAAACTGCTGGACGTTGTAGAGTTTGCGCTTGCAAGTAGTAAGGTAGTCCATGAGAAAGTCGATGTGGCCTTCATCGAAGGCTCTGTAACGACTCAAAAGGACTTAGAAGTTCTGAAGAAAATAAGAGAAAACTGTAACGTACTCGTAGCTTTAGGTAATTGTGCTGTGTGGGGTGGAGTTCAAGCAGAGCTAACAGGTTTAGATGCTAAAGACCTCATGAAGTCCGTGTACAACACAACTGAGAACTACTATAGCTTTCTAGGAGAGCACAAAGCTGTATCTGAAGTGGTCAAAGTAGACTATGAGCTTCCAGGCTGCCCAATAGAGGTAGAAGAGTTCCTTGAGCTCCTCATAGATGTAATCAGAGGGGTGATTCCAGAGTTCAAGGACTATCCGGTCTGCGTAGAGTGTAAGATAAGGGAAATTCCATGCTTAATAGTCGAGAGGGGAGAAGCATGTCTAGGACCGATAACCGTTGGCGGTTGCAAAGCTCGATGCCCCTACTACAATGCTCCATGTATCGGATGCAGAGGCCCAGTAAAGGAGGAGGCCAATGTTGCTGGTGAGCTCTCAATGTTGTTAGAGAAGGGGTGGAAGAAACAAGAGGTAATTAACAGGTTAAGACTCTTTGCAGCCAGGTATAAAGACATAGCTAAGCTCTTGGAGAGGTGAGCTCAGATGGTTAGAGAGATTGTAGTCGAGCACGTAGCTAGAATTGAAGGCCACGGAGCCATAAAGGTCCTAGTAGATGGAGACAAAGTGAAAGAAGTTAAGTTCGAGGTTTTTGAGGGGCCTCGCTTCATAGAGAGAATCCTCGTTGGAAGGACCTACTATGAAGTGCCTGACATAGTTGCGAGGATATGCTCGATATGCCCAGATCCACACCAAGTGGCTGCGGTTAGAGCCTTAGAGAAAGCCCTCGGAGTAGCTGTTGACTGGCAGATAGAGATGCTTCGAGAACTTCAACTGCTAGCTGACGTCATATCAAGTCACGCGCTACACCTGTATTTACTGGCTCTTCCAGACTATCTAGGATACCCAGATGCTCTTAGCATGGTTGACAAATATGGAAGAGAAGTTAAGTTAGGCTTGCAATTAAAGAGAGCCGGCAATACTTTAAAGGAGCTATTAACGGGCAGATCTATTCATGGTTGTACTGTTAAGCCTGGAGGTTACACGAAGGTGCCATCGCCTTCAGAACTTGAGAAGTTAGCTGACATGTTAAGGCAATCGATGGAGGGCGCAGTCTTAGCAGTCAAGTTGTTCAGCTCCTTAAAGTGTCCAGACTTTGCAAGGGATGAGAACATGTTCATGGCCGTCGATCCAGGAAGCGTTTACGGTTTCTCTGGCAATCATATCTTAGTATCAACTGGAGAAAGGTACCCTGTTGAGGACTACAAGAAGCTGACAAATGAGGTTACAGTTCCTCACTCAACCGCTAAGCACTCATACTACAACGGCAAATCGTTCATGGTTGGAGCTCTTGCGAGGATAGCTTTGAACGGAAAGAAGCTTAAAGGTCAAGCAGTTGACATGCTAAGGGAGTTAGAGCCAAAACTCGACTTAGCTAATCCCCTTACCAATAATTTAGCTCAAGCTATAGAAGCTGTTTACGCTGTTGAGAGAGCTATAGAAGTTATAGATGAATTGTTAGACAAAGGGTTAAAGCAAGAAGTGATGATCGAGATTAAGCCTAAAAAGGGTATAGGTGTAAGTGCTGTTGAGGCGCCTAGAGGGATCCTATATCACTGTTATGAGCTTGACGATGAAGGGAGGGTGGTGAAAGCGGACATCATAACACCAACCGCACAAAACGTTGCTAACATAGAGAAGTACATTAAGATCACAGCTGAAAGGCTTCTACTAAAAGGCGAGGAGAAGTTGGAGCTACCATTAGAGCTTGTCGTTAGAGCCTACGATCCTTGCATATCGTGCTCAGCCCATTTAGTCAAGGTCGTAAAGCTACGCTAAATCCATTTAAACCCTAATTTTCACTTCATCTCGGAGATCTTAGTGAATGAAGTATCTCATAGCTTGTTTGGGAAGTCCTTTAATGGGCGATGACAGTATAGGCTTAGCGGTAGCTCATGAGCTAGCTAAGCGAGGATACGAAGTTGTTGCATGTGGCTCAGACCTATCACCAGTACTAACTAGGATGGAGGACATAGACCTACTAATAGTTGTAGATGCAATTGACTTGGGAGCAAAGCCAGGATCAGTCTTCGTACTTAAGCTAGAGGAAGTAAATGAGGTACCTGCTCGAACCTCTCATACTATAGGGGTAATAAGCATGCTTAAGATCATGATGAAAGTCTTCCAAAAACCTATGGACACATACTTAGTTGGTGTTCAACCTGAGCGAGTGAAACATTCAACTGAGCTTACACCAAAGGTTAGGTTAGCTATCAATGAGGTAGTGGTAAAGGTTGAGGAGCTTATTAAGGAATTCCAAGAAAATAAGAGCTAACGTTTAAAGCAAATGCAACTAAAATGTTGAAATTAGTACTTAAAGGATCACGTCATACCCAAGGTTGAAGTACGTATGGCTGATGAGATAGAGTTTGTTGTTGTAGGTAGAGTGACGGATAACGTAAAGAACTTACTCTTTGAGAACTTCAATAACATTAAGTCTAAGGGTTTTAGGAGAGTAAACCTCAGGTTCTTCACTGATGAGGCTCCTTTAAGATGCCTCGAAGAAGTAAGAGACTTGCTTCTCTCAAACATGGTGGTTTCAATTAAACTATACGAGCATGGATTACACAAGCTATCTAATGTGCTTAATCAATTAGCTAAGCAAGGGAAGAAGATTGTTATATTATCTGATGAAGCTCTTACACCTAAGATCAAAGATTTGTTAAAGGATTTAGTAGATAAAGAGTAGTAGTGGGGGTTTCTTCTTGTTTGACGTGCTTCTAACGACTGATAGGACCATGATGACCAATCATCACGGCAAGGAATTCTTAGGCTTTATGGCTACTGGCCCAGCTATAGGATTGCCTGAGCCCATCTGGATGTGGATCTGTGCACCTAAGATGAGGACTGATGATCTCGGTAGAGTATGGCAAGCCCCCTATGGCATGAGGAAGATAGAGTCCGTGCTTATTAATGCCGGATTTAATGTTGCCACTGTAGATCCAGATCACTTAGATAAACACCTAAAGCACGCCAAGGTTTTGCTGTTAAGTCACCACGACTACTTTGCTCTATGCCCTCCAAGCTCAGAATGGTGGTCAATAACCAAAAAAGAGCCTGTTAATGCTAAGAGCTTCAGGAAGCTCATGGATAGGAGGTCTATTAGAGAGGCCAAGCGTCGAGGATTAAAGATAATTGCAGGTGGACCAGCAGCTTGGCAGTGGCTATGGAAGCTTGATAAATGGATTGGATGGGATGTCGATACAGTCGTCGATGGAGAGGCTGAGAAGATAGTGACAGACTTGGTGTCAAAAGCTCTGAACAACGAGTCTCTTCCGAGATACGTCTACGTTGGAATAGACGACGTTCCAAAGCTTGAAGAGATACCTACGATTAAGCATGCTAGCATAAATGGTCTAATCGAAGTCACACGAGGTTGCCCTCGAAACTGTAGGTTTTGCTCGGTAACGCTAAGACCGTTAAGGCACTACACGCTTGACATGATAGAGCAGGAGCTTAAAATCAACGTTTCAGAAGGTGTTACTGAAGGGATAATCCACTCTGAGGACGTTCTCCTCTATGGATCGAGGAGTGTAGAGCCTGAGCCTAATGCAGTCATCAAGCTCCACGAGCTCGTCAAGTCGTACTACAAGAGGATTTCGTGGAGCCATGCAAGTCTCTCGGCTATTAAGAGGGCCGAGGAGAAGTACAAGCTCGTCTCAAAAGTTAGGGAGATAATATGCGATGAAAACCAAGACTACTGGGGAGTTGAAGTCGGCATTGAAACTGGGTCAGTAAACTTAGCTAAGAAGATAATGCCAGCAAAATCTGCCCCCTATCCTGCTGAGGCTTGGCCAAGCATCGTGGAAGAGGCGTTCGCCATAATGCATGACAATAACATAATTCCTGCAGCAACACTAATTCTAGGGCTACCTGAAGAGACGGAGGACGACGTGATGAGAACAGCCGAGCTTATAGATAGACTTAGGCCCTATAGGAGTCTCATAGTGCCAATGTTCTTCGTACCTATGGGCCACTTCAAAACCCAAGATTGGTTTACTAGAGTTAAAGTAAAGGATGAACACGTAGAGGTCATGAAAAGGTGCTTTTACCACACAGTTTACTGGGCTGACGACATAGTGAGCAAATTTTACTTGAAGGGATCAGTTTACGCTCCACTAAGATGGTTAATAAAGCTGTTCCTGAGATACGCTAAGTGGAAGATTAGAGCTGTTGAGAGGAAGCTAGAGGTAGGGAAAATCGTTAAGAAGGATTATTAAGGACCTAAGCGAAGTGGCATAAAAAGAGTAGAGCAGTCTAATCACATCTCTATGCCTATTGGACAGGCTTTTAGGCAGAGACCGCAAAGGTGTGCGCTGGGAGACCTATACTCGCTCGGTAGGAGGATCTTTATTATGTGTGGGGGAACTTCTTTGCGTCTTAGCTCCTCAATCCTTTTGAAGTACTCAATAGTGTAGACTTTGGGCCCCCTATATCTTCGACACTTGTATTGATCTACAGTACCATCACCTGGTAAGGCCTTCACAGGACATGCTTTAACGCACCTGAGTCCACACACTTCAGGTTTACATATTAGTCCCCATGAGAAGCCATTTGCTATAATTGGATCTGGCTCTAATGGTGCTGATGTTATGACGGAAGCAAACCTAACTCTAGGACCAAACTTAGGGACAACAACATAAGATGCTGGAGTGAACTCGCCAAGGCCTGCTAAAACTGCAGCATGCCTGTGAGAAAAGGTGGCTAGCATTTTAACTTTAGGCTCCTTCCCCTCCATCACCCTTACTTCCCTATAGTAATCGGGTTCATCAGGGCTTATGGGAGTGGCGTCAAACCCTTTGTCCTCTAAGTAGAAGGTGATGTCGTATACTATCGAGCGAAGCCTTTCATTCAGATGGTTGTATGCTTCCTCATATAGCGGACTTGGAATGCTTCTGACTATGGAGAGGGGGACACGTAAGCCAACAACAATGATACTCTTGGCATTCGGGAGGATGTCTGAGGGTCTATGACCCTCAGGGGCTAATGAAAACCTCTCAGCTGAGGCTATACCGACTAAGTGAGCTCCAACTCTCCTTGCTACTTCCTTCAAAACCTTGCTATCCATACTCTGAGAGGGTACGTCTTGAGCTATTTAAGCTCTTTCTTTCGTCTCAACCGTCTGTAGAGCGATAAGGCTTATGCTACATCCTTACGGTCATTGAAAACTTCATACGAACTACGGGGCTAGGCTGCTATGGTTAAAGGAATTGTCAATACTTTAAAAGATAAAAGCAGCGTGAAATTAGTAATAAGTAGAAGGTTCATGGCTAGGGTTCTATTAGCAGTTCCTCCTGGTTGCGAGGAGCTCGAGATATATCGAGTAACGGGTATTAAGGCCCCTCCCCTCGGATTAGCATGGATAGCAAGTGTACTTGAAGGTCATGGGCATGAAGTTAAGATTGTTGATTCTCCAACACTAGGTCTCTCAACTTCTGATCTTGTTAAGATAGTGAAGTCATGGTGCCCAGAATTTGTCGGCTTAAGCTCTCTAACTCCAACAATTAAGCTTGCCTATAAGACCGCTAAAGCCGTCAAGGTTGTTGATAGAGATATTAAGGTGATAATCGGGGGAGTACATGCAACATTTATGTGGCGTGAAGTGCTTAATGAATGTCCTCATGTAGACTATGTTGTGCTTGGCGAAGGAGAGGAATCCATGCTGCAGCTGGTTGAATGCCTAGAGAAGGGAATTAAACCACGAAGCGTTTTGGGTATAGCAATGAGAAATGAGAGTGGCGAGCCTGTGTGTACGGGACCTTGGAGGCTTGTGAACCTAGAAACTCTACCTCCACCTGCCAGACACTTACTACCAATGGACAAGTACACGGTCCTTGAAAAGCCAATAAGGGTTGCACATCTGATGGCCAGTAGAGGTTGTCCATATGGATGCATATTCTGTGTAACTAGCTACTACTTTGGCAGGAGAGTTAGGTTTAGGAGTGTTGAAAGTGTCCTTAATGAAATTGAGGAGTGCATAGACAAGTACAAGGCTAAGATCTTAATTTTCACCGATGATGAGCTCACAATTAATAGGAAGTGGATGGAGAGCCTCATAAAGGGATTGAGAGATAGAAACTTAGACGTAGAGTGGACCTGTGGTGCTAGAGTCGATAACGTCGATGAGAAGCTCTTAGTAAAGATGTACTCAAGTGGTTGCAGAGCGATATACTTTGGAGTTGAGTCAGGATCTCAAGAAACGATTAACAGAATAGGGAAGAGGATAAGCTTAAGCCAAGTTAAGAAGGTATTCGAGATCGTCAAGAGAATAGGATGTTCTGCCGTTGCCACATTCATGCTAGGCTTTCCGTGGGAAACCGTAAGCGACATGAGGCAGACTGTGAGGTTTGCATTAAAGCTTGATCCCGATTACGCGCAGTTCACGTATGTAACCCCGTATCCTGGCACACCACTTCACGAGATGGCTAAGAAATATAATCTTATAGTTGACCACGACTGGGGTCACTACACGACCATAAGGCCGGTCATGAGAGGCTTTCACTTTACTATCAAAGACGTTGAGACCATATTTAAAGAAGCCTACTTGAGATTCTATGCGAGATTAAAATTCTTGGCTAAACATATTAAATCTGGGACCTTCAAAGCTTTCTTAAAAATAATCTTCAATAACGTGATATTACCAAGGTTTAGAAGTTTTTCTTAGTTTCACTAAAACCATAATTAATTTGATTTATTACATGAAATAGAAAACTGAAAAGCTTCAAGAAGGTTAGGGTCTTGTTATTAACGTTGAGGAGCCATCAGATGACCCTCTACTCATCATGTAGATCTGTCTGCAAAGCTTTCATCATTAGCTCCACGCTTAAAAATCTGCATGAGTAGCTTTAAAGTTTATCGACGAAGATGGAAGAGCTACGGTCGTGGACCAAGACTCAATGCACATCGCTTCGCTTATCGCTTACCTCTAGGCTTGCAGACTTACTTAATTGGTGACGTACTGCTATAGTAAGGCAAGTTTATCAAGGATGTGTACGGCCAATACGAGGTAGAGCAACATGGTTAGTGGTACGTGAAGAACTCTCCAGTAGTTCTTAACAAACCTGGTTTTCACAAATTTTCCCAGCACACCACTTATGACCACTACGATCATGAGGAAGAAGGTAAATAGACTTAGGAAATCTCCAGGTCTAATAGGCCAAAGCCCACCGATTACATGAAGGCAAACGAAGATGAGAGATGCGATCCCTAATACGCAATGAATTGGTAACCAGATTTTAACGTCTTTGGGTGAAACCCTCTTTAAAAGGGAGTATAAGTTTGAAGCAACGAAGAGCGAGACACTAATCCATCCAAGTTGGTGGGCATAGCCTTTCAAAGTATCATCACGACGTCCTCTCCATCGATATCCCTCACCTTGAAGGATGAAGGCCACAGCGAACGATAAAAGTAGCAGGAGTAAGATGACTGTTGCCATCAATAAAATCTTGTTCAAACGCGTCTTAACCATCACACCACCATAAGATATGCAGCTTATACTGCAAGATATAATATGCTTATATGCTTTGTTCTCCTCCAAAGTGCTTTGCTAAGCTAAGCAGCAACAGCTAAGGGCTTCGGAGCTGAACTTATAATTCATATCAGATAGCTAAAAGAATAGTGTACAACGTATTGTATAGAAGATGTTTGAAGTTTTAATACCTCTCGCCCACCATTCTCGGTGAGATCTTCCAGAGAAGTCTCACCCTCTCAACACCATTAATCTCCTTTATCACCATAGCCGTACCGGCTGGTACAAGCTTCTCCCACTCACCACCTTCAATCATTAACCTCCTAACAATCGTCCCACTAACACCGGGTATAAGAGGGGTCTCACGAACTTCAAGTCCGTAATTCCTGAAGAGTGCTCTAACAATCTCATTGTTGCTGTAAACCACCTGAGCTCTTGGAGTGTAAGAGAGAACGTGTCTCGGCCACTCATAATTGCTCGGTATGTTGTCTACAGGAACTATGTAAACTTCTTCATATAAGTCTCCAAGACCTGCACGTATCATCTCTATTCTCTCGCCAGCTGTAAAGGGATTATCCATTGTAAAGCTATACTGAGCTGCAGCAACAACGATTATCAATTCATCAATCTTCTCAAGAACGTGGTTAATTGAGTAAAGGTGCCCATTGTGGAAAGGTTGAAATCTACCGATGAAGAGAGCACGCGTCTTCAACACTAACCCCCACGATACGCTTCTTTACACCTCCTCTCATATTTCCTTAGCCCTCCCTAGAACATGAACTAAACTACAGATCAGTTAAGTTCTTAACTGTCAAGAGTAGTTCTAGAGGTTATTAGAGTAACGATAAGGATAGTTAACGAGAAGCTAATTGAAAGCAAGATGTTAAGGTTTTGACAGTAACGCTGAAGGTGAGAGACAAGTGATGAAGATTTATGAGGCGACAGCTAAAGAGCTAGGGCGCTCTTTAACTACATGGACGTAATAGAAGTAAAGTTGGCTTCAGGAGAAGCACACGATTTCACCCCTAAAAAGAGACTTTTAGTAGAGCCCTAGGTCCCTAAATTAGATATGTAGGACCATAACATGATCTTATAACTGCATGGTAGTGAATTCGCAGATCGATAAAGTCATTTACAACCGATACTACAATCGATGAACTTGGTATCACCGTAAACTTTGGGAGGTCTCTAGAAATACATCCTAACTTGTTGATCAGGGTGAAGCCAACAGTCCAAATCCATTTTCTTAGCTTCCATGGTTAAAGAAATTGACTACATAAGTTTTTCTAGTACTAAGTAAAATATTATAACATGCCTTTTACAACGTACCACTTTGGCCCAGCATTACTTATCGGAGTGTTTCTTTGGAGCTGTCTTCACTGGCCAACGCTTATAACTGCTAGCTTGATAGTTGACGTTGAGCCCCTACTTGCTTTCACGGTCTTAGTTAGCTACCCTATCCATGGTTCTCTTCATACTTTTCTTGCATCTCTTATTGGAGGGTCGCTTGTGGGCTTATTCATGTACTTTATCGATAGATCGTTTAAGCGGATTTATCGCGGACTTGCCCTCGTTAAAGGGGACTTGGGCTTAAAGGGTTATCTTGTAGCAGGGGTTATCGGTTGGTTTATACATGTGCTCTACGATACTCCTCTATACTACGAGATGATGCCCTTCTACCCGTTAGAAGGTAATCCATTTTACAACTCTCTGCCATATCCTATTTTACACGCTTTTTATGTAGTTCTCCTATGTACTGGAATAGCAGCTTACCTCGTGAATACCTTTAAAGTGAGCTCTAATCGATGTGGAGTTGATCACGCAATGTTGCAGGCTGGTCTTTTATTGGTGGTGGCTGCTACATTACTGCTACTTTCATTTGATGTGTTGATGCTCTTTTTAGCTACAATCATGATTGCAGGTGGAATCATAGTAATCCACACATCTCTCTTGAAGCTTGTTAAGCAATGGAAGACTAGGATAATGTTATCAATGCTTTGCATGTTGATCGCTATAATTGCCTTTACGGTAATCGCGGCTCTCTCACTGTCTTCCCTGAAAGTAAGTATTGAAGTTCTCTTAGATACTTTTGTTAATCTACCAACAGTTTTCTTTGCGGTCTTATGGATTAGTGTACTTACTGGATTAATGTTATTGAGACGTCCACTAATTGAAGCTAGCAGTACCGTGAGGCCTCACTTAACTTTTATTCTGATTCTCGGGTGGGTCCTTACCCCCGCTATCATAGGGATACTAGTGTTTTGGATAACCCTTGTCATAATGGCCGCGAGAATTGGCGAGACAAAGTATGTTCAATAACAGGTAATTTGAACCATTAGCTTATTCGCAGTTAATCTACGTCCTTCATAGAACTCACGATTAAGGTTTTGAGACGCTCACGACATAAGCAGAGGCCTATTGATTTACCAGCTACTAGTAGCTACGCGTTAAAGATAACTTAACCCTACCTCTAAACGTTCACGCGCACGTTTTAAGTAGATAACGTTGTTCTATGTATGTAGCGGGAGTGGCATGGATTTCGCTTTAATCTCCCTCATAGTGCTCATAGTACTAGTGGTAGTGGGATTAACTTATTTAGTCTTTCATCTTTGGATGTCAAAGGCATCACTTAGTTATTCTGTACCAAAAGGTTACTTAAATGAGGTTCCGGTCGTAGCTTTTCACATTCCGGTTAAGGATGAACATCCATCACTTCTTGAGAGGCTCCTCTCATCAATCACTCGACTAAGGTATCCCAAAGATAAAATAAAGGTTGTCGTAATTTGCGACGATGAAGATCCCAAACCGATGAGAGAAGTATGTGAGAAAGTTCAAAGAGAGCTTGACGTCACATTCATTCATCGTGATAAAGCTAAGGGGTTTAAGGCTGGGGCACTTAACGAAGCTTTAAAGGTTGAAGGCGATTTAATCGTGGTTCTGGATGTCGATAGCATTGTACCCCCTGATTTCCTAATTAAGGCCTTGCCACCACTCTATGAGGCAGATGATGTAGCTGCAGTTTCTACTCGCTGGGAACCTATTAACGTCAAGGAAAGCCTCTTATCGGAGGCCTATAGTTTTGGACAGAACTTCTTTGCTAGAGGCTTGTTTAGAGGATTCCAAGCTAAGTTTGGTAGCTTCATGCTTCTAGGTAGTGGCTGCCTAATAAAGAGAAACGTCTTGATGGAAGTTGGGGGATGGAATGAGAAGTGCATAGCAGAGGATCTTGAACTAGGCGTTAGACTAAGGCTCAAGGGCTACAGGATCGTTTACAACGATTCTGCATTTATCTGGCTTGAGACACCATCACGTTACAGCGACTTTAAAGCTCAGCAGAGGAGATGGTCATGCGGTATAAGCCAGTTGCTGTTGAAGCACTTTAAACATATCCTGACATCGAAACTCAAAGCTGCAGAGAAGCTGAGCTTGCTGGTCTACTTAACTCAGTACTGGGGTCTAGCGTTCGTAGGGTTTTCAATGATCTTACTCCCGCTACTAGTCCTACTTAATGGAGAGCCTTCACCGCTACTACTGCTACCAATTCTAGTAATCAGCTTATTAGCTATGGCTATTTACGGCTATGAGCTCATGAAGTACAAGCTCGACGAGGGCAGCTTACTAAGAAACATTAAAGTTCTTGGTAGAGCTGCAGCCCTGACAGTCGCCATGTCACTTGATTCACTTATCTACTCATTGAGACCACTTATGAGGATGAAGTGCAGCTGGAGAGTAACACCTAAAGGACCGTCAAAGAAGCTATCAAGAGGTACGTTCAAATTAGAAATTGGGCTAACAGCTCTTTTACTAATAACCCTAGTTATATCAGTAATGAAGTTGTTTATCGTGTTAACCACGTGGACCGCCATTTACTTTGTAGTACTAATCTACTTACTCGTAAAGAGATTTGAGTGAAAAGCCAGTAAATCTAAGACTAGCTTGAGCACTCATCCTCTTACAATATTGTTATTGATGCTTTGTAACGAGAAGGTTTTTCTTGCTACTTGAATCATACATAAAACGAGCCCTTGAAACGATATATTGATCTACTCTTTTTTGAGTAGCAACTCTTAAATTAGTAACTATGATGTACCCCTGGTATTAGGGATGCTCGGAGCGAGTAACGATGTCAAGAGCTGTTAGCGTAAGGAGCTTGAGGTTCTTCTCACAGGTAGCTGGACTAGTAGCATTAGCTGTAGTGCTCAAGTTCTTTGAGATACCGTATCCACCAGCCCCCTTCCTGAAATATGACGTCTCAGGTATACCATTAGTGCTCATATCATTCATATCGCTCAAGTACGCTTTGGGCATCCTACCCATATATTATGTGATTCCTGTAACCGTGGGTTTTGATCCCATAGGTATGGCTATGAAGTGCCTAGCTGAAGCATCCACATTCGCACCGCTGACACTGATATACAGAGTAGCGTCAAAGATCTCGTCTGATGGAAGAGCTAGTCTATCAGCTGTTATTACAGCTTCTCTAGGTAGAGTTGCTATCATGTCTCTCGCAAACTACATAGTCACGCCATACTGGTTGTTGTGGGCAGGATGGCTGAAGGACCTTGAGACGGCCCGTGCAATCGTAGTTATATACCTACCACACATAGCAGTGTTCAACTTGACCCTGGCGTTAATCGTGGCATCAATTTCCATAACCGCCTACATAATCTTAAGGAGGTCAGGCTATTTGAAATGAGGAAAGGAGGGAACTGTGTACTCGAAATAGCAAACCTTTGGTTTAAATATCCTAATGGAGACTGGGTGCTAAGGGGCTTAGATCTCAGCGTCAGTGAAGGAGAGCATGTACTCGTGATAGGTGAGACGGGATCCGGCAAGACAACGCTAACCAGGATAATCACAGGATCTGCCAACCTCATTTATGATGGTATTCTAAAAGGACGTGTAGCAATAAATGGAATAAGTCTTGAGGAAAACACCGAAGCTTTCACCAGCCAAGTAGCCCTTATCGGGCAAAACCCCTACCTTTATTTCACTGAGCCTTTGGTTCGCCACGATCTCTATAGTTATGCCTTGAGTGTTCATGGTAACGTGGAACGTGCTGTCAAAGCTCTTAACAAAGCTATTGAAGTAACAGATATCCAGGACCTAATAGAAAAATACTTCTTTGAGCTTTCAGGTGGGCAGGCAAAGAGAGTCTTAGTGGCAAAAGCGTTGATCTCAAATTCCCAGCTTCTCTTATTCGATGAACCGTTGATGTGGTTGGACGATGTGGGTCTCAAAGACTTCATAAACCTTCTTAACATATTGAAGGTTCTCAGAAGGTCGGTAGTGATTTTCGAACATAGATTCATGCCATTGATAGAGCACGTCGATGAAGTTTATGTCCTCAAGAACGGGAAGCTTACACGTATAAGCAATAGATTGCATGCTTTTAAGGAGGCGGGTGGCAAAGTACATCATGGCTTCGATTGTGGTCCTAACTGCAAGTCATCAAGCAATGGTGGAAATGTTCTACTAGAGACCGTGGATGTACACTTCAAATACAGGAATAGCAGCGACTACGTGTTAAGAGGTATTAATTTGAAGTTGTGCAAGGGTGACTTAGTGCTATTATATGGATCTAACGGTCAAGGTAAGACAACTCTCTTAAAGGTTCTAGCTGGCTATTTGAAGCCTTCAAGAGGAAGGGTTACACGGAAAACAGATGTAATCTACATACCTCAAAACGTAGTGCTATTCTACACGGAGAGCACGGTAGAGAAAGAGGTCGTAGAGATCTGTAAGGCTAGAAAGATGAGCGATGTTCATGTGAAGCTTGGGATAGAAGCCGTGAAAAAGCTCGGCATAGACCCCATGCAGTCTCCTTTCAATTTAAGCCACGGCCAGATGGTTAAGCTGGCCTTTGAGCTTGCTCGTACTTCAAATTCAGAGATTCTGCTCTTAGATGAACCATTCTCCGGGTTGACATATGGAGACAGGCTTGAATTACTAAGACACTTAGTCGAAAGCAACTGTACAGCTATAGTAGCAACAAGCAACCTAGACGCCATCGGATCCCCTTACTGGACTAAGTTGTACAAGATAGAATCTGGTAAGTTGGTGGTGCTAAATCCTATCAGCTCACCTTCTCTCCTCTATGCCTCCAGACTGTATGAAGAGATTATAGGTGTAGAGTGATGCTCAGGGATTTATCATACATGTTAACCTACTCTAGTAGGCTGGATGATTACAGTACATTGTGTAGAGCATTGCTTGCTTCCTCTACGATAGTCCTCTTACTTATCATACGATGGTCTTCGGAGAGCATTGCTATTGAGTTGACGAGACTCATCTTAGTGTTGTCATTTGAGTTTTACTTAGCATCACTTGCAAGAGGATTGCGTGGTGTTTTAGCTGGGTTGAAGCTAATATCTTTATTTGCAATTATTGGTGCTCTGGTCTTCTGCGTAAGTTATCTGGTTGGCTGGTTAGCTCCGGGTCCAATTATGTTGGTGCCAGGTATGCTTAGGTTAGTGTCTCTTTTCCTTGGTTTCTCGCTATTATTTCAACTAGTATCGTTTCAAGAGTGGAGAAGCATTTTGAGCAAACTTGGTTTAAAGAATCAATCGGTAATACTTTCAATGGTCCTCTCTCAAGTACCTACCATAATTCACTACCTCTCAGAAGCTATTACGACGGTGAAGTTAAAGTACAAGGGGAAGAGACTTCATAAAGTAGCAACACCTTTAACATTACTTTCATTTCTTACTTCAAGGGCTCTCACGGAGTCCTACATAGTCTACGGTCTACCAACCTACTCGGAGCTTACTACATACAAGAGAAGAGATCTTAGTCTTTACTTACTGTTCGTCATATTGGTACTATTAGAAATTATGATTAGTAATTTACTACCCCTTTTAATCGAAGTTGCATGAAATCATTAAAGTAGACCAATGATATATCGCATTAAGGAGCCTGTGACGAACAGATCTCAAGCAGTTAACTAAATTAAGGCTTCCTTGAGTAGCTCTAGCTCTCTACAACTATGTCGTCTTTCCTGCATACTCATCTTCCACAAATAAGATACTTCCATCAGGAAGAAATCTAGTTGTAATGCGTCTTACAGCCCAGCAGTGAAAGTTTACTGCTACGGGGCATATGGCCGTATGAGTATACGCTATCTCGACTTTAACTGTAAGAGCTGTAGTATCACCACCTAACCCTGCAGGACCTATGCCTAAGGAGTTAATTGAACGTAGTAGCTCTTCTTCAAGTCTAGCTAACCCTACATCCGGGTTTACGTCAGTCCACAATCTTGTACTAATGGCTTTTCTACTAAGTTTTGCGGCTGTGTGCATTTGTCCTCCAATTCCTACTCCAATGCCCATTGGAGGGCAAGGAATCCCGTCAGCTCTTGCCACAGTCTCAAGAATGAACCTTTTTAGTCCAACACCTTCCCTACCAACCTCGGCAGGAGTAAAAACCTTCAAAGCACTTGGTAGCTCAGCCCCACACCCCTTAAAGCTTATCACTACCTCGCTGTAGTCCGCTTCTCCTGGTACTAATTCTACCTCTACCTCAGGTATGCCTATACCAGAGTTATCACCAGGATTTCTCCTAGTTATTGGATGTACCATACTCGGTCTTAGAAGTCCTTCCCTAGTCGCCTCAACTATCGCCTTTTGAAAGACCTTTTGAATGTTTGTCTCTATCTTCACAGCACCTATCTTCACATAAATAACAGGGTAACCTGGTGATTGACATAGTGGAACAGACTTCTTTTGGGCTGCATAACTGTTAGAGATCATTGCCTCCAAAATCTTCCTCGCTACAGGGCTCCTCTCATTCTCGTAGGCTCTCTTAAGTAAATACAGTACATCAGGTGCTACTCTCGTAACGCTCTTCTTAATCATGGTTGAAGCTACTTCGTGCAAGGTCTTATCATTCACAATCTTCAAGTCAAGATCACCGCTTAGCCTTTCATAGCAAATCGAATTTCATTTAATGCTTTCATAACGTTCTCCTCTACTTCGTTGAAAATGCTGTTTCCGTGAGAGTCTATGGCTACTATTAAGGGGCCAAATCTTCTTACCTTAAGAACCCATATGGCTTCAGGAACCCCTAAGTCAAGCCAAAATGAACTGAGAACTTCTTCAACGCTCTCCACTATAATCGCTGAGCAGCCTGGAGGTGCTATGAGAAATACTCCTCCATATCTTTTCAAGTTCTCTAAGGTTTTTTCACCCATACGTCCTTTTCCTATGAGTGCTTTTACTCCAAGTTTACTGAAAATGATATCAGAGAAGGGCTCCATGCGATAGCTTGTAGTGGGGCCTATACCTGTGATTTCCCATTCCCCATTCCTTTTTCTTACAGCTGGTCCTGCATGAAATATCACTGCCCCTCTAAAGTCTACTGGTAATTCCTTACCTTCCTCTAAGTAATCTTTAATTCTAATGTGAGCTAGATCCCTAGCCGTGTAAATTATACCATTAATGTACACAATATCCCTCACCTTAAGCTTCTTGACATCGTCATCGCTAAGAGGAGTTACTAATTCGTATTCTGCAATCACATGAACACACCATTAAGCTACGTGCTTTACTGAGCATTTAGGAGCAAAATTCTTTATTTTTTAAGTTTCTAAGTATCTCATCTACGATCTTTGAAGGTTGCGACTTAGCTGTAGAGTCTTGAAACCTCAAGACTTTGAGCCCCAAGCTCCTTAAAGTCTCATCCTTAACTTCATCTCTAGACGACCTAATGCTGCTTAAGTGATGAGGGCCATCAATCTCTACGACTACGTTTGGGGGTACAAAGATGTCAACTACGAATCTCCTCTCACCTACCACGAACTCTTGCTGAGTGAAGAACCGTAGGTCTCTAGCCTGCAACTCCTTGATCACTGCAATCTCACCGGATGTGTAGGCTCTAATTGTAACCTTGTTTCTATCTTTCCTTGTCTTCATCAATTGCATCGCTCTCCTCAACGAGCTTCTTGATCCTGTGAGCTACTCCTTCAACTATGTGTCTCTTAGCATTCCGTAGCTGGATGCCAACTATGCCTCCTCCTTCATCAACCTCAAAGTATAGATCCTCAGACATCTTAATTAAGCCCTTAGCGGCTGCATCTCCAATCTTGATGTGAAGAATGTCCCTTTCCAAATCTAGCTCAACCTTCATGTCTCGCTTCTCTTGATCACTCACAGCTTTTCAAAGTATGTTTTTTATAGCGCGGCTTAAATGTTGTAATGAAAGTAATCAACGAGACCTCATATGGGCTGGAAGTAGTATCTCGACCATTGAGGCCATGCTTGAGTTGATGGTATTTGCTCGAAGATTGCTTTCACTCTCATGCCCACTTTCAATTGATGCGGTTGCGTTACCCCCTTAACTATTCCAGGTATCTTCGGTCCCTCGTCTAGCTTCACAACTGCTACCGCGTATGGAGCTATTGATGCAAATGACGTTGGCGGAACATGTATTATTGTGAAGGAAATAACTTCTCCTTCTCCTTTTAGCTGAATCCATTCTAAATCCTTAGCCATGCAATTTTCGCATAGCGGCTTTGGAGGAACCATTACCTTGCCGCACTTTTTGCACTTAACTCCCATCAGCTTTCCTTCGGCAATGTACTTATAGAAGGATTCTATGGTTGGAGGAGATGACACCTCAACCACGCTAATCACCTCTCTTGTATATGTGGACGAAGGCTGATGCTCCCGAACCTCCCATGTTGTGTGTTAGACCTATTTCAGCTCCACTAACCTGTCTAGGACCTGCTTGATTAGTTAACTGCAAGTATACCTCGTATAACTGAGCGACACCAGTAGCTCCGACTGGATGTCCTTTAGCTTTGAGTCCTCCGCTAGTGTTAACCGGTATCTTGCCCCCTACCTCGGGCTGACCTTCCTCTATGAATTTGCCTCCATAACCCTTAGGACAGAACCCCAAATCTTCGTAGAGAATTATCTCAGCTATGGTGAAACAATCATGTACCTCAGCAACATCGATGTCCTTAGGCTCTACCCCAGCCATTCTATACGCTTCTTGGCTGGCAACTCTAGCCGAGAGCAACGTGGTCAAGTCTTCTCTCTCGTAAACTCCAATCTTGTCAGTTGCTCCAGCTGACGCTATTATGTGTACAGGTGTATCTGTGAACTTCTTAGCCAATTCGGGTCTTACTAATATGGCGCAGCTAGCCCCATCAGTTATGGGAGAGCAGTCGTAGAGCTTTAATGGCCAAGCTATAACCCTAGACTTGAGGACTTCCTCTATTGTTATGGCTCTTTGAAATTGAGCTTTTGGATTTATGGCTGCGTTCTTATGATTCTTCACGGCGACCATAGCAAGCTGCTCCTCTCTCGTACCATATTTATGCATGTGAGCAGTAGCCATTAGAGCATAAAGCCCAGGAAACGTTAACCCATTCCACTGCTCAAATGGAAAGTCGGAGGCCATAGCTAAGAACTCGGTTACCTCTGCTGTTGATCTATGGGTCATCTTCTCGACACCTCCAACAAGCACGACATCGACTAGCCCAGACGCTATAGCCATCACCGCGCACCTCAAAGCCGCACCAGATGAGGCACAAGCACTCTCAAGCCTAAATCCTTGTACAGGAGTTAGTCCAAGCCAATCGGTAATTGTCGGAGCTGTATGACCTTGATGTTCATAGGACTCACCCATATGCCCTACGAATATGGCTTTTATATCCTTCCTCGGATCTAAGTTTGGGCATCTATCAAAAGCCTCAGTAGCAGCCTCTATAAACAGCTCCCTCCAGTAAAGTCCTTCTCTCCTACCAAACTTTGAGAGTCCAGCACTAACAATTGTAGCTAGAGGTTTTCCAACCATACAACTCATCCAGCTGAGTTTCTAGAGGTGAGCTTTTATAACTTATTCTGAAGTTAACATCAGAATAGTACATATTTAAGTATACAGATAACTGCTAAGACGTTTAAACGATGAGGGATACCAGTTGAAGGTTATAACTTGGGATGAAAAACACGGCAAAATGCTACTAGAGGTTGATGGGCACAACGACCTTTGGTGCCTATATAACATATTAAATCCTGGAGATCTAGTTACCGCCAAGACTTTGAGAGAGGTAAAGGTCGGCTCTAAGAGTACTCGAAAGCCCATGACCCTAAAGATCAGGGTTGAAAAGGTCGAGTTCCAGCCATTTACTGAGAAGCTTAGGATAAGAGGTGTGGTCATTGAAGGTCCTGATGAGTTTGGAGTCATAGGCTCACATCACACAATAACCATTAGCGAAGGCACGGTACTTCTAATAGAGAAGGAGAGATGGTTGAAGCACGAGGTAGACAGAGTATTTAAAGCTGCGTCTAGGAAGTATTTAGCTACCTTGCTCATAGGGATAGACTCTGATGAAGCTGCCTTCGTAGTACCTCACGATTATGGTCTCGAGTTAGTAGCCGAAGTACCGCTGAACCTACCTGGAAAACACGAAGCCTCTAAGAGAGACGAAGTCCTCAAGAGTAAGATTCGTGAGCTTGTAGACAAGACGAAAGAACTTGTTGAAAGGCTCAAGATGAAGGTCGTCATAATTGTTGGTCCAGGCATCATAAAAGAGGAACTAGCAAAAGAGCTTACATTAAACATAAACACTAAGTTTTACTTGGATTCCGTCTCATCAGGAGGCTATCAAGGGGTTAAGGAGGCTATCAGAAAGGGAGTACTGAGGAGGGTGTTAAGGGACCTCGGAGTAATTGAGGAGATAGAGCTTATGAATGAGCTTCTCTCGCATGTATCCAAGGGCGACAATAAGGCTATCTACGGACTTGAATATGTGAGGAAAGCAGCTGAGTACGGAGCGATTGAGAAGCTCTTAGTGCTTGACGAGCTAGTAAGATCACCAGATTTGGACCTTAGAAGAAGAATTGAAGAGGTAATTAGGATAGCCGAAGAGGGTGGAGCACAAGTAAGGATCTTCAGTAGTCTGGAAGAACCAGGCCAACAGCTAAAGTCCATTGGTGGGATAGCCGCTATACTACGATTTAGCTTAAGCTTAGAATAGTAAGACGTAAATCTAGTAGTATGCTAACGCAACAGTAGAGCACTCTATGCCTAGTAAACGAAGAACAAAGAAATTTAGACTGAATATTGGGCAGTTGATCTCGATAATACTTCTAGCCATGCTAATAATATCAACACTAGCTTTCCTGATAATAGTTCTAATGTAATGCAAAACATTTTAACCGGTCTCACAATGAATGGTTAGGGGAGCTTATGGGTGGCAAGACTAAGAAGTCAATTTCTGCGATGGAGAAGCAACAGAAACTACGAGAGATGAAGGAGGAGAAGAAGAAGGTCAAGGAGAAAGAAGAGAGGAAGGAGAAGAAAATCTCGAGCCCACTTGTACCACTAGAAGTTGTTAAACAACTCGAGAACGAGCTGAACAACATGAAATGCATTACTCCTTACATATTAGCCTCCAAGTTCGGTTTAAAGATAGGCGTGGCTAAGAGCGTACTAAGAGAGTTGGAAAGCAGAGGTATTCTCAATTGCGTAATTAGAGGCTCGAGGATATCCGTGTACACTCCAGTAAATTATTCTCCAGGTCTAACTAAATAAGTCCTGCAAGCGATGTTTTCTTCTTCACCTTAGGTAATTCAAACTTCAAGTTTACAACTCCTGTTGGCGTCAACTCTACGATCCCCAAGTCTAAGAGCCTTAGTAGAACCTTGTCGGGATCTTGTAATCCAAGCTTCTTTAAGTCGAGTCTAAACCTTATCTCTCCAACACTCCAATACTCAGATAGATAAGATAAGGTTCTCTTCAAGTCTTCGTCCAGCTTCTCAACATCTATATCGAGCCTAGGTCTCTCTTCACCCTCTTCGATTGTCTCCTCTTCTCGTACAACTTCCGGTAAGGTTACTACTTTAGGTACTCGCCATGACATCAGTTCAGGATCTTCCTCGTAGCCCTCTGAGACTACTAGCTCTCCTCGATCTATAAGGTCCTTGACTATAGCATAAAGGACAAAGAGCGATCCTATCTCCGTGTTTTCTGCCCATTTAGCAAGGTTTCTAAAAGCTATTTTACCTCCTTCTTCCTTGATCTTTGCCTTAACAATTTCAGCTAAAGTTGAGAACTTATCACTCAATAGCTATCGCCCTTCTAGGTTATGAGTAAGTCAAGCTTCCCTTCTTCACAAGCCCTTTTAATCTCCCTAGCGATCCTTTTACCCATGCTCATAGGTTCATCGTATATAAGCCATGTGTAAGGTGAACCGTATATGTATATGTTCGTTCCAGCCACAATTCTTGCCGAGAACTCGAAGACGTAGAATTTTCCTTCACCATCGTACGCACCTTCAATGCAGAAGGGTCCTATAAAGCCTGGAGGAATTAATTTCTTAGATGCCTCAACAAGCCCCTCACCTATCCTAAACACTTCTTCTAGTAATGACTCTCTAAGAACTATCGGTATGTTGCCTACAACTAGAAAGGATAGATCCGGACTCGTCTCCACCTGAATATGTGCTGGCAACCTTCCAAGCCCATCAGCATTAGTTTCATATCTTCTATCCATACTTATGAGCTCAAGCTCACTAGTTAAGGGCGAGTAGAAGAAGTGAATGTAGGATGTTACGCCGAGAATGTACTCTTGCACGAAGACATGGTCCTCGCTTATCTTCAGCTCCTCAAGTTTCTTCCTAACATCGCTGGGCTTAGAGGCTAGAAAGTAACCTCTACCCCCCTTAGCTCCTGGCAGCTTAACTATCACTACTCCGTCTACCTCATCAATGTTTGTGTAAACTCTCGGTGTTCTAGCGCCAGCTTCACGTAGAAGTCTTTCCTTAAGATTCCTGTCAGCTTCCCATCTTAAGATGTATTTGTTGCCAAAAATTGGAACCTTAAACCTCTTCTCTATGGTCTCGAGATCCGTGTACTCTATTAGTGACCCGTGAGGTATTAGGATGGCATTTAAGCTCAACAACTTATCTTGAACTTCCGATGAAGCTGTCTCAGCGAAGCTGTCGACAACTACGATTTCGTCAATCAACTTTTTAAACCTACCATATAAGCTCAGCCTGCTCTTAAGGCATACGAGGACAGTTTTAAAGCCTTCATCCTTAGCTCCCTTAAGTATTTGCAGAGCCGTGTGGGATCCTAGAGTTGCTATTGAGATCTTCGAGGGACTCAAAAGCTGTCACCTCTAAGCTTAAGTAACCACGTCTATCAGCCTCTTCAAGTTCACGGCCTTCTTTAACTCCATAGCTATCCTTCGACCTGTACCAACAACAAAACCGTGCTTGAACTTGCTATAAGGAGACGTAGTTATGAGTACTGGGCTTCCTGGGACCCTTGGTGACACGTCGAAGATTACTATGTCTAAGTCTACAGTGACAGCTCCTTGGAGAGCAAAGGGACCTATTATGCCGGGCGGATACTCCTTTTTAGTTACTTCAACGAATCTTAAGCCTATGTCGAAAACCTTCTCTAGAAGAGATTCTCTTATCGTCGCTGGCATGTGTCCAACCTCAATGTTTTGTAGGGGGACGTCTACGTCTAACTGTTGTCGAGCAGGTAAGTTAACAAAGTCGTAGATGTTGGTCTGGAGTCTTCTATCGATTCCTAGGAACTCAAGCTCGTCATCTAATGGAGAGTAGAAGTAGTTGAAGTTGAAGTACGTCCCAATCACGAATTCCTCTATAACTGCACTCTTCAAATCCTCTTCCGTTATAATGCCCTTCTCAATCCTTTCCCTAGCCTTACGCCAATAATCCTCAGGGTCGGAGGCCGTGAAGAAAGCCCTTTCAATCTTCCTCTTAGCTTCAGGAACCTTAACTATAACGAGCCTATCGATCTCGTCAGGAGACTTGAACTTCTTCGGCTGCCTTATGCCAGCCTTTTCAAGGAGGTAGTACTGATTTCGTGGAGCCCATCTCTCCTCAGTTCTAAGCATGGCTCTATTACCGAAAATGGGCACTAAGAACCTCTCTTCTATATCATCGTAAGGAACATAGGTCGTGAAGGCTCTATGAGGAACAAACACCGTATTCAGCTCCCTCAAAGTTCTCTGAACTTCCTCGTTAACTATTTGAGAAAACTTATCCAATACTATTATCTCATCGCATAACCTTTTGTACATTAGATACGGCTTTTCCCTGCCCCTTTGGCAGACGACAATAGTTTTAAAGTCTTCATCCTTAGCTCCATCCATAACGTCAAGAGCTGAATGACTACCTAGAACCCCTATATGAATGTCGTCAAGATTGTACTTCTCAAGGACTTTAGATATTTCATTCCTGGTTATCACTCTCAAGTCACCGAAGTAACATAGGGTTCCTTGTTGATAAAGTTTAGCGCTAAACGCTTCTTGTAGAGTTGCTCAGTTACGAGGAAAAACAGTTTTAGTTAAAGCTGCATAATTATGCCGTGATCTAGTATGAGCATTACATTAGAGGTTATGCATCAGTACCTCACAGCTTTCATAATGTTGTTCGTTGTTTTCGATGCTTTGGGTAACGTCCCCATATTCTATTCATTAACTGAAGGACTAGACATCAAAGAGAGGAGAAAGACAATTCAAAACTCAGTCATAATAGCAGGAGTCATACTACTCTTCTTCGCGCTAGGTGGAGGAGTGCTTCTCGACTTTTTCCATGTGGGTATTGATGACTTCAGGGTTGCTGGAGGAGCAATACTATTCATTATAGCTGTGGAGGGATTGCTGGGTAGAGTTGAGGCTATGAAGATAAAGCCTGAGCACTTAGCAGTAGTTCCACTAGCAACTCCACTTCTCGCTGGTCCTGGAAGCATATCGCTAGTAATATACCTCGCGAATGTGGGTTATGGTTTGGGACCTACGATAGTCTCCATAATAGCTAACGCGATCATAGCTTGGATCGTACTAACGTACTGTGATGTGGTCTCAAGGATCCTTGGCAAGAATGGATCTCTTGTACTCTCTAGAATCATGGCTTTAATGCTAGCAGCCATAGCAGTAGCGATGATGAGAGAGGGGGTTATGAATATCTTAGCCTTAAAGCAAGTTCAACCTATTTTAACAAGTTCATAGGTTCGTGAACCTAAACCCAACTTCTCTGCAGCTTCAAGAATTCTCTCTCCACTAACACCATTAACCTCTAGGAACGGATCTCGACCTCCAGCCGTCTCCACGACAAGATCTAGAGATGCTTGATCCATGGCTACAGGGTCTAAGCTAGATAGGAGCCCTACATCGTTAACTATGGGCTTCATTACGCAACCGAGACAATCACACCTTGCTGTCACGTTAATTACGACGTTAAGGTAGAGGGGTCTAGACTTCAATGCCTTAATGACTGCGAGAGCTGCATCGGCAAGTCTTACTTGAAGCTTCTCAATTCCTTGCCTCGGAACGTCCAATGCTCTATTTGGACATGTGAAGTAGCATTCTAAACATCCAACACAGTTATCGTAGTTTACCTTAGCCACTTTTTCTTCCACTCTTATTGCGCCATACGAGCAAACCCTACTACATGAACCACATCCCACGCACTTTTCTATCAACACTATAGGCATGTGGGCTCTATGCTGCGAAGCCTTACCTCTCTTGGTTGTGCAGCCCATCGCCAAGTTCTTAAGAGCTCCGCCAAAGCCCGCGGTTACATGACCCTTAAAGTGCGAGAGTACTATCATCGAGTCAAGGTCCCTCACTATATCAGCTACTTCAACCTCACTTAGCTCGAACCCTTGTATCTTAACGGTAAACCCGCTCATACCCCTAATACCGTCACCTATAACCACTGGAGCTCCAAGAGATGCATAAGTGAACCCCTTCTTAGCTGCCAAGTTTAAGTAACTAACGGCGTTACTTCTTGGACCTGAATATAGGCTTGTAGTGTCAAAGACTATGGGCTCACAGCCTAACCTCTTCACGACATCCACGACACTTCTAACGAACTCAGGCCTAAGATGGGTGATGTTTCCCTCCTCACCCATATGAACCTTTATCCCGACAATGCCTCTTAGAGGTTCCTCCTCCACAACTCTTCTCAATAGCTTCTCTATAGCTCTCTCAACACGAGGCATTTCTTTGTCTCTAAAGTCGTAGAAGTAAACCTTAACCTTGCCAACCACGACCTCAACCCCAGACTATAGTTAAGACCTCGTCACCCCAATAAGGCTTTAGGATAGAGGACGCCACTCTGGCGCCTCATTTAAGGACTTGGTCCATAAGCTTGCGCCTCTAAACTTAAATGGCTGACCAAAACCCAACAAATAGAGACTCGAGATGAGCTACATAGAAAGAAAGAAAAGGGAAGTAAGGTCGATAAGGGCTCAGATCAAGAAGACCATAAAGGATCTTAAGAAGGCTCTCGCAGAAGGAACTGATACGAAGGAGATGGAGGAGGAGCTTCTTAGACTTGCAAAATCTAAGCGTGAATTATCGCAGAGAGTTAGGTTTCGATCATCCTAAACGACGGTTTAACAGTAGAAGCTGGCGACGACCATGATAATAGCTGATCTCCATGTACATAGCTACAACTCTAAAGACTCACTATTAAAGCCTCGCGACATTATCACTACGGCTGTAAAGAGAGGTGTTAACTGTGTAGCCGTCACAGACCATAACACTGTTAAGGGCGGGCTTGAGTTAGTAAAGGAGGCAAGGGGGCTCAAGGACTTTATAGCGATACCAGGTGTAGAGGTGAAGACGGATGTCGGTGATGTAATTCTCCTCTTCGTTGACGAGGAAGTAAGGATCGAAAGATTTGATGAACTTCTCGACCATGCTAAGAGCATAAGCGCCGTAACTATACTCGCACACCCTTATAGGAAGCACGTAATGGTTGAGGAATCAGCGAGAAAGGTTCAAGTAATTGAGGTCTTAAACTCTCGGTCATTCAAATCTGCAAACTTAAAAGCACTATCACTAGCTTCTAAGTTAAATAAGCCAATTATGGCAGGAAGCGACGCACACACAATGTTTGAGATAGGTAAAGCTGTGACGATCATGGAGGGGTCAAGTGAGGATGACGTTAGAAGAAGATTGTTGAAAGGGGAGGTAAGGATCTTCGGCTCAGAGTCTAGCCCTTTAGTCCACTTATTTAGCTTTGCAAGCAAGATAATTAATGAAGTGGCTAGGACCTTTTAAAGCTAAAAGTCCTCTAAGGAACTTCAACCTCCTCTCCAGGTTTAAGAACCAATACTTTAACGTTTGGAGCAAGCACTTTAGCTCTCTCTACGAAATCATCAGCCGTCTTTACTAGTACAGGAAACGTCGCGTAATGCATTGGTATGGCGATTTTCGGAGTCAAGACTTTAAGTGCAAGTGCAGCTTCTCTAGGTCCCATGGTGTAATGACCTCCTATCGGTACTAAGACTACTTCGGGGTTAAAAACTTCTTTAATGGCTTGAAACTCAGCTGTATAGCTAGTATCGCCCATGTGGTAGATCCTCAAGCCATCAATATCCAATACCACGCCAACTGGTCCTCCAGCACTACATGTGTGGAGGGCTGGGACAAGAGCCACCTTAAACACACCATTAACATCAACGAAGGCGCCCATGTTTAAGCCAAGCCCTTGCACTCCTCCTCTTTCAAGTGACATAACAAGCTCTGGAACCCCTATAACTGTGGAATTAAACCTCTTGGCTATTCTCTCAGCATCACCCAGATGGTCGAAGTGATCATGCGTCACGATTATGTAATCAACTTGCTCTAACTCCTCAACGCTTACGGGACTTAGAGGATTAGAGATCCAAGGGTCTATGAGAATCTTCTTGTCTCTAAAAGTCAACATAAATGCTGCGTGTCCAAACCACTTAATCCTAACTTTCACAATACCACCTGGTTGACTATTTCTAAAATGAGGGCTGATAAGCTTAACCCTCTCTTTGATAAAGCTCACACTCACTAAAGTATTCCCTAAGAAATTCGCTAAAATTATTGAGAGCATCAACCCTTCAAATATAGTTAGTAATGTTTGGAGGCCCAACAAGCTCGGTAAGGAACTTTGAGTGATTGAATATGTGAATATCGAGGTAACGAGGAGAACCATTATCATCAGAAGCACGAAGAAAATAGCAGCATACTTTAATAGAATCACATTACACCGCGTGCTGAGATCTATTAGCGATAATGCTAAGAGACCATAAGCTACGATGGCTACTACAAGGATTGTCAAGCTCAAAGGTAAGAGCGCGGTGCTTAAGCGGCTAAGAAAGTTGAAGCTGTCCGCCTCAGTACCTGCAAACCAGATGAACGTAGTGGCTGAACCGAACAATAAGCCTAAAGCCATGAGTGTTGATCCAGTTAAGTTTCTGAACTTTGTTTTGGAGGAGAGCCAACCTAAGCCTACGATAAGTAGCCCGATACACATGATGATTGGATGTGGAGCAGCACTAAGCATATGCCCTAGGAATATCATGCGCCTTGAGTTACCACTAAAAAACTCATTTAACTTGTCTCCATAACTCATGAAAATCAACTCTACTCGTGTGTTGAAATCTATCAAAATAGCACTTAAGTACATTGCTAATAAAGAGCTGAGCTAAATTGAGATGTAAAAGAGATGGAAGTAAAGAGTGGCATCTTTACTGCTTTACGGTCCAATTTATGAAGGCTTTCGAGGCACTTATTGGAATCCAATAACCAACAGTTTCAAACTTATGGGTCTCATTAATCTTTACGATCTTTAAAATCTCATAGTCTTGCAGAACGTTTCCGTTGGAATCTAGTACCTTCCTACCAGTAGCTCCACTAAATAAGCTAATCGTTGTGTCAATGGCCTTCCTTATGGTTTGACCGTCATAATAGCCGGCCCACACTATACTCAGAGCTATTAGCTTAAGTGAATCAAAGCCATAGGCTGCCATCTCACTAGGTAACCTGTAGTACGTTTTGATGTAGAGTTCCATGAACTCTAATAACTGCGGGCTTTCTACGAGTGCACGCTTTACTACAACATAAGACCCCTCAAGATAGGAAGCCAATTCATCTAGTAACTTCTCATCAGCTAAGGTGCTTGATAGAATCCACGTAACATTAAGTTGCATATTTCTTGCACTAGCTAGAATCATACGAGTATCATCGACATATCCTATGAGGAACACGACTGCAGGAGGATTCTCTAAACCTTTGATTTTCTCTAAGTCAGCAGACACGTTGGTGGTTTCAGTGTATAGTGACTCGTAGACCACCACTCCTCCTTGCGTAGAGTACCTCTTATTGATTGTATCAGCAAGCCTTGCACCATAAGAGTCGTTGACTGCTATTATTGCTGCTCTTGTACCCACCTTTAAGGCTAAATCCACCATAGCTAAAGCTTCTACGTCAGGTCCTCCAAACACCTTAATAACCATGGGGTCGTACACGTCATGCACATCCTTCGAGATCAGCACTAGCACAGCATTGTTCTCACGTATTATTGGGAGAACGACCTCAACTTCAGGGCCTGAAAGAGCCCCTATGAAAACTCTAACTCCCTCATTAATTAATGAGGTGATCATGCTCTTCGCAGTCCCTGGATCTCCTCCCGTAAACCTGACAAGAGCGGTTAAGTTTCTAGAAGCTATGCCACCACTATCGTTTATCACTTTAGCAGCTAACAGGACACCATCAAGTAGATCACCGGCATAAGTGACATTCGAGACTATTACGCCCACCTCTATAATTGACGGCAAAGTTTTAGTTTCCTGGAGGCTAGTGTAAAGACCTGAGTAGTACCCACCATAAGCTGCCAGTATTGCTATTATTATGATTACTGCAATCCAAATTCCATATCCAGCACCTTTCAATGACTTTTCCAACTATTAAACCCCCTAGACTTAAATGGTGCTCTTCATGGGGACTTCTTAACTCTTATCTCCACCTTGAGAGCTATTTAAAGGTTATATTATGCATCAAGCAGTTTAAGTATTGGTGCTTCAGCTTGAAGAGGTTGCTCTACATAGTCCTCGACGGTGTTGGCGATAGACCTAATCCACAACTTGGTGACAAGACTCCTCTACAATATGCCTACAAGCCAAACATTGATTACTTAGCTAAAGAAGGGGCTACAGGGCTTGTCTACACAGTCGACAAAGGCATCGCTCCTGAATCTGATGTCGCAGTTCTAAGTATTTTGGGATACGATCCTTTTAAGCATCATACTGGAAGAGGAGCTCTTGAAGCTCTGGGAGCTGGATTAGACTTTGAGGATGGATGGCTTGCATTGAGGTGCAACTTCGCCACGGTGAATGAAGTCCTCACAATAGTGGATAGGAGGTGTGGCAGGACTTTAACCACATCGGAGGCATACGAGCTTGCTAAAGCAATAAATGAATGGGTTAGGCTAAGTGGTGCAACCTTCACTTTTAAGAGCACTGTCGGTCATCGTGGGGTTTTAGTGATCAAGAGACTTGACGGCCCTCTCTCGAGCAACATAACGAATACTGATCCAGCATACGATAAGGTTGGAGGTCTTGGTATCGCTAAAGTAGTAAGTGAGAACAAAATGCGTGATTGCGAACCTTTAGATCAAAGCCTTGAAGCCATCATGGCTGCTAAGCTGGTCAATGAGTTTACAAGGAAGGCTATGGACGTCCTAGCTAAGCACCCCGTAAACGATGAGAGGAGACATCGAGGTCTCTTACCAGCTAACGTAGTTCTATGTAGAGATGCAAGCCACAAGAAGCCGAGATTGAAGTCGGTAAGCGAGCTCTACGGGTTAAAAATGGCTTGCCTAGCAGAGATGCCGGTCGAGAGAGGGATATCAATAGCAGCTGGCATGGAAATCATCCCTACATCACCAATGACTGGAAACGTTGAAGCGGACTACAAGTTAAGAGCTGAGCAAACACTTGAAGCTCTTTCTAAGTATGATGGGATCTATGTGCATTTGAAGGGACCCGACGAAGCTGGTCATGACGGGGATTCCATTCGTAAGGTCAAGTTAATTGAGGATATAGATGAGCACTTCTTCAGCATAGTCGTCGATAACTTAGATTTCGACGAAGTAGTTGTAGTTGTAACCTCAGACCATGCAACACCCTGTACGCTGAGATCTCACTCAGATGATCCAGTACCGATAATCATAGCTGGAGGAGGTATGAAGCCGGATGAAGTTGTTAGTTTTGATGAAGAAGAATGTGGGAGGGGGTCGTTGGGAGTTATGAGGGGGGTCGAGATCATGCCTAAGGTTGTGGAGCTACTAAAAGTTGAAGCGTAAACAAACGTTTAGGGTGCTTCACCAACTTGAATTCGTGTAGAAAAGCTATTTTGATGCTTGTTTTCTTTTTCATAAAAAGTGATAGATCTTATGAGCAAGATCGGAATAAGATTTGGAGAAGCACTTGTCGGCGATGGCGCTGAAGTAGCCCACATAGACTTAATAGTAGGGGACAAGGAAGGCCCTGCTGGAATAGGGTTCGCATTTGGACTTGCACATCAAAGTTATGGACACACAAAGCTCTTTGCAGTTTTAACACCAAACCTCCTCGTTAAGCCAGTAACGCTCATAGTTCCTAAGGTCACGATAAGGAACATGAATCAAGTGGAGCTAATATTTGGTCCAGCTCAATACGCGGTAGCGAAGGCTGTAGCAGATAGTGTTGCTGAAGGATTAATACCTAAGGAACTAGCTGACGAGCTGGTAATAATATGCGGAGTTTTCATACACCCATCAGCTAAGGATAAAGACAAGGTTTTTAAGAACAATTACGAAGCCACAAAGTTAGCCATTAAGAGAGCTATGGCTGGAGAGCCCAAGGTAGAAGAGGTACTTGAAAAGAAGGATGCAGCCATCCATCCATTCTACCCTACAAAGTAGAATGAAAACATCAACTTCTTTACTTTCACAATTTTCTTGAGAGGAATCTTTAAGTTCCTGTTTAAAGCATCTCTTACCTTAAGATGCTCATTAAAGTTGTCATCATAAACTTAGACAGTGTTCTCTTGAACGTTGATGTGAGTGGGTTAATTTCGAGACTTAGAGAACTGCTTAAGATCGATAGCGACTTGAGAGGGTTGATAGCTGAGGCTATGCTCAGCTTCTCAGATAAGTCTAAGGCAGAAAAGATAGACGATATTCTAAGTGAATTTGAAGAGAGGACGGCCGAGGAAGCGTATGTAGATCAAAACGATTTAGAGGCTATATGCACTTTAAAGGCCATAGGGGTTAAGCTAGCGCT
>QNVF01000020.1 GCA_004347965.1 Candidatus Nezhaarchaeota archaeon WYZ-LMO8
AACCGCGCTCATCGCATATAACAATAGAGTATATCTTGGTACAAGAAATGGGTTAGTTTTCTGCGTCGATGAGAACGGGAGTATATTATGGAGGAGAACCTTAGAGAATAAAGTTGTTGTGGATTTAGCTTATGGCAACGGTAAGCTTTACGTGAACCTTGAATATAGCAAAAGCCTTTATGCATTAAACGCTGAAAATGGTGAGTCTGTCTGGACGTTTAATGGAGACGACTATTTGTCAGGAGTGGTATTCAAAAATAACTTGGTTTTAGTTAAGGAATATAATAGGAGGTTAATTGGGCTTTCGCCAAACGGCACGGTGATGTGGAAAAAGGAAGTAGGAGTTCAAAGCTTTTCTGTAGGAGAAGATGCCATTTACGTAGTTGATAGTAGAAGGGTTTCCGTACTCGACTTCCAGGGGAGAGATATAGGTAAGTTCGATTTGCCTGAGGAAGAGCGCTTCCATGAGTCTTACGGGATTGCAGTAGCCGCTAAAAAGATCTTAGCTCTCCCAGTATATGGTAAAAAGTACGGTCGCCTCTACCTATTATGGAAGGGTATAATCCCCATCTTCAACTTAACCTATTCCGGGGAGGGAGCTATTTCCCCGAAGGTGAGTATAGCCTACGGCAGAATTTATGCCGTATTCTATACATATGATAGAATATTGCTTTATAAACTTCATGACGTCGAAAAGCCAGTTATTGTCTCGGCAGAGGCGGCGAGCGAAGTGTATGAGGGAGAGGAACTTGTCGTGAAGGCAAACATCTATGATAATAGGAGTGGAATATGCAGGGCCTTGTTAGCTTATAGTATCGACGGCGGCAAATGGAATTACGTAGATATGGATTTGGAGAGAAGATATATAGTTGAGCCAATATGTGGTTACGGTTTCACTGAAGAACCATATGTAGGTAAAATACCTGCTCAGCGTGCTGGCTCAAGAATCAGTTGGAGAGTCGTCGCAATAGATAATGTTGGCAATTACATCATGTCGCAAGAATATACCTGCCAAGTTATTGAGAAGAGAGACGTTAACCCTCCAGTAACCAGGGCTTTATATGAAGACATATGGCATAACGCAGATTTCACCATAACCTTGGAGGCTAACGATGACATGAGTGGGGTCGCGGAAACCTACTATAGAATAAATAATGGTCCGGTCAAGAAAGTTAGTGTTGATGGTCATCCACTCATAACGGTGGAGGGCGCTAATAACACTCTAGAATATTGGAGCGTTGATAAGGCTGGGAACGAGGAGACTCACAAATTTATAACTGGCATAAAGCTGGACAAAAGTAGACCTATTGCAAATGCTGGGCAAGATCGGAAAGTAAACGTTGGTGACACGGTAGTCTTTGATGCAAGCGCATCAACGGATAATATAGGGATAGTTAGCTACGAGTGGGATTTTGGAGATGGGGAAAGTGGAACTGGTGTGAAAGTAACGCATATCTATAAGAAAGCTGGAACTTACACGGCAACCCTAACCGTGAAAGACCATGCTGGAAACGCTGGTATTCATAGTGTAACAGTTACCGTCACGGAGGTATTCCCAACGCTACTAATAGTTGCAGCCATAATTTTTGCAGTAATCGTAATTGTAGCCGTAATCCTAATCTTGCGCCGCCGATAAGCAAAGAAGGATGCTTTGTATGCCTCCTCTAGAAGTTCATCTGTCTATAGAATCTTTATCAACGCAATCTCATTTCTATAGAACATTTGAAAATGAATGGGCTTTTCCTAGCCCAGAGAGGGATCTCAGAGATGAGTATACCCCAAGCGTACATTCAACCATCACTCCAATCCATGAGAAAGTAGTTGATGGGGTGCTTAGAGATCTGAGGGAGAGACCTCTATCTTGCTTAATCTTCCACCCACCAAAGTAGAAAGCATCATAGAAAGTCTCGGCTTAATAATGAGCTTAATAGCCCCAAAGAAATAGACATACCTTCATTAAGCAAGATGCTAAGAGGGAAAAATACATGAATATATGGTTCATCTATGTTAGAACCCATCATCCATGGACTTTAATCAAGCTCTTTGAAAACACTTTATGCGATGCAAATTCACTTTTTTAGTTACTAAAAAAGAAAATGTAAAATTTTAGGCAAAATTTATAGAGAGACTTGAACCCATTTTGGTATGGGTTCGGCCTGGCCCATTGCTTCCTCTTTCCCTGATATCTTGCTGAAAGATTCGGTCATGGCTACTACACTTTATGCAACATCCACCATTATGAGACCCTTTATCTAACACGAGCTTTAGAGAAGCCCTTATGATGATTGATGATGACCTTAGTCTTGAAGTTCTTCCTGTCTCAAATAAGCTTTTCTAAATCTATACGACGTAAGTTGACATAATTTAAACTTCGACAAATAATCTTTCAAGTTGATTTCAAAGTCGCTGTTAGTTATTTTTAAGCCGTGACCTCAAAGCTATTGTATCCTTATCGCTTCGTAGCTCTCATCTTGCTCTTACTTAGAGAGATAATGTTCGCTAAAACTCTCTCTACATGATGTTGTGGAACTCCCAAGTCTATCATTATACTTTCTATTTTACCTGGTTGTATGCCATGGCTCAACAAAACTTCAAGTATTCTCTCTAAAGTTAACTTCACAACCTTGCTTTTCATGTTAATCGCCGAACACATGTCTTCTGAAAATCTTGTAATAAATCTCTCTTATGGTAAATGGGCTAACTTCCAGTACAGAGCTTAGGGTCTTTTGTGTCAACACGTCTTTCCACTGATGCTTCAAGGCTAGTATCTTGTCAGCTGTATAGATAGCTGCAGCAACGAGAGATAGAGGACTCTTTCCACAGTTCATCCTCTTGTTAAGCAACGAGACTGCTTCAACATAGAGTTCTCTTGAATACAGAAGTGGATCTATGCTATTCTTTATGAGCTTTCTTTTCACCCTCTCATCCATCATCACTCTTCTTATAGCTATTGAGAGGAGCTCCTCAATCCTTCTATGCCTAACAACAACCCCTACGGCTTTCCTCAGCATAAATAATGCTTTAAAGAGGTCGCTGACTGAAATGCTGAAACCTATTTTCCTTAAATGCGACATTATTTGCTTTAAAGTTAAATCGCAACTTCTACATCTTTCCTTCATTGCTATGTAGAAGCTAGCAACTATTAGTGCTACGTGATTCTTCCTCACGTGTCTCATCCTAATTGCAGTAACGTAGTAAATCTCTATAGTTCTCCTCCTAATTATCGATGAGAATTGCGTTGGTATTAATGAACATAACGACAATAGGACAGCATAAGCCTTCCTAACAGCCTTTACTGAAAGCTTGTCGATATAGTACCGTTGGATGAAGTCTAGCTTGTTAAAATGCTTTAACGCTTTAGTTTCACTAATGCTCCTTTTCACGTCAGTTCCATGCCAAGATATTGATGCCTTGAAAGGTGTCCGGTTCAGTACCTCAAAGTGCTGTGGGCTGCTGGCCCCTTTAATTTGTGTTTTAGAAAGAGAGTTTATCTTGACATCTTCATGAACTAGCCCACAATCTTCACATATGTACTCTCCGCTTTCTGAAAGCACTAAGAGTCCACCGCATTCATTACACAGGGTCTGAGACAATTATCATCGCCGAGGATCACCACATAGCACGTAGGAATTAAAGTTTATGTTGTAGCTATTAAATGAGCATTATTAAGAGCACCTCAGAGAATATGATAACTTAACCTTTCTTCTCCTAGAATGGTTAGGGGAGAGGGGTGAGTGAAAGTTTTACAATATTTTTAATCCTACGTAAACTTTGTCTCCAACCTTCATCTTCTTATGAAGTCCCTTACCCTCTATCCTAACCTGCAGTCCTCCTATAGATCCATACACAAGCCCTTTCTCTTCTTTACCTCGCTTGATTTTTTCAACATTATACAATGTGCAAAGAAATAAGCCGTCTACCTCGCCTTCAATACTTGCATCGGTGCACATAATTACTCGCACCTTCCCTCCCTCTTTAATTTGAAGGAGGGTTTGGGGAATTTCAAGCGTAATATTAACGGTTTCTGGAGTAAGCAGTTTTATGATGTTTAAACCCTTCAAATTACTTTTCTCAATTTTAGCTACCTCGCCTTGAGTATCCAATAATACGTTCGTCATGTACTACACCTGCAAAGAAAAAATTAAGTGAAAATATAAATTAATTTGCATACCCTGCAAACTTTAGGATTAGCAAAATAGTGAGGTGCTCTATGAAGTGAGTAGCTTCCAGCCCCTAGCTTCACGTAGATTTCTAACAGAGTTATCTTCCCTTCTAGACAAGAGAGTGAAGGTTGTAATGACGAGTGGATCTTCTTATGAAGGCAAACTTATAGCTTACGATCAGAACACTCTTAGCCTTATATTAGCTAATGCAAAGGATGAGAAGGGAAGTGTTTATGCAAGGATCCTTATAAATGGTCACCATGTTGCTCAGATTCTAAGGCTCGAAGAGCCCTTTGACCTAAAGGGATTAGCTGAGGTTCTTGAAAAAGCTTTTCCAAACATGGTGGTGTTACACGAAGACACTGGCGTCATAACCGTGATGGATAGAGTGCGCGTCTCAGAAGCCGGCGTCATAGAGGGTTCGGGTCCCATAGCTGAAAGAGTTAAAAAGATATTTGAAGAGTTCGTGACTTCAAAACAAGCTCAAAGCAAAGCGTGAAATGACGTTTGAAGTCTTAGACAAGGACTTAGCTGGAAGAATAGGGAAGCTAAGAACGAGAAGAGGCATCATAGAGACTCCATATCTTTTCCCAGTAATAAATCCATTCGATACGACTATTACTGTCGGAGACATCGAGAAATTAGGCTTCAATGCTTTCATAACGAACATCCTGCACGTACGAAGGGCAATGCAAGAATATGGGGTAACTGATGTTCACGAGCTCTTGAGTTTTCCCGGTCCGATAATGACGGATTCAGGAGCTTATCAGTTGCTAGTGTACGGACATGTTGACATAACTCCTGATGAGGTAATTGTCCTTCAGGAAAAGTGTGGTAGTGATATAGCCGTAATACTTGACTTTCCAACTGGGGAGACACCCTATAGCGAAGCATCGTATAGAGTTAATGAAACACTGAAGAGAGCTAAAGCTCTATGGTCAATAAGGACCGATGAGACAATATTATGGGTGGGCCCTGTTCAAGGAGCACCATACATCGACTTAGTAAAGTACTGTGCAGAGGAGCTTTCGACATTAAACTTCGACATCTACGCTATAGGAAGCCCTACAACTATCATGGAATCTTACAACTATGAAGTATTGGTTGACATTATTTTCGCGGCTAAAAAAACGTTACCTCTAGGAAAACCAGTCCACCTGTTTGGAGCAGGTCACCCAATGATGCTGTCACTAGCTGTAGCGCTAGGTTGCGATCTCTTCGACTCCGCCTCATACATTCTTTATGCAAAGGAATCTAGGTACATGGCGCATGATGGTACCTATAAGTTACAAGACTTAGAGTACTTTCCCTGTTCCTGTCCCGTATGTTCAAGGTATACACCACAAGAAGTAAGTGAGATGGCTGATGGTAAAGTAAAGCTGCTAGCCCTCCACAACTTGTACATGCTTGGAAGTGAGATTCGAAGAATTAAGCAAGCAATAAAAGAAGGAACATTGTGGGGATACGTTTCTTTAAGGTTAAGGTCACATCCACGACTTTTTTCAGTATTTTCGAAGTTTAAGAAGTACAGTTTTTTCCTTGAACGTCTAGATCCAGTAACTAAACCCTCAATATCCGGGCTTTTCTTCTACGGTTATCACGATTCTTTTAACCCTAAGGTTGTAAGACACTTTAAAAAGCTTAAGAACTGCTTGCACCACCTTCGATGGAACGTCTTGGTTCTACTACCTAGAAAAGATGAAGCTCTCTCAAGCTCTTTCATTAAGAAGCTGATGGAAAAGATTCGCAACGAAATTAGAGGTTTCGAAAATATTAAATTTCTCTTTTATGACTTCCCATTCTGCCTAATTCCACTGGAGCTTGAAGGTGTCTATCCTCTATCGCAATACGAGGTGCCTAGTAAAATTGACATGTTAACCAAGCGCTACGTATCTATAAAGATTAGTGAGCTTTTAAGTATCTTAAGACCCAGGAGCATCGTTCTATACAATGATTTAAAACGATGGGGTAAGCATATAGAAGCTGCGTGTAGAAAATCTTGTGATAACATTAAAGTTCTTCACACAAAAGAACCTTACGAGCTCAGAGATTTAGAAGTTCTACTTCTCCTCTTGAAAGAGATCGCTGGACAATAGCGGCTTCCGCTGCGCTTTGAATTAAATGTATAATGCACTCGTCTCAGCCCTCATTCTCTCCTGTCTTCTTCTCAAATTCTCTTCAATTTCAGCTTCTATCTTCTGAGCATCCTCTATTAATTGCTCGGTATTCACCTTAATTCCATAAATTTCACTGTAGTATTGTATTGCAATAGCTGCAGCCATAGGATCGGGTCGTAAGGCATTCGCATAAGCTAATACTGCTAAGGCTGGGAAGTCTAATTGCTCAAACTTCATTAGCATCAATGCTAAGGGGCCAGTTATGTATAAGCCTTTGTCTAATACCTTGTATCTTCGCCCTACCACTTTGTCCATGGCTTTTGTAGTAGCAGCAAACTTAGCCTTGTCTTCTTCACTCTCCCTCTTCACTCTCAAGTCTAGACCGCCGATAAGGAATGCCTCAACAAACGTTTTGGCTGTCCACTCGCATATTTTGTCTATGAACGTGTAAAGATCTGGTATGGGTGGCACGAACTCTACTAGCATAAATACGTGGTTCTGATGTTTAAAGAGCTGTATTGGAGTTGCTAACCTGTTATCTTCCATCCATACATAGGGAGGCATCCTCCTCAACATCACAAAGCCTATGGGCTTAGCGTTCAATGTAGAGATCATGTACTTAACGGCTATATACCCAGTCATCCCCATTCCTTGAAATCCAGTGACAAATACAGGATCTCTAGGTATATCGTCTTTAAGCATTATGCTTATCGTCATCTGTCAAAGCCCCTTTCCAGTTAAGATTAAGACATTAAGTCTGAGACTTAAAGATAGCTTTCCATTGAAAACTTAAAATTATTACATACTGTATAAAAACTTGCCCAATTATCGTGGTAGTATAACGAGGAGGTACTCTGATACGCCGGTTGTAATCATTTCAGAAAATTCCTGTTAATTGATGTAGTTCTATAAAATGCTTTAGTCGAGAGTTATATGTGATGTCGATCTCATGCATCACTGATGGTTGTATAAGAACGTCGTTTAAAGATGGAAAGCATCTTCTCATAATGAAGTGTCGACACGGCCAGCCGGATCCAATAAGCAACGAGATTTGCAGAGGAAAGTTGTTTTTGAAGTTGTCGCTACTAAGCAAGTCTCCAAAAAGAATAATGATCTTTTCACAGGAGGGCAACACCATTGTAAAGTACAGCTCCTCAACGGTGAAGCTACTAAGTGACTATTCATGTAGGCTTTCTAGGCTTAGGAAGTTGCTTATGAATCTTTGGATTAGAGGAGAGCTTATTTGTCCCCTATATACAACGCCTTCCCGTTCTCATTCTTGTCCTCTGTACGAAGAGGTCATAGCTTGCAAAGACCATTTGCTATTTTTCCACACAATGGGCATTGCCTATACTCATCCCTTCAGCTTCTTTGATTTTTTAAAGCAAGCTACTCATAAAGTTAAAGGAGTAAATTGTAAAAACAAGAAATGCATCAAGAAGCTTAGAGACCTCTTAACTCTCTTTCTAAAAGAGATAGAAAACTCTAAGATAATACATCTTTTAAGGTCTTATCACGATAGCTTAAGTGATGAAGTCTATCGTGAAGTATTTCGTTCACATATGGTAAGTGAGAGGACATTACACGAGCTTACAGACAAAAGATTTCTCGTTAAAGAATATGAGGTTGATGTCTACCGAGTAAGGATATATGAATCTCAAGGTATGGAATGCATTTATCATATTTCGTTAAGTCTTCCTTACATTGCGAAGTTCTTCTTCAAAACGTTGGTTGATAATATTAGTGAGACTGTATTGAGTCAAACCATAAACCTTGATTTCCTATGGGAAAAAACCTACTTCTTAAGAGAAAAGTTTAAAGAGCTATTAAGGATTAAGAGAGTCATTAACGACGATGATCATCTTCTCACTCAAAAGCTGGCATCCTATTCAACATATAAGATCTTGGGCATTCATAAGCTGATGCCTTTCTTGTTAGATAGAAATGTTGATGAGATTTACTTAGACAAGCCTGGAACAAGAGTTTATTTAGACCACGTTGAGGTTGGGCGTTGCGTGAGTAATATAGTGTTAACGAATGAAGACGTTAAGTGTTTCATAAACCATATATTACTGGAAAGTAAGCTACCATTAAACTACTTAAATCCGTCATTGAAGTGGAATCTTAGAATTAACGATTACATTGTTAGAGTCTCAGTGGATACACCTCCCCTTTCGTATGAAGGTCCATCTCTCGACCTCAGGAAGATTAAGCATAGAAGCTACACGATTATCGACCTTATTCATGACAATGTGCTCTCAGTAGAGGAAGCAGCCTTCTTGATTCTTCACATCTTAAGCAGAAGGAACATCATAATATGTGGCGAACCTGGAACTGGTAAAACGACATTGATGAATGCTCTAGACCTATGTACTCCTAGGAACTGGCGTAAGATATACGTGGAAGACGTTGTTGAAAGTTTAGATCATAGGATTCAAGGTCGCCATCAGCTCAAGCTACATGTAGAGCCTTTCGAGACACAGAAGAGAGCTCGTAGAAAGTACGTGGAGATGATAAAGCTCTTGCATAGAACCCCAGATTGGATTTGCATGGGCGAGTTGCAGTCTAAGGAGCATTTTAAAGCCATGTTTCATGCAATTACTGCAGGGCTTCGAGGAATGCATACCTGTCATGCATCGTCTGCTCAGGGTTTAATAAGGCGTTGGCTATTGCACTGCGATATCTCCAAAGAAGATGTCATCGGAATGGACCTATTAATTCACATGGTAAAGTGTTATCGAGGTTCTAAGGTATTGAGACGCATAGCTGAAATTTGGGCTGTGGGCTCGTCAGGACGAAATTCCATTGATGTACTTGACATCCCTCTAACTCTCGTGTTCAAATGGGATCCCCAAGAAGATTCTCATAAGGCAGCTATTGATGACATCTTTAAATCGCCATCCATATATAGGATGATAGAGGTGGGTAATGATTATGAGATGTTGAGAAGGGAGTACGAAGAATTGATAGCATCTTTAAGCATGCTGATGAAGAGAGATCATCTAGACACTACAACCTTTACTAAAGCATTCGATGAACTTGTTAAACGGCTCATAGCGGGAGGCATTTATGTTGTTTGAAATACTTATCATCCTACTTTCTTTCATCCTCATTCTTGTCTTCAGTGTCATTTTTCGACACGAACTTAAGAAGAGCTTAAAGAATAGTATCTCTCTGGAATATTCTAACTTATTAGCATTTATCCTTGTAAAGTTGTTGGCCAAGATCTATCAAAACACTCCTTCAGCACTCATAGCCTTGACGAGACTTGATCCTTCATGTCAACTGGTAAGCTCTTCATTTAAAATGCTTGCATGTAGTCTATCTTTAGGTGGTACAAGATCTTTTAAGTCTAAAGTCGCTCTAGCTTATGCACCCTTTTCAAATCCTTGTCTAGGTGAAGAAGCTTTGATCATGCACTCTCTTCAACGATCTATGAAGGAGGTTCAAGGAGGCTTCTTTAAATCTAACATTAGAACCCTCATGACTTTAGTGATGACAAGCATTATCATAGCTCCAGTACCCATAACTCTCTTAGCTTTGCTCTATCAAAGTAGTATGCTGAGCCTATTACCCATCATAGTATCATTATTTTATGGTGTCTCTCTACAACTAATTCTTCTGGTCTTTAAAAGGTACATGAAGTTTCTCGTATAGGCGATGAGAGATGATCTCAGTCAATAAAAAAGTAGCACTTTGGTCTTCTCTTCTCGCATTAAGTTATCTCTTCCTCTTCCTCTCAATAGTACCAAACATTTTAATAGCTCTGAGTTTCTTCCCCATCCTATTCTCTGTATATGTAACTCTGCGAGACCTTGCAAAAATAACTGAAGAATTAACTGACCGTTTGGTAGACTACGAATGTCTTAATCTTCTCGCAGCTAGATCAATATCTTTATTGGATAGTAGAAGAAATCTTCTTTCCTTATTTGATGGTATCTACAAATCCCCTACTCATAGATCACATGCTCTTTTAAGAATGAGACTTGCTGTGGGAAAAGTACTTCAACAAAAAATCTTTAAATTTAAGATTTTAAACGATCAAGAAGCAAGGATATCATCGCCCTTAACTAAGCTTTTATTCTCACTAATAGAGAAACTAGACTTCATCGATGAGCATTCCTTAAGAGAACTCTTCACTTCATTGCATAATATAAGCTCTTATATTTACCTTAATGTTAAGAAGCTGAAAGAACTTATTGCAGCTGAAAGGTTAAAGTACAAGGTGCTACAAACAGCCTCGTCGATGACTTTAGGCTTTATGATTAAGATTCTCTCCATCTTCACGATACTTTCATCTCCTAATGCATCATTTAGCCTCATCACCTTTACTTTCTTCGCTGCTCTCTCCATAATGCTTTTCATAGTTTTTTCATCAATAATTCATCTACGCCATCCATCATTTAAGGAGCTAGCCTTCTGCATCTTCATTTTTCTAGCCTTCATTGTTTTACCACCTTATGGAGGAGCTTAAGAGTCTCTAGTCTCTCCTAAAAGATAGGAAGAAGGTATGTTTAAGTATAAGCGAAGAAGTACGAGAGGCTCAATCCTCTTGGAAGAGGGTATGCTTATTGGAATCTCTGTAGTTGTTTTATCGATTATTCTATCCATGGTGATGGGGCTGCTAGGAGGAGTTAACACAGCACTGAGTAGTGCTGGCAAAAGTACAGGGGACTTTCTATCTACAATAGCGCAAAAGTTCGAAGAGATTTTCAGGCAAATCACAAGCCTTTTCCAATTCTAATAATAGGTCCAGCCTTCCATCTCTTTCAAGTTCTTCAAGCCAATCGATGTCTCTTCCTCCCCCTTTGCCTTCTAGAATGTCTAGAACTTCTGAGACTACTTGCTCAATGGAGCGGCATGTACAATTTACTTGCCACACTTTTTCTCTACCATAGAAGCTTAGTGCATCGAAAAGGCATACACCCAACAATTCTGCTTGAGCATTCTCTAAGCTCTTCTTTAAAGGCCATCCCCTCTCCATCCCTCTCTTCAGTATTAAGAGGGGGTGTGCCCGTAAAACTATCACCTTGTCTATAAGTCGCCTCGGAAATAGCTCTACTATGTGGGTATCAAGGATGGCATTGCTCAACTTTTTAAGAAAGCTTGAGAAAAATCTCCTAGCTTTCTCAACATTAACTATGAAGCTTCCTCTTTCACCATCAACTTCTACATACATTTGCTTTTCAATTATCGTCTTGGCTACGTCTACGTAGTGATAGTCGAGGATCTTAGCTACTTCTTTTGCAATAGTTGTCTTGCCGACAGAAGGTGTTCCTGTTATCAGCACTCTTAAGGTTTTACTCACAAAGAAAAGTTGAGTGAAAGAGGTTTTACTCTTTTTCTTCGCTCTCTTCTTTCTCTTTTGATGGTCCCTTCTCTTTTGCGGTCTCGCTTCGAGCAGCTGCTATGACGTCATCAATCCTTAGTATCATTGCTGCAGCTTCTGTAGCAGATTTTAGAGCTGTTAACTTAACGCTTAATGGCTCTATGACACCCAGCTTAAGCATGTCCACTGGCTTACCGTTATAAACGTCAATGCCTATGAAGAAGTTACCCTCTTTTTCGTGTTCTGCACGCAAGGCCATTATCACGTCTATGGGGTCATGTCCTCCGTTTTCAGCAAGGGTCCTTGGTATGACTTCTAGGGCAGTGGCAAACGCCTCTATTGCTAACTGCTCTTTGCCTCCAACCTTAGCAGCATATTCACGCAACCTCTTTGCTAACTCCATCTCGATGGCTCCGCCACCAGGTACATAACGTCCGCACTCAACAGCACTTGCTACTGCGCTAAGAGCATCCTTTAATGCTCTCTCGGCTTCATCTACGAACTTCTCAAGCCCTCCCCTAATCAGTATAGCTACTGATCGCGGGTTCTTGCAATTCTCAACGAATATCAACTTCTCGTCGGCTATTTTCCTCTCTTCGACAAGCTCAGCATAGCCTAAGTCGTTCAGCGTTAAATCCTCAATATTGGTGACTATCCTAGCACCAGTTGCTCGCGCAAGCTTTTCCATGTCTGACTTCTTTACTCTTCGAGCAGCTAGAATTCCAGCTTTAGCTAAGTAGTGCTGCGCCATGTCGTCTATGCCTTTCTGGCAAAAGACGACATTTGCACCAATGCTCTTGATTTTCTCAACCATTCCTTTCAATATCTTCTCTTCCTCTTCAATGAATGCTTTCATTTGAGCAGGATCACTTATCCTTATTTCTGCATCTATCTCAGTCTTCTCGACCTCTAGAGGGCAATCGAGAAGGGCTATCTTTGCATTTTGTACTCGTTTAGGCATACCAGTGTGAACAACTTCCTTGTCCACTATGACTCCTTGAATCAGTTTAGTATCAGTTATGCTACCACCCTGCTTCTTAATTAGCTGTACTTGGTCCACGTCAGCCACTAATTTGCCATTCCTCTCTTCAACTATTTGTTTAACAGCTTTAACAGCCAGATCTGCTAAGTAATCTCTTGCAGCACTAACAACCTTAGCGTGCATAGCAGTCCTAGCTATTAACCTTAAAAGCTCCTCATCACTGAGACTTACTGGCAAGCTTAATTTCTCAAGGTCTTTCTGGCAGAATTCTAATGCTTTACCATAACCATCAACGATAACCGTAGGGTGTATGTTCTTAGTCATAAGTTCCTCCGCTTTCTTCAAGAGCTCGCCGGCTAGAACAACTACTGTTGTCGTTCCGTCACCAACTTCTTCGTCTTGAGCTTTAGCTATCTCTACAAGCATTTTAGCCGCAGGATGCTGAACGTCCATTTCATCAAGTATCGTTGCACCATCATTCGTTATGGTCACATCTCCTAAACTGTCAACAAGCATCTTATCCATGCCTCTAGGTCCTAACGTCGTCTTCAGCGTTTCAGCGATAGCTCTTGCAGCAGCTATATTAGCTCTTTGAGCTTCTCTACCGTAGGTCCTAGTAGCACCCTCTTTTAGTATTAAAACAGGAACACCACTAACAGCAACCATAGTAACACCCCACATTGATATATCTTCTTCGGACAGTTATGAGAAGAAGCTTCTATATAACTTTTTCTAATGACCCTAATTCTCTAGCAGTACCAACAGCTGAGATGCACATCATTATTTTCCGTTACTTATACATGCTAGCACTTAGCCAACGAAGAACGTGTTTAACAGCCAAGTTAATATCTTCAGCAGTAACAGTCTTCCTCCCAGCGTGGCGAGCTAATTCTACAGCTTCTCTAGCTATGTCTAGGGCTACGTCTTCAAGTATTTTACACAAAGCTTTGACCGCATCATCTCCCACGCGTTCAGCACCAGCTCTCCTAATTATTCTATCTATTGGAGCTAATGGCAGTTCAGCCACAAATTATCACCTAATACTACTGTTCACTGTATTCTATTATATTGCTGTAAAGCTTTAATTGCTACTGGCTCTCAGAGGAATTCTTCAAAGAAAAGATTAAATAAACCTAGTTAAACCTTTAATGGCGCGGGCTGAAGTGGTATGGGAAAGGTTAGGCCATTGATCATCAAGAGACTGGCTCTTCAAATTTTTCAGCAATACTACGATAGGGTTAGTTTAGATTATGCACAAAACAAGAAGCTCGTCTTAGAAGTATCGACAATTAGAGCTAAACACTTGTTGAATAGGGTTAGCGGGTACTTGACTCGACTAGCTAGACGCTTTAAAGCAATCGAGCAACCTCAGCAACCTCAAGCTTAATGCTTTATGAAATGTACCTTTCTACGAAGTAGATATGAGAGCGAAAAGGCTGCTAACCTCTCATCTTCTATAGCTCTCTTCAACTTAAGATATATGGTGTAATCCTTAACCTCAACCTCATAGTCATCGAATCCCAGAACACCTCTCAACACCTCATGCATATCTAAGTGCTTAGGTTCACCTTGAGCCTTCCTTGCACATTGGGAAGGGCAGGTTTTCTCGCACGAACGCTCATCTAGGAAGCATAGAGAAGGACACATCACGTCGCTATAACCTTGAAGAAATTGTGAAACTGTGTTAGCACAGCAAGCTCTCTTCAAGAATATGAGACCCTTGTTTAACGCTTTCTCCCTAATGAGAGCGGTCAAGCCGCCATCAACCCTGATATCGATGAACCCTTTCTTTAAGCTCTTAAAGTCCACATCGATGAACTTTGTAATATCAACTCCTCTTTCCGCTAACCTCTTTACTATAGTTGGCGCTAACCTCAGATTGCCTGCTACGATACCGTAAGCTCCCGAAGCTTTTGCTTGATTAATAATCTCCTCAATCTCCTCAGCTCTTAACCCTGGCAACAATGGTCTAACGAATATGAAGGGCTTGAAGCCTTTGGCTCTAAGTCTCTTTATGCCTTCTAACCTCTCAAGAGGATGTGGAGCTTTTTCCTCTAAGTGAAGATATTGATTTAAGCTAGTCACTGTAACCAAGATCGACAATCGAATTCTCTTTATGCTAGCTAGCTCTTCTACAAGTACGTCACTCATGGCGATTTTAGTTGAAACTTGACAAGGATTATCGAGGTACTCGGCTATGGCCTTCAAGTACTCAAGTGTTTTAGGTGTTATATTTGGGAGGAATGGCTCAGTTACACTACCAAATGCGAGATAGGTACCCCACCTCGTCGGGTAAAAGTACCTGTTATATAGGAGTGCTGCTATAAGTTGAAGTCCACTAAGCGAGTAAGGGATTGCGTACCTACTGAAGCCCATATCGTAGATGTAACAGTAGCTGCATTGAAGAGGGCATCCGGTACCAGGATGTATAGTCAAACCGCAGCCTATAGGTCTACGTTTTGAATGCCAATCGCTCTTAGCTAAACTAAGCTCTTTCCTTTTCAGTCTCCTCTCAATGACTTCAAGCAAAGTCTTCTTTAAGAGAACAGGTTTTTTATCGCTAATTAGCGGCGCCACGATCCTCTCATGCATACCATACTTGAACATTTAAATACGTTTACGTCTCTCTTAGAGAGTCGAGGGATGACGAAGCTGACCTGCACTGAAGGGCAGTGAAGAAATGTACCTCAACTGACCTCGCTAAGGGTTTGAAGCCATGAAGGTTAAGGTAAACTTCCTGGCTGTTCTTCGAAGCCTGGCGAAGTCTAATTTTGTAGAGGTCGAAGTCCCTCAAGGATCTAAGGTAGAAGATGTGATACGTTTAGCATGCATGAACAATGAAGCTCTATCTAAGAGAGTTTTTGAACCTAGTGGAGGAGTAAGAGGCGATATAATAGTCTTGGTTGATGGAGTTGATGCAAATCTTCTTGGAGGTTTAGGTGTAGTTGTAAACAATATTAAGGAGATAACGTTAATCCCTTCAGTCCACGGGGGAGGTACCTTCGTATGAATCCCAAAATTGCTAGAAACCTTCTATCAACACTTGTGACTAAAAGCAGTGATATCGACTTAAGAATCTTACACGTAAAGTTAAGCAGAGAAACACCATCACAAGAGGTTATTCGCCAGCTAGAACAAATATTCAATGGCTTCGAGGTTTTATGGGCAGTGACACGTCCAGGCTTTGCTCTTTCTCGCTTTCATGTTTTATGCGTTTTCTATCACACCTTGAAGGCCTTCGCCTTAAGAAAGAACATAAGCAACAAGTTCAACATAGAGTTCCTACTTCGACTTACATGTGAAGATCAGATAGCCAATGCATTAAGAATAGCCGGCCTTGATGTTAAAGTCAGGGAGTTTTGCCTCTACGTCTTATCTGCCTGCAAGGAGACTTTAGAGAAATTGTTGTTCATTTTACACTCCACTATATTCGAAGAAGTTAAGCAGGTTAACGATTTAGAGCAATACGAGCAGCGGTATTCACTCGAGCTACTAAACATAAGTTTAGAGGAGTTATCTGCAACCAGCTACAAGTCATCGATTCTAGACTCCAAGCTGAAGAGCACATTGACAAGAATGTCTCTCTTAAACGTTAAGAGGTAGTTATCTTCACTATGGAGATTATGTCCTCTGGCTTCAAAACAGCTATACCTACGTCCTTCCCCACGATCTCGATTTGCAGTATTTTATCAGGATTCTTCAAATTAACCTTTCTATCGATATGTTTTGCTATTTCTTCTATCAGCTTCTTACCGCTAATGCTTGTTAATCTCTTATTTACGGTTATCCTAAACGTCTCGTCTACACGAATCTTTTCGTTGGCGAGAGTTATGGCAACTCTCTTTATCTCCTCCATATCATCGCTCGTAACGGCATCTATCGGAGTAAGCTTCAAAGTGTACCTCACATCCCAAGGTCTCTCCTTAGCTATTTCTCCAATCTTCTTAGAGACCTCAAATGGATTAAGCCTTGTCTTTACCAATAACAGGCCAGGGACAATAGCTCTACGTACCTCTATCTGGTCGTCGCCCAGTTCTCGAAAGAGGTACCATAGTTCACTGATGCAGTCATCCTCTCTATTACGATAAGTTGAAACCAGTAAGTTAAACTTCAAGCGTGACACCTTTAGTATGCTGTCTAGATGAGAAGTATCTTTAAAAGCTTCTCCAAAAATTTAATCGCTAACTTTAAATAAAGCCATAAGTCTTCTAAGACAACACTTTAGGGGGCAGGAAAATGGAAGAGGAATGGGAAGAGTGGGAAGAGGAAGAGGAATGGGAAGAAGAGGAATGGGAAGAAGAATGGTGAAGCAAACCTCAAATAAATTTTGATTACCTCGCTAAATTTTTAACTGTTAACCTTTCTTTGCGTTTTCCTCTTAATGAGTAATATATCTCTTCACATTCTACTTAAGGTCGCAAATCGACAAGAACCGATAATGAAATAAGATGCGTAAATTGCAATCTGTTTAGAACTAGCTTCATATCTTGGTAGTAAAGCGTTAAGTCGAGTAAAGGGATCGCTATGCCGCGAATAGCTGTCATCGATAAAGACCTATGTAAGCCAAAGGAGTGTTATAGAGAGTGTTATCGCTTCTGTCCATTAGTGAAGAACAAGGTAATGGTCATAGAGTTCGACGAGCAACGTCAGAGACCAATCATAAAGGAGAATCTCTGCGTTGGCTGTGGTATTTGCGTTAAAAAGTGCCCCTTCTCAGCTATAACCATAGTCAACTTGCCTGAAGAATTAAAACATGAATGTGTTCATCAATATGGCATTAATGGCTTTAGACTTTACAGGCTTCCTCCACCTAGAAGGGGCTGCGTTTTAGGTATCATAGGGCCCAATGGTACCGGGAAGACAACGATACTTAAAATTCTAGCCGGTGAGCTCATGCCAAACTTCGGAATGGTAGGTACCCAACCAACAAAGGATGACGTGTTACGCTTCTTTGCAGGTACTGAACTTCAACCTTATTTTCGAGATTTATACTCAGGAAAGCTTCGTGTTGTACATAAGGTGCAATACGTGGACATAATACCCAAGTACGTTAAGGGATCAGTAAGAGAACTGCTAAATAAAGTTGATGAGAGAGGCTTGTGGAGAGACTTAGCCACAGAGCTCGACCTCATAGACCTAGCTGGTAGAGAAGTAACTGCTTTAAGTGGTGGTGAGCTTCAGAGGTTGGCCATAATAGCTGCATGCTGTCGAGAAGCTGATGTATACTTATTTGATGAACCGGCAAGCTATCTTGACGTCATGCAAAGGCTTAAGGTCTCAAAAATCATAAGGTCTCTAACACAAGAAAATAAGGTGGTTCTGGTAGCTGAACACGACCTTGCCATCCTTGATTACGTATCAGATAAAGTGTGCATAATGTATGGTAAGCCAGGAGCTTACGGGATAGCGTCACAGCCCTATGGTGTTCGAGTAGGCATAAACATATACCTCGATGGTTACATACCTAGTGAAAATGTAAGGTTTAGGGATGAGCCCGTAAGATTCCGGTTAAGACCTAGGCCGAGAGAATCATTAACGGCAGATGAACTCTTCTCATGGCCTCCATTTAAAGTGAACCTGGAAGGAAAGTTCGAATTAAATGCGTATCAAGGCACGATCCATAAAGGAGAGGTCATCGGAATCCTAGGTCCTAATGGAATTGGTAAGACAACGTTTGTTAAAGCTCTCATAGAGCGTTTATCAAAGAAAGGAGGAGTCAATATAAAAGTAAGCTATAAACCACAATACTTAACCCCCGAGAGCGATGAGGTCGTTTACGACTATCTTTCTAGAAACTTAGGGAGCATAATGGCCACTTCTTGGTTTAAAAGTGAGATATGCTACCCATTCATGCTTGAACACCTCTTTGATCGTAGATTAACTGCTTTAAGTGGTGGTGAGCTTCAGCGAGTCAGTATAGCGTGCACATTAGCTAAGGAAGCTGACATATACCTACTCGATGAGCCTTCAGCCTACTTAGATGTTGAACAACGCTTGGTTATGGCTAAGCTCATACGAAGAGTTGTGGAGGAGAGAAAGGCTGCAGCCTTCGTTGTTGAACACGACGTTGTCGTCATGGATGCTGTCGCTGACTCACTAATGGTTTTCAGCGGTGAGCCAGGTGTCTACGGTATCGCATTAAGCCCAATGGATTTGAGAAGTGGCTTTAACACCTTCCTAAAGGAAGTCGACGTTACCTTTAGAAGGGACCTCCATAGTGGGAGGGTTAGGATAAACAAGCCAGACTCTTATCTTCATAGAAAGCAGAAGAGCATAGAGGAGTACTATTATGTGCCTGAAAGAGAGGAAGCAGAAGAAACCGAGGAGTGACGAAGCAACGTTATGTGCTAAAGATTTATACGATCATCCTCCGCAAGATTTCTATACCAGGTGGTCTTTATGTCTCAAAAAGTGACCATTAGCTTAATAAAGGCTGATGTAGGCTCTCTATGCGGCCACCATGTTGTTCATCCAAGACAAATTGAGATGGCCCGTAAGAAGCTCGAGGAAGCCAAGAAGAATGGCTTGATAATCGACTACTACGTCTTCAACTGTGGCGATGACTTGGAATTGTTAATGACCCATACCAAGGGGGAGGGTAGCCCTGATATACACGGTTTGGCCTGGAGCACTTTTAAGGAAGTTACAGAGAAGGTTTCCAAACCACTAAAGCTTTATGCAGCTGGTCAAGACCTTCTTTCAGATACGTTCTCAGGCAACGTCAAAGGTATGGGACCTGGAGTTGCTGAGATGGAGATAAGGGAAAGGCCTAGTGAACCTATTATAGTTTTTGCAGCAGACAAAACTGAGCCAGGAGCGTGGAACTACCCCTTATACAAGATCTTTGCCTCACCAGATAACACTGCAGGCTTAGTCATAGATCCAAGCATGCATGAAGGCTTCATATTTAGAGTCATGGACGTTATAGAAGGAAAGGTTGTAGACCTCGCTTGCCCCGAAGAACTCTATAGTTTAATAGCTCTCTTAGGTACAACTGGAAGATATGTTGTCGAAAGAATTCTTAGAAAAGTGGACAAGGAAATAGCGGCTGTCGCTACAACAACGAGACTTAGCTTGATAGCTGGTAAGTATGTTGGTAAGGACGACCCTGCCCTCATAGTTAGAGCTCAACATGGTTTCCCAGCTGTTGGAGAAATACTAGCACCATTCGCCTATCCACATCTAGTAGCTGGTTGGATGAGAGGCTCACACTATGGTCCACTAATGCCTGTCAGTTTAAAGCATGCAAAATGCACTTTCTTTGATGGTCCACCTAGAGTGGTTGCACTAGGCTTTCAGTTAGCGAATGGAGAGCTTATAGGCCTTAATGGCTCTGACCCAGCCGATCTTTTCGACGATCCAGCCTTTGATGTAGCAAGAACAATCGCGATGCAATTAGCTGATTACATGAGGAGAATGGGCGAATTTATGCCAGCTAGGCTTGGACCTGAAGAGCTAGAATACACCACGTTACCAAAGATACTAGAGAAGCTCAAAGATAGATTTAGACACGTCTAATTCCCTTTTCTTCCTCATTGATTACCGTCAAAATCCTAGCTATCGTCCTCCTTATTGCTCGAATCCTTCCCGGTTTCTCTAATGGTGCTCCTGAAGCCTGTTGAGCCCTTAGTCTCATAAGCTCTGCCTTAAGCTCCCTTAACTTAGCAAGTCTTTCCTCGTTAGACATTCTCCTTATCTCACTTACTCTGAGTATCGCCACTTGTCTCATCCTCCATCTTAGTGAGAATTTTACCTTTATCCAACTCTTCCAAGGCTTTAACAGCTGATGGCAATACTATCCTCACCTTTATCCCTATCTTGCCCTGCTTCAATAGGGCATGTTCGACTGCCGTATCAACGCGTTCTAATGATATTTGCCCTGCTTTAAGAACTATTCCTGAGCGAAGCTTCTCGTATCTAGCTCTCTCAGTCCTTAACTTCCCCTTTATTCTTATTTCAGCACCTAATGCACCTGCTTCCATTATCTGATTTAAGGCTATATAGGCTGCTCTTCGAAAGTGAATTCCTCTTTCAAGAGCGCCTTTAATCCTCTTAGCCATTATCTTGGCGTTTAGCTCCGGTACTTCAATTGGTGCCACAGCTATCTGTGGTCTTTCAATTTCAAAGTCTTTCTCTAACTTCTGGGTTAACTCGTGAACCGTGGAGCCATGTCTTCCTATGACCATTCCAGGTTTTTCAGCGTAAATCGTCACATTCGTACCTAAAGGCGTCTTTTGCAGTTCAACGCTTACATAGCCAGCTCTCGCTAATTCATGCTCTAAAAACGAGTCTACATCGAGTCTCTTTAGCGCCTTTACTATAAAGCTCTTCTCAACATCCGGCATGGAGATCTCCCTCAATCACTCTCCTAAGAATTTTAGGTTTTCTCCTCAACCTCCTTGGCTGCTAATTCTACATGCACCAATTGCTGGAAGAAGGGAGTTGATCTACCAAATGCTCTCGGTATATACCTCTTGATCGTAGGTCCCTTGTGAGCTGCTGCATGCACTATAACCAGCTTTTCGGTGTTAAGTCCCTTACCTTCAGCATTAGCTTCTAAGTTCTTAAGGATCTTCAGTACTTCTCTCACAACCCTTATAGGATAGCCTCCACTTGAGTGTTTACTTATGCTACCATGATGAGCCCTTTTCCTGTTGAAGGTAGTGAAAGGTATCATAACCTCTCTCCTTAATACTCTTTCAAGTAGCTCTTTTGCCTCAGTCAGTTTCTTACCTTTTATGAAGCGACAAACCTCAACTGCTTTCTTCCAACTTATTCTTAAATCTCTTCCACTAGCTCTTGCCATCCTGTCAGGCTCGTAACTTTGAAGTGAATAGCCAAATTCTGGCATGTGGCATCCTTCCTCGCGCTGTTAGTTGTTGGGCTAAACTCCTCCTAATTAGATTTCCGCTTAAAGTGGTAATCCTTATAACTAAGTGAAGCGTGAAGTTAGGAGCGAGACGAGGTACGATCATGTCAAGCAAGTTCATGTATCGAGGTTACACCCTAGAACAATTATTGGAGATGCCCATGGACGACTTCATAAAATTGCTTCCAGCAAGGCAAAGAAGATCTCTTCTAAGAGGGTTGAATGAAGAGAAGAGGAAGCTTCTTGAGAAGATAAGAGAGCTTAAGGCTGGCAAGAGATCGATAATCAGAACACACATTAGAGACATGATAGTATTACCGGAAATGATTGGTACAACAATTCACGTCTATAACGGCAAAGAGTACGTTCCTGTTACTATAACCGAGGAGATGATAGGGCATTACCTTGGAGAGTTTGCACCAACATGCAAGAAGGTAGAACATGGCGAGCCGGGTCTAAGAGCTACGCGAAGCTCGATGTACGTGCCATTAAAGTAAGGTAGTAAAACGCATGATAAAACCTTGGGGGAACATCAACAAATTAATGCTATACACAGCTCTTGGTTAACTCTTATCCTTACTTTCTTCTCCCAGTCCTTTTGCTCGATATATGTCCAACCTTTGCTCCTGGAGGAGTTCCATGACTTACTGGCGTACCACCTTTTGGGTGTGATCCTCCACCATGTGGATGCGCGTAAGCCCCCATGGCTTTTCCTCTCACTTCAGGATACTTCCACGCCTTAACCTTCGATAGGTGGTATTTCGCACCAGCTTTTACGAATGGCTTCTCTATTCTACCACCACCAGCTACTACGCCTATCGTCGCTCTCGCTAAGTCGCTTACAAGCTTCGTTTTCCCTGAAGGTAGGCTCACGTATACTCCTTCTCCTGAGTGGCTTAAGATTATGGCGTAGCACCCTGAGCCCCTAACTAGGCGCCCACCATCACCATAAGTAAGCTCTATATTGAACACCTTAGTTCCATCTGGTATGCTTCTTAAAGGTAGGATGTTACCTGGAGCCACCTCAGCTTTATCACCTATCTGAATCTTCTGTCCTACTCGAATCCCTTCAGCAGCAACATTAAAGAACCTAGTTCCATCAGGTAACCTAATCAATGCCAAGGGTGCTCCACGACCTGGATCATGAATTATTGCTTCCACCTTACCCTCGACGACACTCTCACATTCTTTTTTACTTAAGTTAGGGTACTTAGCTGGTCCCTTGCGTAACCATCTTGGAGATCTGAAAACCGAGCCACCTCGACCCTTACGTTGAGCTAATATTCGCTTACCCATTAAATTCTCACCTACAGTATGCCTAGCTTAACTGCCAGATCTGAAGCTTTATACTCGGGCTTGAGCTTCACATACGCTTTCTTCTCGCCTTTCATGGTTATCAAAGTATTCACCTTCTCAACTTTAACGTCAAAAAGCTTTTCAACTGCCTCCTTCACACGAAGCTTGTTCGCCTCCATTTTCACTATGAATGTCAACGTGTTGTTCTTCTCAATTAACGAGAGAGCTTTCTCTGAGACGACAGGCTTCAAGATGACGTCATGGTACTCAAATAATTTCTTACTACTAACTTCTTTATTGCTCATTGCATGTCTCCCTCTCAACCAACATCCTTATCGCACTTTCACTCCACAAGGTTAAACGACCGGGAACCCCACCGGGAGCTAAGTGTAAAACTGATAGATTCCCGACGTAAGCAACTGTAACCCCAGGAAGGTTCCTGAAAGCTTTAACAGCCTTGCACTTTCCAGAGAATACTACAAGCAAGCTCTTCCCCTCTTTATATCTTCTTCCCCTCATCTTCCCCTTTCCAGCTCTTATCTTAATCCTCCTACGTACTCTTTCAACATCATCCCATAATCCTAACTTTATCAAGAACATCTTAGCTTGCTTAGTCGTCTCTATCTCTTCAACTTCCTTTCTGACGACTATCGGCAAGGAGATGTTCGATGGAAGAATATGCCCCCTTTTTTCTACAATCTCTCTAATAGCTGTCGCTGCTATGGCCGACTTAATAGCAAGCTTCCTCTCCTTCTCATTTATCCTCTCACGTATACGCTTTTCAACTGTTGGTGCATGTGCTCTTCTACCACCAACTGCCATAGTTACAAATGCTGCACTTGCAGCACGAGGATACCTCTCCCCCTTAACTCGAGGTACCCTCGCGATACCATAACCCACCCCCCAGCTCTCTGCGGTCGTCCTCTTCCCAGCTAATGGATCCCTCCCTTGAGGTTGTATCCTAGCAGTAAGAGCTGATAAGTATGCTCGCTTTATGACGTCCTCTCTAACCTCGTAGCTAAAGACTCTTGGTAATTCTATTGCTCCACATTCTTTTCCATCGAGGTCATACAAGACTGCAACTCTCGATGCCTCTTGCAACCTTAACCACCCTGTTTAGAATCTACATTTATGCTGATTATCTTAGGGGGCGTCGTAGGAGCATTCTTAGCTGGTCTTATGGGGAACCTTAACCTCACGAGCCTTCCCTTAGGTCCCGGTACTGAACCTAGGAGCACTATGTAGGGGCCTTTAACGACTCCATATCCCACGAAGCCCCCCTTCACGGTAATAGTTAAACCGTCTTCCCCCATCTTTAATATACGCTTATTGTACTCTGTTCTTTGATGGAATCCTAATTGTCCAGGTCTCGGCACAGAATACATCATATCGGGTCTCTGAGGGCTAACCGTACCAGTTCTTCTATGTCCTTTACGATGCTTGTGCCAACGGGGCATTATCTTTACTCCATACCTCTTCACCACTCCTTGGAATCCCTTGCCCTTAGTTATGCTGATGACATCTACATATTGTCCTTCTTTAAAGACCTCAGAGGCTTTTACCTCTCTTCCAAGTATCGATAATACATAGTTCCAAGCTTCTTGAATGCTTTTAGCTGCCACCTTTATCTCCATGATCTCTGGAGTCTTCTTTTTTAACCCCGATAATCTCGGCTGGGTACATGCGAGAACTCTAATTTCCGAAGCTTTACTTATTAACTGCTGAGCTTTCCCTATAGCTTCTTCCTTGCTATAGCTCTTAGGAAGGGTTATTTTCCTTTCAAGATCCTTTGGAAGTTTATCTGAGAGCACCTCAAAAAGGCACCTCAATCCATATGGTGTTAAAGAGTACAATCTGATACCAAATACGAGGAGAGGTGGTGCGTCAAGTATTGTTACAGCCTTCGCTATTTCCCTGCCATAAAATGGACTGGTTGGTTTATCTTCAATTACAATTGCATGCGTCATACCTGCTTTATATGCTGCAAATCCTAACAATTGAGGCTTCTCAACTTTAACATCTGGCCATCTCCTTATTCTAGCAACTATCCTTCGTGCTCTTACTCTCGGATAATATCCTAACGATCCACGACGAGGTTGATGAACGCTTCTTCCCACTTCAAATCCCTCTTAGCTTTTGCCCTCAATGTTGTTGGAAAGTAAAACTATCTAGCTCCTATTTAATCTTTATTTATTTGAGCTTACACTACAACTTTGACTTTGGTGGCAGAGGAAATTCATTATTGCAAGAGTTGAGTATAGAGCCTCTTCAACTCTAACGGTCTTAGTCCCCTGATCAGGAATAAAGTTTAAAACCATATCAACTTCATTATCCAAGTTAAACCCTTCACTCCTTGCAACATCATAAAGTCCCTTAAATGGTGAGCCAAATAATAGGAGGACTCTATTGTACTTACTCATTTTAGTTATGAGGTTTAAATATTCCTTGTGTACGTCTCTACCGTATCTCGAAGTTGCTATGATGAGAGCTTGATTTTTGAATGAGGAAATAATTTCTTTAAGATTTAAGTCAGTCACGTGAACTTCAAATCCAAAGTAATGGGGCACCTCACTTTTTTCAACCTTATACAATTCAATTGTCTCTTGCTTTTTAACTATCTTCAATATAATTCTTTCTCCCCTTCTTAGCTTCTCTGAGGTATAAAGTATGAGAGGCCCCCCAAGTCCAACGTCAACTAAGTACCCTTTGCCCTTCTTCCTCACCACTAACCCTTCCCTATAAGCGATTTCAGGAATCTCTTCCAGCTCCTTTTCCGTGGGATGATTAGGAGTATTTAGAGGAGGCATGATACCGACGTACTTTAAATCAGGATCAAGTGGAAAAACCTTCTTCCTAAGATATTGTGGACAAGCGATGTAATTGAATAGTTTTCCTAAGAGCTTCCTTTCATCAACATCCCAGCTCTCATCACGGTAAATAAATAGATCGGAAACTTTGAATATGGACAGGGCTCTAGCTATGAACCCTACCTTAACAGTCTTCTCTAGTAAGGAATTAGCTTCAGCAATTGTAGTTGATGGTAGTGCTACCATAATCTTCAACTGACGCCCCCCTTCACCATGAAAGGATATATAGGTTCTCCCACACAAGTTTAACTGGCCGATGAAGAGCTTGCCGAGTGTTGAAGGTTTATGAAAGACCATTCATGGTCTGAGGCCTCTAATTAGTTGTTAAGTTCGTGAAGCTCAGTAAACCCTTCTTTGAAGGACATGTGAAAGCACGTTCTAACTAGTACACCATTGCAATCATCATAACATGTTAAATATCTAAGACGTACCTAATGACATAATAGCAGTTCTCTCTCTTTATCTCCATCAAGTGGTATGTTGCAGCTTTTATAGCAGTCTTAGATTCATGTTTTTCTGGATTATACTTTTCACCGAGTATTGTAGCCTTAAGTACGAACTTACCATTAGTCTCAATCATCTCATCAACTTTCACGTAAGATCCTAAAAAGCCCTTTGAATCAAAGAGGTAGATGAGTTCTTCAATCCAGTTATAAAGCAGGGAGTACAAGTCAAAACCTTCAATAACGACCTTCACCTCCTCTTCTCTTCCCACAAGATTCGTATTTGTCATAGCTTCGTATACTGCCAAACCACAGAGCGCAAAAGCCTCCTCTAAATTGTTGGCTTTAACTTCAACGTATAAGTCTGAGGGATGGTCTAAGAACTTTATACTCATGTTATGTCTCTCCAAGACGTTAGCGTGAATAATCTAAGCACTTTATTATAGCGCCGGGAGCGGGATTCGAACCCGCGCGTCCCAAGGGGGACACCAGCTCTCAAGGCTGGCGCCTTGGTCCACTCGGCCATCCCGGCTCGAGTACCTCAGAGTTTTTGCTCAACTAAAAACTTTTATCTCATAATCAACTCTTTCGCAAGCATATAATGACCTTTAATTCAT
>QNVF01000021.1 GCA_004347965.1 Candidatus Nezhaarchaeota archaeon WYZ-LMO8
GTAAAGGTCTTGCCACATCTGAAGCACTTGTACTGGACCATTGCTCCTCTCAGTAAACTAACCTCTCCCCATTAAAAAATTTTAAGAGCATTAAATCTCGCGAGTGACCTCCTTAAAACTTCATTCACCTTAACTTGTCGACTTAGTCATCATTCGTGAGTTTATGTGGAAAACTGCTTATAGTTAAATTGAGGAATGCTTGCTAGAAAAATTCTTTTAAAAAGTCTTATAATTCACGACCTGTTGACTTACCAGTTAGGTGTGAGAGATGGATAGTAAGCGGGACGTAGTAATTGTTGGAGGTAGCACAGCAGGCTTCATTTGCGCATTGACTATTAAAAGGTACAACAAAGATGTCAGGGTAACTGTGGTGAGAAGGGAGAGAAAAGCCTTGATTACATGTGGGATCCCATATATCTTTGGGACTCTACTTGACGTCAATAAAGACTTACTACCAGATAAACTGTTAGTGGAAGGAGGAATAGACCTCTTAATTGATGAGGTTAAGTCGATAGATAGAAGCGAGAAGGCAGTCATCCTATCGAGTGGACGAAGAATAAGTTACGATAAGCTCGTCTTAACCACAGGATCAATCCCAGTGAAACCTCCAATACCAGGGATGGACCTTGAGAACGTATTCTTTGCTAGGAAGGATGCTGAGTACCTACAGCAGTTACTTACTACCTTAGAGAGAGCTAAGGACGTGGTTGTAATAGGTGGAGGCTTCGTTGGTGTAGAATTTGCTGAGCAGTTTAGGAGGAGAGGGTTGAACGTTACGATAGTTGAGATGTTACCTCACTGTCTACAGCTAAACTTCGATGAGGAGTACTGCGTGATGGCCGAAGAGAAGCTTCGAAGTCTGGGGGTGCATGTGATTACGAATGAGAGAGTTGAGGAGATCATTGGAAGTGGAGGAAAGGTTGAAGAAGTTAAGCTCGCAAGTGGAGGGAGACTTAAAGCGGATGTAGTACTTGTCGCAGTAGGTGTAAGGCCCGATGCGACGCTTGCAAAGGAAGCTCAATTAAAGATAGGCGAGATGGGAGGAGTGTGGGTCAACGAGTACATGCAGACCTCGGACGAAGACATCTTTGCCGCTGGAGACTGTGCTGAGAAGTTCTCATTCTTTACGGGGAAGCCGGTCAACTTAAGGCTTGCATCAATAGCGGCTAGGGAAGCAAAAATTGTGGCAGCAAATCTTTCTGGAATTAACGTTAAGAATCCTGGTACCATAGGTTGCTTTGCGACCATGATAGATGACCTAGGCCTAGGAGTAGCGGGCTTGACGGAGAAGGCGGCTAGGGATGCTGGCTTCAACGTATTAACGGGGATAGCAACGACTACAGATAAGCACCCTGGAACTATGCCAGGCGCTAAGACTCTTAAGGTCAAGCTTATCTTCGATAGAAGTACGAAGACCATAATTGGTGGTGAAGTAGCTGGAGGACCAACAACCGCCGAGCTTGCAAACATAATTTCGACAATGATAGAGAAGAGTATGACCGTAGAAGAGGTCACTTTCTTCCAATACGGCACTCACCCAGCTCTCACAGCCTCTCCTAGAACGCATCCCATAGCTTATGCGGCTGAAGATGCATTATCGAAACTATGACTCGACTATCACTACCTATTCCTCAACCCCCTCATGAATCGAGCATTCTGAAAGCCTTTGTTACTTAATTTCTACTCGTAAAACCCTAAAGACAACCGTATTGATAGGGTCTGGGCATTGAAGTACCTCTACCAGGTTAATCCAGTCATCCTCTGGCACTTTCCTGTAAGCAACGGTCAAGTAGGGTAATAGGGCTCCAATCGCGTAGAGACAAACATTACTACTTTTCTCAGAAATTATGGAGCCCTCCTCTATGACTATCCTATCGCCAATCTTGTAACCAGCTGCACAGTTACCCTTGACATCTTTAACTTGAAGAATCACCCTATACACGCTTAACCCTCAATACCCTTACTATGTCGAGTAGGCTTTTATCCGTTGTCGTATAAGCAGAAGCTCTATGAGAAGTGCGTCATGACCACACCATTTAAGGCTCTTTTTGTACTTCAAGGTGCTCAGGAACGAAGCCATACTTCCACGAACTTCAACGTTCACTTAGAAGCGTCAGTTTAATAACCATGATCACCTGATGTTTAAGAGAGAATGCACGTTGACATCGTAAATCAATTAAGGTCGAGGAGCTTTGAGGTCTTAGGAGTTCATGAACGTTGCGGGGAAGTATACATTGGAGTTAAAATGCCGGAGCTTGTATTCACCCTAAACTCTATAGAAGCCTTCGAAGTTAACTTTCCCACCAAATTATTTGAAAAGAAGTTTAAACTTAAGTTATCTCACTTGTCAGATCTAGACTACGAGTTCTGCAGGAATATGAAAATTAAGCCGATATACATGTTGAGGAGGAAGGGTCTTAGGGGCTTCATAATGCAAGCTTTCAATAGACATAAACCGATATATCTGTGTCGTGACTCTGTATGGTTTCCTCAATGTGCTGAGAATCTTTTCGAGTTACTGGAGGTCCTCAAGAGCTGGTATGAAGCAAGGCATCGAAAGGGGTAAAGACTCAAACTTGCTTGAGAGCATTTAAAGACAAATCAAGAATTTTTCGATTGAAATGGAGAATTACAAAGGGATGCTCTTGGAGAGGCTAGCGACTCTTCATAGAATCTAAGATCATCTCGGCCACGTCTTTCACCTCGAACTCCTCCTCCAATCCCTCATCTTTTATAGCGTCTTCAAGCATACACCTGCAAATGGGACATGCTATGGCTAGGACTTTTGCCCCCGTTTCTAAAGCTTCTCTCACTCTCACTCTGGCTGGACTCTCCATGCCATGGAGAAGATCGAAGACAAAGTTCCCACTTCCACCACCACAACAGAAGGAGTTTTCCCGAGTCCTTTTCATCTCTACAAGCTTTAGTCCTGGAATGCTCAGTAAAATCTTTCTCGGCTCCAAGTATATTCCATTATATCTTCCTAGGAAGCATGGATCATGGTACGTGACCTTGCATTCCATCCGTGAAAATCTAAACTTACCTTCTTTAACCAGCTCGTACAGTAGTTGCGTGAAGTGAATCACCTCAAAGCTTCTCGCAGGATATTTCTTCATTGCATTGTATGCATGCGGAGAAATTGTTAAAACCTTCTTAACTCCTAACTCTTGAAATAACTTCATGTTCTTGAAGGCAAGCTCTTGAAACAATCCCATCTCGCCTAGCATGTATGCTTCATTTCCATCGCACTCTTCTTCGTTACCCAAGATGCCAAAGGAAATGCCTGCTGCCTCAAGGACTTCGATAACGTTCCTCGCTACCTTCCGTCCAGCCTCTAAATAGCTACTTTCACAACCTAAGTAGAGGAGGTACTCGTCGCCCTCATACTTCTTTACCCCAGAGATCCATGTTGCTCGCTGGCTTCGCGGTAAGCCCCATGGATTCCCGAACTTAGCTATGTTCTCTAAGAACTCCCTGACCTTTGGCGGCGCTAGACCTTCTTCTATAGCCACACTCTTCGCAGCAATGATCCAGTCTGTGACCTCATCTTTAAACCTCATCTTGCAGTTCTCAGAGCAGTTCCTGCATCCAACGCAGGAGAATAAGATTTCTGCAAGACGATCGGACCACCTCAACTCTTTTTTAAGCCAAGCTCTTATTAGCCAAAGCCTACCACCAGGAGAGTAGCTTTCAAAGTGAAATCTAACGTAAGAGGGACAATTGTAGTCTATGAAGGTGCTTGGCAACTTACACCAGCCACATCTAAAGCACCTATGGACGTTTCTAAGGTCCACGCTCATAGTTACACGCTCCAATTTCCTGGGTTCATTATTCCGTTCGGATCGAGGAGACTTCTAATGCGCTTCAAGAGCTCAGCTGTTTCCCTAGGCATTTTTTCAAGAAGCACCCTCTGTATTGGTGGCTCTGGCTTCCACGGAATACCGCCGATTTCAAGAGTTGCAATGTATGATTCTTGGATCGCTTTTCTTGCCTTCTCCATGCTTTCGGGATCTTCTCGATTGAATGGATATGCAAAGGAGAACATCATGCAATGCCCCCTACCAATAACCCTTCCAGTGTGTGAGAAGGTTACTTGGTTCCTACTTGCTATCTCAAAGAGCTTCTTTAGGGCAGTAGAGAACATGTCGATAGGGATTATAGCCCCACAATACACAAACCCGCCACCCTTCAACACATCGGCAAACCTGGTAATGTTTGACATGGGTCTCTCTAAGAATGCTATCTTCATGTTTGGAGCGAGGGTCATGAACCCGCCTTCCTTGCTATTTATAATATCGCGGAGTGAACTCCATATCAACTTCCTCTTGAATTCAAGCTCTTCTTCTTCATCTCCTGTTATGTAAATCTGGATCATTACTATGTCTCGAAACATTAGTGGATATGGCTGAGCGCTTGTAGTGATATCTTCAGCCATCTCCGTATGAGTGACTCTATAGATGACTTCCGGAACGAGGTTCGGATCTTCTACAACAAATACCTCTACGTCTCGAAGCTTCTTCTTTGGGTAAAGTCTCAGCCCCGCCTTCGTTACAATACCTGTTGCCCCAAACCAGCCTAGGAACAATCCAGCTGGAATTGGGAAGGGTTCTAGAGAGAACCAATAAGAACCAAGAGCACACGAACCGATTCTACATATTTCTCCGCTTGACAGAACTATCTCAAGCCCAGTAACCATCGATGAATTGAAGCCATATTGCTGTGCTAAGTGCCCCTGTCCATGTATCATGAGGTTCCCGACAACTGTTGCTGAGGGTGGTGCTTCTGGGAGCGAGTGACAGAGATCTGGGTACTGCTCTTCGAGAAACGCTTTAAGCTTACCATGCGTTACGCCAGCCTCTATTACAACATACCTGCTTCTCCTATTGACCTCTATAATCTTGTCCATGCGGCGGAGGTCTATGACTATCCCTCCTTTGTATGGAATCGTAAGCCCCGATAAACTTAGAGAGGCTCCAGCAGGTATGACTGGTATCCTCTCCTTATTCGCAAGTTGAACTATCTTCTGAACTTCCTCAACAGTCTTTGGCAAGACTACAAAATCTGCTTCATGAGGCTCTGCTAGCCCTGGATCTCGAGAATAGATGTAAAGATCCTCCTTGCTATCTGAGACGTACTCTTCACCAACTATCTCTGCTAAAGCTTTGTGGACTTCCTTCTTATTCATTCTCTCACCTCAAGGTTTCACCTAATGCCAGCCTACAAAGTTGATGTAGCATTATAGGTCTGATTCCAGCCTTGTAGACCCTCTCAGCCAACGTGTAATAGCAATAGGGGCAGTTGAAGACACAGTACTCAGCTTTCGATTTAACCATGTCTTCTACATTTCTCCTCTGTACGTCGACAAAAAGATCGTACCTCTGTTGCCCCCTAAATATCCCTCCACAACATAGAGCTTTCTCTTTATCATACTCTCTTTGTGTTCTCTCAACTCCGATGAGCTCAAAGATACGGTCTAAGTACTGCTCTTTATCGGGCGTCAAGCGTGTAGAACAGTTCCTCTGATAAGCGATCCTAACGTTTAATGGCTTCACCTTGTCTTCCAATGCTTTTAGCTTATTGTAGAGGTATTCGAAGAAGTGAACAGGCCTAAAGGGTACTTCAATTCCATATGCATTCGCATACGAGGTGAAAGTCGAATAGCATTCGTCGTGGAAGAATACAACTTCTTTAAACCCGTGTCTCGCTATATTCTCTATAATTTTCGGCAATCTCTCCTTAATAACTGAAGGCTTTCCGAAGTGTAAGTAGGCAAGTTGACAATAAAAGTGTCTCCCGAGGATGAATGATACTCCCTCAAAAAGCTTTCCTCTTAACTCCCTCATAAACTCTGGGAAGAGACATAGGGAGATGACAGGCTCTCTTGAATTAGGAAAGTACTGCGTGTCCTTTCTTGTTGGGATAGCCATGTTAATCCACTGCTTTACTATCGGCTTTGGTGCGGGAAGTATGCCCTTACTCTCTTGGAGCTCAGTAATCAAGTAGAATGGATGGTTTCCCTTCTTGCAGTACTCTTCACATGCATAGCATGTTACGCATTCGTTTAAGATGAAGGTTTCTTCACCATTAATGAGCCTCATAATTTCTTTCTTCGCGCTTTCCACATCAAGTCTCATGTATTGACATTTAGTTAAGCAATCATAGGTAGTACATTTTTCGCAAAAATTTTTATCGAACTTTAACTTCACCCTACATCTCCGAAAATTAGTGTTTGCTTTATAGCTTAAAACTGTGGTGTGTCGATGTAAAAAGAGTAGTGATGTAAGTTCGAAATGATTCTTCGAGGCTTTCGATAGCTTAACGGTGGCTTTGACAAATGTTTACATTAGCATTACGGTAAGCTGAAGAGAGCTACCTACCTTAAGGTGGTTTGCAGGGATTAATGATCACCCTTCGTGTAAAGCTGACTCTCCAACTAAGTTTTTAAACATGCACGCACACTTTAATGGTGATGGTGGCGTAAGTGTCATCAGACGTACTTTGGAGCGATAAACCATACATAAAAAAGACTATTGTTAAAGCCATTATACTGTATACGTTGTTAACTATGCTCTTCAGCTGGCTCTTCTTCTTAGTGCCGATACTCTTCGCAATATACACGGTTTTAGCATGGCTCTTCATAGCGTTCTACGTCTATTGGAAGCGTGCCCATACATACTGTGTTAAAGAAAATAGCGTGTTAATAACTAGAAGCTGGGTGTTTGGTACATATCGACGTGAGTTGACTCTTGACAGGCTTCACGACATTCATGTTCAGCAAGGCTTCCTTGCTAAATTATTTAAGTGCGGTAGCATCGTTTTCGTAACAACTGCAGGGCTCGAAGTAGGATACGTTGGAGTGGGTGGTGGGGGGCGCATCTCCAGAGGAGGAATAGTTTTTGGAGGTGGTGGAGCCATCCCCATGTTACTTAGGGGGGCTTGGAACTCCTTCATGGACGTCAAGTTTCCAGAACATGTTGGTGAGCTGATCGCAAAGAAGCTTGTTGAATGGAGGGAAGTATTCCAACAACGGAAGATAGCCACGGCAGTCGAAAGAATAACTGAAAAGACCACGACCATGGGGGCATCGATAGCTGAGGAACTCGCAAAGCTCAAAGAGTTACTCGACAAGGGAGTTATAACAAGAGAAGAATTCGAGAAAGCAAAGAAGAAACTTTTGGGCGAATAAGCAGGAACGTTTGAATTTTCCATTTATCACATCGGTCTCAATTCGGGTAGCAAGAATTTGTGGTAAAGACTGTTAAGTAAAAAAGTTATCGAGGAGAATATTTAGAATGGCATTTCACCTTCCATGAGTCCTACAAGTAATGTTACAACTTTCTCCAAGTCTCTTAGGTTTAGGACTTCTTGGAATGTGTGGACGTACCTTGTTGGAAAAGCAATTACACCACTCGGAACCCCTTCTCTCGATAGCTGTATGGCTGTTGCATCTGTAGTCCCTCCCTCCAATACCTCAAATTGAATTGGAATACCTCTCTCCTGAGCAACCTTCACAATCCACCGCTTCACCACGGGGTTAGGTATGAGACCTCCGGATAGCGAATCTCTACGACCATCAGCAACAACTACCACGGGACCGCTACCAACCTTAATCGGAGCTTCGTGAGGCTCTATATTGGGATGGTCTCCAGCTATGGTCGTGTCAACAGCTACACCCACTGTAGGCTTAATTGCGTAGCCAGCAACCGTAGCACCTTTAAGCCCTACCTCCTCTTGTATCGTGAAGGCTGCATAAACCTTGCATCGAGGCTTAGCCTCTTTGAGAGCTTGAACAAGAGCTGCACAGCCGGCTCTATCATCAAAGGCTTTGCCTGCTACGAGACCATTAGCCAGCTCCACGAGCCTCTTGTCTATTGTGATAAAGTTGCCTACCTCTATCCCCATCTCTTTAACCTCATCAGCGCTTCTAGCTCCAACATCTATGAACATCTTATCATAGGTCAAGAGCTGGCGCCTCTCCTCGTCTTTCATTACATGAATTGCCTTACTACCTATGACGCCTCTCACTCTACCCTTACTACCGTGAACTATTACTTGTTGGCCAACAAGAAGCTGATCCCATATGCCTCCGAGCTTGGCGAACCTTATGAAGCCCTTGTCGTCAATGCTCTTAACTATGAGTGCTATCTCGTCCATGTGTGCAGCTAGCATGAGCGACTTGTCACCAGAACCTTTGTAAGCTATGAGGTTACCCAAAGAGTCTTTTACGAATCCGTCAACGTACCCTCTAAGCTCACTAACTATTATGTCAGCAACTTCATCTTCAAACCCTGGAGGACCATGAGCCTCTGAGAGTCTCCTCAAAATATCTAAGAGCTCGCCCATCAAATCACCGCATTACAGTAGTGCTCACCTTCTCAAAAACCTATAGATATAAACTACTAAAAAACGGGCTCAGAGCGATGGCTCTCTATCATTCATTTACAGTCAATACGAAGGGCGCGGTCATCATCACCCTTGAGGAATAATTTGAGCCCGCTACCCAATTTATTATTTCTCTAGGGGCTACGCATAAGGTTCACTCAATGAATGTAATCCGTAAACATGAAGCCACATCTGGTGGTATTGCTCAAGTCTCTACGATATTCTCCTCCTTATCTCGCTTACCTTGCTCATGAAGACTTCAACTTTCTCCTTAGAGATGGGGCTTGACAAATTCCCTCTTTTAAAGTAGCTACCGACGATCGCAGCATCAGCTAACTTGAAAAGTTCATCTATGTTTTCAGGGTTACAGCCACTACCAATTATGATTGATGCTTCTGGAAGCTTAGCCCTAACTTTCCTCACTTCTTCCAGCGATGGAGGGGTCCCAATGCTTGGACCAGTTAGAATTATAGCATCAGCCAACCCCCTACTTAAAGCTTCCTCAGCTACAATTTCTATAGGCCTTTGAACTAGAGGTGCTCCATGCTTTACATGTACGTCAGCAAATATCTTAATGCTCTCTGCTCGATAGACCTTCTTGGCCATCTGAACTCTACGAGCACAAGGCTCTAAAACCCCTTGATCTGTCACTATCACTTCGACGTAAGCATTGACCCTTATGAAGGAACCTCCAGCAACTTTAGCTATAGCTAGAGCTGCCACTACATCATTCCTTAACACGTTTACCCCTACGGGGATATCGATCTCTCTCGCTACTTCTTTAGCTATAACAGCCATGGAGGCTACAGTTGATGGACCGACTGAGCATCTTCGATAGGGCATATCCCAGAAGTTCTCGATTATGACTCCATCCACGCCTCCATCTCTTAAAGTTCTAGCATCTCGTAAAGCGCTTTCAATTATGAAACTTACATCCTCTCCATCGTACTTAGGGGATCCAGGTAGAGGGGGCAAGTGTACTACTCCTATAACAGCCTTTTCTACTTGAAATAGTTCCTCCACAACTTTCATTAACTGTTAACCTCACATTGTTACTAAGTTATTAAACATTAATTAGGCTAGCTTCGTTAAGTTAAGATGTTTGTGCTATGATTATATTTGGTGGTGTCTCTCAAAGTGACTAGCAAGCCCTTAGACATCAAGATAAGCTTCTTATTGAGAAATTTCAAGGTAATTTCAGTAGGGCAAACCATAAGAAGCCTACATTCAACAGTCTGCAAAGTCGATGACCTTGTGCTCAAGGTAAGGGGCTTCGATATTAAGTTGGCCAAAGACGTAAATGAGTATCTAAAGGGTTTATCGAAGACCTTTGACTTCATACCAGACTTCTTGGGGGTAGTAGTAGGAGCAATAGAACTGAATGGTGAAGTTAAACCAGCCGTCATGAGTGTACATACATACGCAGAGCCAATAAGCATGCCATCAATAAAGGATTTACTGGAAGTACTAGCAATAGTTATTCAGGCGCAGATTAAGGGCTACACTTTAGATATAAAGCCCTCTAACTTCGGCAAGCTTAGAGGCCGGGTAATGTACGTGGATGAATACGGTATAGGCAAACCGTTACCAAAGGACATAGTTGAAGACTTTGAGAAGTTGAGGAGGAAGATTGAACGATATTTTAAGCAAGCATCAACTGCCCCTTCAGATCGCAACTGAAAACTACTGTACTTCAATTCTAAACGTACTTCATTATAGCATGAGCTTAAGCCCTCAATCCTATCAATGATAACCCGAGAACGTCAGCTATGATATCCATGGCTTTTAGAGGAGTAGAAACCGTTGAGCCGATAATTATCGTTGGAATTCCAAGTCTCCTACCAGCTTCAAGGTCAGACGGCCTATCGCCCATGAAGATTATCGCGTCCCGACCAACTTCCGCATTAAGCTTTTTGAGTGCAATCTCAATTTGCTTTGCTCTATCTAATTCTTCATCCCTCGTAACATAAGCATCAACATAGGGGGCTAAATCGCTAACCTCTAAAGCCTTCTTCAAGCTTCTTTCACTCTGAAGAGTTACTATTGCGATCTTAACGTCAAACTCCTTCAATCTTTTCAGCAATTCCATTGATCCTTCGAGCTTTCTAAGGTCCCTCATCGAGTTAATTTCATACTCTTCGATTAACTCACTTAGTTCTTTGTATAAATTCTCGCTTTCGGCTTTCGCCCACCTCAATACCTCGAATATCGATATTACCTCCGACCTCAAGATCCTTGCTAATGCTTCTTTCACCTCACTCCAATTCACTGGAACGTAGACCAAGGTTCCATCAAGGTCTGAGATTAAAACCCTCATACTGGGCTAAACTACATTGAGCTCACACATTTTAAGGCTACTGCTGAAAAGTCATTTGTGGTTATGGCTGTAAGCATTTTAGTCTTTACTGGGCATCATTAATAATTTAGTAACAAGTAGTTTTAGAAAGGTGTAAGAGCTATGCAGCTTAGTTTAGAGGAGCTTGAGAGATACGATAGGCAAATTCGCATACCCGACTTCGGTGTTGACGGTCAGAGAAAGCTGAAGTCGTCGACAGCTCTCGTAGCTGGCTTGGGTGGTCTTGGCTGTCCAGTCTCTATGTACCTAGCAGCCAGCGGCATTGGTAAGCTAGTTATTGTAGATAAAGAGAGAGTTGAACTAAGCAACTTAAACAGACAGATCCTTCATTGGCCCTCTGATATTGGTAAGCTAAAGGTCGAGTCTGTAGCTGAGAAGATAGCAATGTTGAACCCAAATGTTAGTGTTGAACCTTTAGCATTGGAGATTAATGAGGATAACGTAGAAAACTTAGTCAAGAGGGTTGACGTGGTAGTCGATGGGATGGACAACTACAAGACTCGCTTCCTTCTCAACGCCTCATGCGTATCGCAAGGTAAACCATTTGTTCACGCTGCAGTTCATGGGCTTGAAGGTCAGCTACTAACAGTACTGCCAGGTAAAGGACCGTGCCTAAGGTGCGTAATCCCCTCGGAACCCCCTCAAGAAGCGCTCGTACCAGTATTGAGCGTAACACCAGGTGTTATGGCAGCTCTTGAGGTCATGGAGGTTGTGAAGTTAATAGTAGGCTTAGGTAAGCCTTGTAGCGACAGACTATTGATATTTGACGGTTATGAAATGAAGTTCCACGAAATCAAGGTTGAGCCATCACCCAACTGCCCTGTGTGTTCAAAGTTTACGAGAAGTAAATACGTTAAGACCTGACTACCTACTCTAACAGCACTTCAAGCTCCCTTATGGAGCCATCCTTCATTACGTACGCAGCTATGGAGCCATCAATCGAACTCAATATTAGCCATACCAGTGGCCAGTGCTTCATGCCCTCTAAGTCGACAATGGATGGGGTTGGTGGACCGGGATGCGAGTGATAGATCCCTATAACCTCTAAGCCGAGCCTCTCAGCATACTTATGAGCCTCGTAGACTCTTCTTGGATCCATTTCAAAACGTGCTTGACTTACCGCCGAAACATTTTCAACTTTGTAGAGCTCAACCACTTTGAAGTCGTCATTATCCACTACGCCGAGAAGAAAGCCGCAAACCTCACGATCTTCAGCTAAGGAATCGTGAACTATCTCCCTTAAGATGCGACTACTTATCCTTAACCTGCTCCTCATTTTAAGTCCTAGAGAAGTTCAAAACGCCTTATCAACATATCGTTTTCCAAGTGCACAAGAACCACCTTTTTACAAGTTGATGTGAGGGGGCATGCTAGTTATCCTTATTAATCTACTTACAATCTACGTAGTAACATGTGCGAATTTCGAGTGTACTTGAAGGCCAACGGCGAGCTTAGAGAAGTGGCTAAAGGGGTGGTAAAGGCAATGGTGGAGGGCAAGGTAGTCAAGCTCATAACGTTATTCGGCGAGGTTAAGGAGGTTGGTAATGCATTCATAGAGTCCGTTGACGTGCCAAATGAGAGGATGATACTAACAAAGCTCTAAGAGGTTGTTGAGCTTGATACCTAAGACACACCCTCGATACCACTCTCTTGTCATTAGGGAGAAGCTCATAGAATATTTTGAGAAGGGCATTGTAGCTAAAGCCGGTCTGATAGCTCATGGTAGGGGGGAAGCCTTCGACTACTTGATAGGAGAAGAGACGATCGAACCAGCCATGAAGGCCATAAGGGCAGCTGCATGTGCCCTACTCTTAGCGAAGAGACCTGTAATCTCCGTTAACGGCAATGCAGTGACGCTTGCTGGCGAGTGGATAATTAAGCTATCTGAAGTTGTTAACGCTAAGATTGAGGTAAACCTGTTTTATAGGACGAGGGAAAGATTGAAGTCCATAGAATCCGTTTTAAGAAGCTTGGGAGCTAAAGAGGTTCTGGGGATCGACGAAGAGTATCAAGCCACGATACCTGAGCTTATGAGCGAGAGGAGGAGAGTTGACTCTAGAGGAATCCTAATAAGCGACGTTGTCCTCGTACCATTGGAAGATGGTGATAGAACCGAGGCTCTAAGAAGAATGGGCAAGACCGTTATAGCCATAGACTTAAACCCTCTATCGAGAACTGCGAGAGCAGCATCAATAACCATAGTTGATAACATAGTTAGAGCAATGCCTAAGCTATTCGATGAAGCTTCGAAGCTTAAAAGCTCGCCGAGAGATGAGCTACTCTCCATATTGAGGTCCTACGATAATAATGCTGTGCTATCTGAGGTACTGAATTACATTGCTAACAGACTTAAGAGAATGGCCGAGAGCTCTTAAAACTCTAGGCTTGATAGCCCTGCCGTCTCGCTAGAGCGTTGATGAATTGTAAGGGCTCGTTTGATGGGAAGAAATCCTAGTTTTTATATCTTTAAGCTAAGAGATTCATCAGATAAACTTCGTCTATTACTTCATTAACTTCATTCAAGTTAATGTCCCTCACTCCATCTATCTGTTCTCCGCAGTCGTAGCCATTTACTACTACCCTAAGTATTGGCTTGGAATACAGTCTCGAAGCCCATGATAAGAGCTTCCTTGCAATCATGAACTTAGCGTACTTAAATGGCCAAGCCATCTCATCTTCACTTAGCCAAGGCTTAGAATACTTGCCAACCTTTTTTGAGAGGTCCATCCCTATCATTAAGATCGCCGCACAATTAAGTTCTAAAGCCATGAATACCGCCCTATCACCGTCAGTGAAGCCACCGAAATTGTGGAGACATCCAATGGGCCTGGTCTGTGTAGTTCCAATGACTCTCTTGTTAAACTTCTTTGCATGCTCTTCTAATGCTTGAATGTTGTCTCCATGAGCGTGGACGACGATGTAGGCTCCTCTACGCCATCCCTCGTATATGTCATCTACGTTGCCATCTAAGTCGGTAACTATGATGTCTGGAGTCACCCCAACCTCTAGTAATTTACTGCATGCACCATCAGCAGCAATCACCGCACAACCTTTCCCTTTTAAGACCACATCAATGCTCTTTTCAACAGAAGGCCCTGCACCCACAATTATGGCCAACTTTTTTTCAACGAGCCCCCTTACAGCACTTGCATTACAAGCCCTGTTTCTAATCATTGCATCAAGTCTTTGCGCAGCCTCGAAGTCCATGTTCATGCTTATACCTAAAGCCCCAACAATCCAGATGTACCACGGCTCCCATATGTTCCAATTCAAAAATGCTACCCCTCACCTGCTTGAGTTAAATAATTTCTAAGTTCACCTATAGTTCCCCTTTGCTTTGCAACTAGGTCGTGCTTATGTATGCTCTCCTCACTTTTAACATAGCACTCAAAGAAGGCTGAGTCAGGATAATCTTTAAACTCCTCTAAGATCTTCTTGACCATAAACCTAACGACATCTTCAGCGAACCTAGGATTAGAGACAGCTCTACACACAACCTCGCCTTCATCAGCTCTCTTGAGTAGCCCATATGTTGGGGAGCTCATTGACCCTTGAACTATCTTCACGAGTCTCATGGCATCCACATCGTAGTTCTTGGGGACTTCGACTATTATGGTTCCAGTTACTCTTTGCACGTGAGTTGCTAAGGGTAATTCAGTACTCAAGGAGTTATTGGTTAAGCTTCTGACTCTCTCCTTAACGTACTCTAAGACGCAGGGGCAAGCCGTCATGCCTACAAGAGATACACCAACTGCTTTCCTAGACTCTATACGTTCTCTAGGTCCTATTCGTGAAGCCCATGCTTTACCTAGGAGTATGCAAGGCTCAAAGCTTGTTGAACCTGAACCTTCAACGCGGCTCTCAAAGACTATCTCGCTCTTAGCTTTAACATAGGATCTAGAGGCGTACTCATGTCTTTCAAGGAGCTTAATAGCTATGTCTTCACATATATCCTCAAGCTTTCCAACTTTCATGGCAAATTGAGATATTGTTTCAGCTATTACTTCGTAGTGACGTGATGCATGAATACCCTTCATGGTTGAAGGTAGATCTATGTATGCGTCAAAGGTGGGTAAAACGTAGTGAGACCTTTCATCAAATCTTACGAAGACGAGAGGCATCTTGACCCCCTTAACTCCAACGAGCTGTAATGGAATAGAGAGTGAAGGCATTTCCTCGTGAACGTCTTCCATACACTTCACCTGAGGACTAGCAGCTCAATTCACTGTGAGCAGCTCAATTCAAATTTGGTATTTTTTTATTAATTTTAATTATTATTCTGATTTTAAGAGGCTGTGATACATGGCGAAATCTTTGCGCATGTTTAACTTCCTTAACATGAAGGTTGGAGCTCTTTATGAAGTGATAATAACGTCAATTGATGATCGTGGCAGACCCCATGCAGCCCCCATGGGCGTGAGGATAGTGGGTGATAGTGCCTTCCTGATGAAGTCTTATGGTGAAACGAGGACCCTAAGTAATTTAAAAGCTTTAGGTAGAGGGGTCTTGAATGTAGTCGATGAGGTAGAGCCTTTCTTCTACTGCATCTTCGAGCAATCAAAGTTATCATTTGACTGGTCCACAGAGCTTCCAGTACTTAGAGGAGCTGTTGCTTGGTCCCCCTTTAATCTCTTAGAAGCTTCTAAAAAAGGTGATTACTATGAAGTCTCATGTTCAATAACCAGTGTTCACGTTAAAAGAGGTAAGCCGAAACCGCTATGTAGGGCTGAGAGCTCTCTCCTTGAGTCATTAATTCACTACACCAGGCTTAGGTATTATGAGGATCTAGGGTTAAAAGAAGAGGTCTCTAAGCTTAAGTCCCTAATCCTTCAACACCTAGACATAGTTGAGAGGACTGGGTGGCCTAGACTCAAGAGCTTAGCTAAGAAGCTTAAGAAGAAATTGCATTAAAGCTCAACTACTACTCTTACTGGTGATGCCGTGGCTCCAGTGATCTTTAGCGGGAAGGCGTAGTACTTGACCCTCTTATTGAGCAAGCCAGCCATGTTACACAAGTTCTCAATAATCGGTATGCCAGCACCAAGTAACACGTGATGGGCCTCAAAGCTTTTTGACTCTCCAGGATCTATGCTAGGAGCATCTATGCCTACTAGCTTTGCCTTAACCTCAACAAGTAGCTTGGCAGCATCCTCCAGCAAACCAGGATTTTTTGTTATGTACTCAGGTTTGCAATAAACATCCTCCCATCCAGTGTATATGAAAACTGCATCGCCTTCGCTGTAGCCACAAGCCTTCAAAGCCCTTTCAAGATCTCCCCTCCTTATCTTAAACCTTCCCCATACGTCGGCTATGACGGCGTAGCCCATGAAAAGCTGGAGGGGAAGAGCATTAATTGGCAATCCCCCCTCTTTAAAGTGTAGAGGAGCATCTATGTGGGTTGAAGTATGAGTGGCCATGTGAATGGTCTCAGCATTAAATCCGTGAACGCTGATCTTAGCGCACTCAGCTATAGAGACGGGAGGATACGGCGGGAAAACTTGAGTCTTAGAATCTATACTCCTCGATAAATCTATTAGTACCATATTACCCCCATCTATAATTTTAAGAGCCTTAAATTAAGGTTAAACTCCCTTAACTCTTATGACTTTAGGACCGTGATTGGAGATTCCACAAGTGATGATCTGTCTGCCTTTCAGCTGGTTGGCGATAACATCATGCAGCTTATCAACATTGTCCCTACGAGTCAGGACGTATAAAACCCCTTTCTTGACCGAGGCCCCTATAGCACCCTCTTCGACCATCATCTTAGCTAGATCCTTAAGATCCCCATTCATGAAGCCAACTTCTTCAGCAAAGATCTTAGCATTATCCATAAGCTCCCTTACATTGGGTCTCTTTAAGAGGTTTGAGAGAGCTCTAAGACCACACCTGTTTACGACCTCCACCTTGCCTTCGAGCACCTCTCGAGTCGGTATGGATCGTAGAGTGACAACGATTACTCTCAAATCTTGGTCGTGAGGTATCCAGTCAATTACACCTATACCCGGCGCTCCCTCTTTAACTCTAATCTCAATTCCACCATGGATTTGAGCAATCACATCACCCAAACCAGTTAAGTGTTCGACCTCAACCACGTGCGCTATGGCCCCCGCTTGAAGAACAGTCATAACGTTGCCCAGCGCTATCGAGAGAGCTAGTGCTGAGCCCAGAGCTGTTGCTCCACTAACGCCATAGCCTGCACCCATTGGCACCTCGCTTCTATGAGATACCTCAATTCTAGCCTTTACACCCAAGCTCTTAAGCACTCTTTCAGCGACGTCTTTTGATACCTCGTTACCACCATTAACCCCCACTTCCTCGCTAGGAGAGATGCGTATGCATGTTTCAACACCAATGTCGAGATTAAGTCCTGCACCTCTAGATCCAGTCTCTAAAGCACTCTCATGCCTCCTTATCTCGAAGAAGCAAGTTATGTGGCACGGAACCCAAACAGATACCTCAATCTCTCTATTCAACCTAAACCCCAATTTCTCTCATCTCCTCAACTTGTTTTAATCATTTCAACCTCTATCGTAAAGCCTTCTCTAGAAGATCACTTCGTGAAGACGCTATTAAGAGTAGGGCTGAGAAAGGGTATTGCTACAAATCACTTGGCATAAGATTAGTTAATTGTTAAGGTTGCTCAAAACAAGTGTCATTAAACCTAACAGTTAGTGTCATCAAATCTGTCATTCTAGAAAATAACTACATTAACTACAAAGGATGTATCTCTCACTCGGTTCTTAAGGATTTTCGGGATACCATTATACTTTAGAAATATAGAAATTCAGAAATCTTTGAAGTACTAGATCTATCCTATATCGTGAAGACTGCTATCAAGCTTGCTTAGGACTTTGAAACCAACGCTTTAAGTTCACTTTTTCAATGGAACTTCGCGCCTACGTCGACTACTTAGAAGAGTCCTGACAAAATCCCATTTACCATAGTCCTCTCTTGGTCGATTTTCAGGAGAAGGTTTAATAGAAAAGTTGATTAAAAACTGAGAACTAGGAAGTCAAAGGAATGATGGAGAAACCTCATGCAGTTGAGATCGAAGAAGTATTCAGACTGCTGAACTCGTCTCCTCGAGGACTAACTCAAGAAGAAGCATTGAGAAGGCTTAAGACCTACGGCAGAAACGTCTTGGAAGAGGAAAGGATAAGCAAATTGAAGATATTTCTAAAACAGTTTAAGAGCTTTTTGATCTACATATTGCTAGTAGCCGCGCTGATATCCATAGTTACAGGCAAAATCAAGGATTTTGTGATAATAATTTTCTTAGTTCTCGTAAATAGTGTTATAGGGTATTGGCAGGAGCTTAAAGCAGAGTCTGCTATAAGAGCCTTAAAGAGACTTACGGAGAGTAAAGTGAAGGTTTTAAGGGATGGCACGCTTATAGAGATACCGTCGTCAGAGCTAGTCCCTGGAGATGTTGTACTGTTATCTGAAGGAGACTTAGTAACGGCAGACATAAGGCTCTTCAAGAGCTCAGGCTTGATGATAGATGAATCGACAATCACAGGCGAGTCCATACCAGTAGCAAAGGACCACTCAGTGCTACTCCCTCCAGATATCATGCCTTATGACCTCAAGAACATGGTTTTAGCTGGAACTACAGTCGTCAAAGGCTCTGGAGTTGGTGCAGTTGTTAGAACTGGGAACTCAACGTATTTAGCTTCAATAGCAGAGAAGGTGAAAGAGAAGCCACCCGAAAGCCCCTTCACCGTAGCTATGAACCTCTTCGTTAGAAGGTACATATTTTTAGTGATCATGCTTCTAACAACTGTAGGAGTCGTCGGATACCTTCAAGCTAGAGAGATGGTAGAGATAGCTTACTTCCTCATAGCTCAGCTAGTTTCAGCCGTTCCAGAGGGCTTACCTATAGTCACGGTCTTGATCTTAACTATGGGATCCATGGTATTGAGCAAAAGGAAGACTCTAGTGAGACACCTACCTGCTGTAGAGACCCTTGGAAGTGCAACTGTGATAGCGACCGACAAGACCGGGACTATTACTGAAGGGAGGCTTGCAGTAAAAGAGGTCTACGCAATAGATCGAGAGAAGCTTAAGTTAGTAGCTGCACTATGTAACGATTCTAGGAGTGGCATTGGAGATCCAATGGATGTTGCTCTAGCTAAATGGGTTAGTGAAGATTACGAGAAGCTTAGAGCTCTGTATCCTAGGATTAAGGAATATCCATTTGACGTTAAGCGTAGGTTCATGGCTACTGTAAACAACGTAGACGGGCGATTGATGATATTAATCAAGGGAGCTTATGAGGCCCTTAAACCTATGGCTAAAAACGATTACAACGACTTAAAGGACTTGGAGAAAGGATTAGAGTCTATGGCTGAAAGAGGTCTTAGAGTTCTAGCTTTTGGCATTGGCGAGTGGAATGGAGATGATGTTAAAGACTGGAATATAGAGATAGTTGGGCTTATTGGCTTTCTCGACCCTCCAAAAGAAGGAGTCAGAGAGGCAGTTCTAACAGCTAAAAAAGCCGGTATAAGGATCATCATGGTGACTGGAGACTACCCATCAACAGCGAGAGCTATAGCTAAGGAAGTCGGTATATGGAGCGAAGGAGATCTAGTACTTACTGGAAGAGATGTAGAATCCATGAGCGACGATGAGCTCTACAAAGTGTTAAAGAGAGCGACGGTGCTCGCGAGAATATTACCCGAGCAAAAGTACCGAGTGGTCAAGGTGTTGCAGGAGAGAGGTGAAATAGTAGCTGTAACTGGTGACGGCATTAATGACGTTCCAGCATTGAAGATAGCCGATTTGGGCTTGGCCATGGGCTCAGGATCTGAGGCGGCTAAGAGCGTAGCAAAGATGGTCATTGTTGATGACAATTTAAGGGTTATAGTCAATGCCATAAAATGTGGAAGGATAATAGCAGATAACATTAGGAAGGTGATATACTATCTAGTATCGACAAATATGGGAGAACTTGTATTAATATCATCAGCAGTACTGGCAGGATTACCACTGCCACTCTATCCAACTCAAGTGTTATGGGTCAACCTTGTCACTAACGGAGTTCAAGATAAGACATTTCCGTTAGCAAAGGAAGAGGGCAATGTTATGGAGCGGTCTCCGAAAAACCCCTACAAGCAGTTCTTCGACTTGCCTCAAATAGCTAGAATTTTAATCTTCGGTCTCGCCATGGGGTTGGGGAACTTCCTCCTCTTCAAACACTTATTAAGCATATGTAGTGTTGAAAGAGCTGTTTCAATAATTTTCACTTCAGTCGTGATCGCCGAGTGGTTAAATGGATTTCAAGCTCAGAAGGAGAAGGAACCATTCTTCAAGAACATAAAGAGAAGCTTAATAATCAACCCTTACATATTTGTAGGTACCGGTATTGGTCTAGCTCTACAATCGTTAGCTCTCTACGTAGTGCCTGATTGGTTTCACGTTATACCAATAACTTTACAGTGCTGGGGGTATGCCTTAATAGTCCCGCTGATATGCTTCATGGTCGTTGAAGTAAGAAAATGGATTGAAGTGTTACTTGAAAAGCGTAAGAGGATGTAAGTGCGATTTGACCGTTAACTCAACTTAACTGCGTGGCCTCATTTAAAATACCCTTATAATCTTCTTGCTTCAGCAACTACGCTCAATCTTTATCGAGCCACTTCATTGAGATTAACCTCACGAAGTCTCTTATCCTCTTCAAATATTGATGAAGCTAAGCCCTTATTTAAAACTCGATAAACTTTATGATAGGTTAAAAGAAGGATAACTGGAGAACTACGTGAGGGTGACGTGTTGAATAGAGTCTTGGTTATAGCTCATAGAGGTGCTTCTGCTTATGAACCTGAAAACACTTTGAGGTCTATAAAGAGAGCCTTGAATTTGGGTGCCGACATGGTTGAGATAGATGTAAGGACAACAAAGGATGGCCATATAGTGGTCATACACGATGCAACTGTTGACAGGACAACTAATGGAAGGGGCTACGTCAAAGATATGACCCTCGAGGAATTAAAGAAGCTTGATGCAGGTCTGGGGGAGCGCATTCCAACCCTTCAGGAGGTCATCTCCCTAGTCAAGGGAAGAGTAGGTTTAGTCATCGAAATCAAGGTTCCAGGAATTGAGGAGAAGGTACTCAAGATAGTTAATGAGAATAAGCTTCATGACGACGTTCTAATCACATCATTTTACCATCCCATTCTATTACGTGTCAAAAGCTTAAACGCAAAGGTGCGAACTGGCATAATCATAGCATCACGTCCAGTTAGACCGGCGCAACTCGCTTTGGACGCTAGATCCAACGCTATTTTTCCGAAGTACACTTATCTTGATCTAGAAATGGTTGAGGAAGCGCACAAGCATAGCTTAACTGTCTATCCATGGACGGTCGACGACCCAGGGGAAGCAAGGCTATTAATCGAAATGGGTATTGACGGTATAGTCACCAATAAGCCAGACATTTTACGCCAACGAGCTCTCACAGATTGAATGAAGCAAAAGCACCTCAAAGCCAAGGAAAACCTTTTATTTCTACAAGGTAGTTCGATTGAAGCATTAACCTTGAATTGTAATTTCGATTTTGAACATTAACTTTCTCTAAATTTATAGGTTACCAATCCAAGTACTCAATAGACAAGTGTGACTTGAATGATTGAGATAGTCGTTCTAGGCAAGGTAAGCAACGTAATGTTAAACTTCATAGGAAGTTGTGTTAGCGAGGTTGTAAGGGTCTTTGACATTGATCCACGAATTCTGAGGTTGATCTTGGCAGAATCTAGGGAGAAACTGGAGGAGTTTATCGAGATACCTCTAGCTCAACCTCTCAGCTCGATCTCCCACTTGTACGTAGCCGGAAAACCTACAGTCTTCGTAATAGCTTCTGAGCTCTATGATAAAAGTGAGACGGTAGTTAGAGGCGAGCTTCTCATAGCCTTGGCTCACGCTAGGCTTCATGGCTCTGAAGAGTATTATGCCATCAAGCTCCCTAAAGGGCTTCAAAGAATGTTAAGCTATGGAGCATCCGAAGAAGCAGCTATGGCAGCTCTATACCTCGTAGCTTCAGGAGTTAAGGGCTATGAAGCAACACGCTTCGTAGCAAATAGGGGGTACCTCGTGGAGATGAAGGAAGTTCACAAGCTTCATCTAAGAATAACGCCTGAGGAAAGGGTTTCTTGGGCTTATGCTGAAGGGAGCCCTCAACTACAAGCCCTCTTAACTTTAAACACGTTCAAAGCCCTTGCAAATTCTCTACCCATTCGCGATCTTGATGAGGAGCTAAATGAGCTATTCGAGGAGAACTTGAACATTATACCCTTAGAGTTCAGACGAAACGTCGAGAAAGCACTCTTCGCTATCCTACCGCAGGAACCTCAAACTACGTTTGATAGGATTGAGGCTTGCTTAGAGGCACTAAATGATGTTATCAGCATGGCCCTCCTCTAGGTTCTATGAAGCCTAACTCTTAGATCGGTGATGCTCAAGTTCCGCTCAGAGGACCAGTTACTTAATCGTCTTAGCCATGTATACACCATTTTTCTTGTATCCATGCTTAGCATAATATTCCTTCACTCCTAAAGCTGACAACACTAACAACTTCTTAGCATCATATTCATCTCTTGCAATTCTCTCAGCTTCTTGAAGCAACATGGATCCAAAACCTCTATGTTGCCATTCACTATCCGTTTTCTCTCCTACTGGAACGACGTTGCCATAAACATGGAGGACCCTAACTATTGCTGATGGTCTCTCAATAACTTCTCGCCTAAACGCCATACTTGAAGGTATCCTGAGCCTTAACAAGCCTATTAGCACGTCGCTAACCATATCCTCGTATGAAAGAAAAACCTCCACGCCACCAGAGGCCTCGTACTTTTCAACGTTGAGCTTCACGTGATCGAGAATTGGCTCAACACCCCTCTTGAGCTTTACATGCCCAACCTCTCTACATCTAACGCAATTACACTTTAAACCTTGAGCTTCAAGCTTCTTAAGCGCCATGTTCCTAAGGTCCCCTCTTTTGACACCATCGACTATGAGTTGGGATGGAATGTCGCGTTGAACCCTCTGAATCCTAACCCACCTTGGTACGATCTTCTTCACTTCAGTTATGAGCTCAGCAGTCTCCTCAGAGGAATACGGCTTATAATCGCCTCGAAGCCACATCTCGTAGAGCTTAGTCCCCCTCAACACGAGGGTAGGATATATCTTAATACAGTCCGGCTTAAATCGAGGATCATTGAAGACTATCTTGAACATCTCGAGGTCCCGTTTAGGATCAGAGCCTGGTAATCCAAGCATCAAGTGAGTTATGACCTCGAAACCACAGTCTTTAGCAATCCTAAAGGCTTCGACAACATCATTAACTGTATGACCTCTTTTCACAACGTAGTAGACGTCATCGAAGACCGTTTGGACTCCAAGCTCTACCTTCGTAAAGCCCATTTCCAGCATGGTGTTCGCATGCTCTTGCTTGAATAAGTCTGGTCTAGTTTCAGCTGAGAGCCCTGAGACCCTAATAGGAGCCTTTTCTGCCAGTAACTTAGCCTCTTCAAGGTCTTTAGCCTCAGAACCGTTTAGGGCATCCAAGCACCTCTTAACAAACCATGTTTGATAATCAAGCGGTAAGTAGGTGAAGTTCCCTCCAAGTATTATTACCTCAACCTTGTCAACCTTGTGACCTATCTCCTTTAACTGTTCGACTCTGCTCTTGACCTGCATGTATGGATCGTAATTCCACTCCCTAGCTCTCCTTCCAGCAGGCTCAAACCCGGTGTACGCTGGAGGAGTCCCAACATCAGGTCCTCCGGGACAATATATGCATCGTCCATGCGGGCATTGGTACGGTTTAACCATGACGGTTAGGGGGACTACTCCACTTATTGACCTTACCTTCTTGACTCTCAACATCGTCATGAGGGGCTCCTTATAACCAGCAACCTTAAGGATGTCGGAGTTCTTTGGTGGCGGAACTTTGTACTTCTTAGCCACTTCAATCTTGATCTTGTTGATCTCGACATTTTCCTTTAAAGGCTCCTCTATAACTCTCTTTGCGATCTCTAAGCAAGCCATCTTAAACCTCTCGTTCTCGATTAGACCTCTCATTCCTTGAGGAGACCCCGCTTTAATAAGCAAAGATGGAGCTATAAGTACCTAGTTATCAATTCACTTACGATGGTAAAAACCTCGTTAACATCCCTAGAAACCAATCTTGAGAGAGCTTTACTGGCCTTCTCTACAGCATCATCCCTTGAACTTCCTTTGACTATAAAACCTCCTACTAGCCAAAGTATTGAGTCCAAGTGCAATGGAGGCATCCTGCACCTCTTGGCTATTAAGCTCCAGGCTCTCTGAACGTTTCTTGGCTTACTGGTTATGACCTTAATTACATCGCTCCAAGACTTAACATCACGGCCCTCGATCTCAGCTATCCCTGAAGCCCACGATATCTTAGCTATCCTTGAGTCCACAGGAATTGGTATATTGAAGGGCGCTATGATGGGCTTTCCGTAGTACGCTCTATATGCGTAGCAGATCATCTTTAGTGAAAACACAATGGTTTTTGAGCTCCACTTAGATTTCAAACTTGCAGCTAACTCCTTGGCAAAATTACGTAAGTCACTTGTCTGCTCAACTATTCTACTAGGCTCTAAGACCCTTGCTACTGAGGCTCTTAATAGCCTAGACACCTTCACAGTCCTCAATGCAACGTTTATCTTAGAGGTGGTAAGGAAGCTTGTTACAAGCTTCACTGCGTCAATTAAGCTCTTGGGCTCGCTAGCTTTTGAAACGTAGAGTGCAAATTCATTCCAGTAATCCTCGCCTCTACCACTAAGCCTATAGCTTATGATGCTATTTAGCGTGGTGAGCGTTAGAGCCGAGCCAAAGCTCATCCTGCTCGTAATGAGCTTAATAGCTTGAAATTGTGGGTCAAGCTCCTCCATTCTTAGAGCGCTTTCTAGCCCCAGCAAGCTTAGCTTCTTAGCTACAACCTCGATTCTCCCTTGATTCGTCTTCACTATGAACAAGGAGCTAGCACCCAAAAGCCTAACGCTTTAATGTCTTCACATAGCTGCTCTATCTGGATCATCTATTAGACCAAGAGATGCTAGGGCCCCTATGCACCCCCTATCACCAGTGACAGGCTTTAGGATAGCATTAACGTTAGAGGCCGTTCTACGAGCGTCTTCTATCGTGACCATCTCCCTCTTAGCTCTTTCAGTAAATTCCCTTAGCTCTGACGGCATCACTACACTGATCTTATAGGCCATTCCAGTATGCTCTGACAAAGTCCTCTCCTTCAATGCTCTCTCAATGTAGTTGAGAACATCATTAACTTCATGGGGTCTCACGGCTAACACGAGCCCCGATGATACGCAATTGGAGGTCTTGTAAGGATTCTCCTTGTAAAGCTGGGTTAATGTCAATGAAACGTAATCAGCTAGTCTCTTAAGCTCAAGCTCAAGGCCGAGGTTATTGGCAAGGCACCAAGTTGCACCTTCGTTCTTGGTATCGGTATCATCTATGCCGATGCACAACTTGTACTTCAATGGCATCGTTAATATGCTCCTACCTAGCTTAGCTCCACCGCCCATCTCTAAAATCTCAACTTCCTCCACTCCTTCAGCCAATCCTCTACAAAGCGTAAAGCCTACACCAGCTCCTGCTAGACCCCTATAAGCCACTTTAACCTTATCGCCCTCAATCCAAGCCCCCTCTATACATGCTACTCCGCTGCCTTCACGCGGTTCACAAAGCCTAATGAGGTATATGTTCCTGTTACCCTCTCTTCTAGCCATCACGACGGTTGAGCTACTTCTAGCTACGTTAAGAGTGGTCCAAGCAGCATTACCGAAACAAGGCCCCTCATATATCTCGTGAACCTCAACGTACTCTCTGAGCTCGTCGCTCAACGCAATTAACTTCCTAAATGGAGTTATCCAAGGTTTACCTCTAACGAGCTTAGCAACTTCCTCTCTTCTAAGTCTCATTCAAGCCCCCTTTATCGTACTTATAGTACAACTTAAGCTCCATATAAAAAACTAAGCTAGCTTACCCACGTTGAGAAATGCTTTGATAAGCACTATGACTTGTCCTTTTGTATGTGAACTAAGTACAGCTTTGCATAGAACCTGCCGCTACCAGACGCCTTGTTCCACGTCAACTTTAAGCTCACTTCGTACGTACCCTCTTCAATCGGCATCGGCGCATCCCAACCAGGTATTATAGCCATTATCCTATAGCACGATGTACCTATCACGACCATGCATGGCATCTCTATCACATAAGCTTTATTCTCTGACTCAAGTGTGAGCACTCCATTGACCACGATGCTGAAATTGCCTTCACGTTCGAGCAAGGCCACCTTAGCGATTACGCTGCCGTCAGGTACCTCGATCATTCCAAGATCATAGGAGACCATGCCGCTCTCCCTGTCTACCACTACGTCTATGTCGAACACTCTATATGGAACACTCACAATCCCTCTTAACCCAACATCTAGTACGAGAATTGCTACGCTAGTACCAGCAACTACTGCGATAGTAGCTAAGGCTATTGGAAGCATCCACTTCATGTTTTGAGCTCACCAGCATCTACGTAACTATGCCCCTACTATCTTATGTAGTTTTCATTAGCGCCATCTCAATCTATAAAGACTTGTAGTATGACTGGCCCATAGTGCTAAGGACGATGAAGAAATAATCTTGCAACCTCATGATCAAGGTCTTAGGGTACTATCATGGATTAATGCTTACATATATGAAGATGGACGATTAACGATGACTTTGAGTTAACTAGTTTTTCTCGAGTTTTCTTAGCTACTGA
>QNVF01000022.1 GCA_004347965.1 Candidatus Nezhaarchaeota archaeon WYZ-LMO8
TCTTTAAGACAATTTGTCCTTCAAGTACCGGAGCTTTAAGCTTCACGTTAAGCAACCTAGTTACGAGCTCACGTATAGCTAACTTTGGTATTGGCTTAGTGGTTTTCACAGATACTACGGGTGGATCACCGCCTTCAACTGGTATGACGGTGAAGACGATTCGTTTAGGATTAGAAACTTCCTCCTCTGCATACTCCACACCACGTTGACAGTTAGCGCCTTCAACCACGATCTTTTCATTACTCATCACAACTCTTAAAAGACAGCTACGCGGACAGACGATGCAAGTCAGCTCTTGATACTTCATCAATTCACCCTGGTCAATACCTCAAATTCACGAATTATGACTATGAATATTTAAACCTTGTATTAGTAGACTTTTTAGTTAAAGCTACGAGCAACATAGATGATGCTGTTAAGTGCGTCTAAACTCTAGTACATGCACTTGAGCTTCCTGAAGTAGCAATTTATGTATCCCTAACTTATAATATTATTTAGGATGTTATCATGGCCGTCTCCGTAATTTTTCCAGTGAAGAATAGGGAGGAATACGTTAAGAGAGCTGTAAAGACAGCTTTTAAGGCAAAGCATGTAATGGAAGTGATAGTTGTTGATGGCGGTAGCAGTGATAGGACAGTTGAAGTCTCCAGAAAAGAGGGCGCTAAGGTCATAATTCAAAGCAACTTGGTTTATCCAGGTAAGGGCATAGCCATGCGGGATGGAGCCTATCTTGCGGAAGGAGATATTTTAGTCTTTCTAGATGTAGACATCAAGAACCTGACTCCAGATTTCATTGAAAGTTTAGCTGAACCATTAATCAATGGATGGGCAGCCTTTGTGAAGGGGTGTTTTGATAGGGCTGCTGGGAGAGTTACGGAGTTAGTTGCTAAACCTCTTTTAAGGATGTTTTATCCTGAGCTGGCGAAGTTCAAGCAGCCTTTAAGCGGTGAGATTGCTGGATTAAGGAAGTTGTTCTACAAGGTAGAGTTTGAAAGAGGGTGGGGCGTGGATGTAGGTTTGCTAATTGATTTTCACAAGCTTGGAGCAAAGATCGTTGAGAAGGACCTTGGATACAAGGACCATGAGATGAAGCCCCTACACGCGTTAACGGATATGGCCTATGAGGTTGCAGAAGCTATACTGAAAAGAGCTATTAGGGACCGTAAAATAGATGCTTACTGGGCCGAGAAGTACTTAAAGAGCGTTAAGAGTCTCGACTTGAAGCCCGAAGTTGATGGGGAATCCATTTGAGGGTCTTACTAATTGGAGGGGGACACTCAGCCTACTTTGCAGCGGAAACCATTAAGAGGATAGATCTTAGCGGGAAGCTCATGATAATTGAGTTTACGAGCGAAAAAGTTTTCGTTCTCTCAAAGCTATTCCCCTTTGCAGAGATAATTCAGCTAGATATCGATGAAGTGGAGGAATACATCAGAGCTAATGGAAGAATCCTAGACGCAGTCGTAGCCGCTACAGAAAGCGATTCACTAAATCTTCGATACTGCAAAGTAGCTAAGGAGAGCAACATTCCACTAGTAATAACGATAATCAACAACCCACTTAATGCTGAAATCTTCTTGAAAGAGGGGATAGCCTTCATAGTTAATCCCTACAAAATGATACCAATAGAGCTTTCAGAGATCTTGGACGCCAAGGTAAACATTTTGTACAGCTTTCATAGAATCGGAGTTCAAGTAGTATCGATAAAGGTGGGTGATAGACGACTTCTTTCTCAACTTAAGAAGGAGATGACCAAAAACCGTGACCTAACTGCTCTCTTCGTATCCCCAGTAGGCGAGATAACGAACTCTATTGATGAGGTCGACGTTGGATGGAGAGCTTACGTACTTGGATATGAGGAGAAAATTAAGAGATTATTAAGAGTTGTGGAGGGATAAGAGTTGTTTGAGCTTTCAGAACCAATGATAAACCTCCTTCTAAGGATTGTAATGGCTATTATAGCTGTAGCCTTGGCATGCTTCATTAGTAACTATGCACGCTCAAGCTTAGAACGAGTGTTATCGAAGTTCGGAGCAGAATTTGCTAAGAGAGTAGCTGAGATCTTTCGGTACTTCATCATATTCATAGGTGTAGTTGCTGCCATAAGCATTCTAAGTTTAGAGACTACGATCCTCACAGCAATTGCTGTGATAATCGTAGTGTTGCTGATCATTGGTTTGAGAGATGTAATCCTTAACTTGACCTCAGAGTTCTACCTAATTCTGAGGAGACCGTTTAAAGTTGGTGATCAAATAAAGGTTGGTGACGTGGAAGGCACCGTTCGAACTATTAAGGCATTAGATACCGAGATCATAACTTATGAAGGTGACCTAGTAATAGTGCCTAATTCATACTTCCTGAAGAATCCTATCATTAATAAGTCGCAATCGATTGTGAAGCACGTCGAGCTTAGATTAACTTTTCATGGGAAGGGCATAGGAGAAGTTAGAAACGCTGTTCAAGAGGTTTTAATGGAGATAAAGCCTGAATTATTTGGAGAACCTGAGGTCTTAACTATTAGCGAGAAGGAGAACAAAGTCGAAGCGCTCGTAAGCATTCCAATAGTTAACGTGAGGAAGCTGAGGTGGCTGGTAGCTAAGATGGCGAGGAGCTTCTCTTCAAGAGGGCTGGAGGTTGAGGTCGAGTAAGATCTTAGTCGTGGATCTAGACGAAACCCTTACAAGGGGTGGCGACGACCCCCTAAAGCCGTACATCAAAGAGTCGTTATTGCACTTAAGAAACCAAGGTTGGACGTTAGTGCTCGCCACTGGTAGGGATAGAAGGTACTTATCGAAGAGAACCGACCTCAAAGGAATCTTCGATGCATGGGTTACTGAAGCAGGTCTCTCAGTTTATATACCAAGTAGCGGAGTGTACTACTGCTTCGCTGATGAACGATGGGTAGCAAGTGTGAAGAAGTTAGCGCACTTCCCATTCATCGAAGAGAAGGAAAACACCATAGCTTTCAAGCTTGAGTGCATGGATTTAGTTAAATCCGAAATCTCGAAGCTAGAGGTGAAAACGGTCTTAAGAAACAACAAGGGATACGTAATTGTCCTCCCTGAAGGGGTAAGTAAGGCGCTTGGGGTAAAGGAAGCGTTAAAGCTTTTAAACGTTGATGGCTACATCATGGTCATTGGAGACTCGGAAATAGATCTAGAGCTTTTTGCAATAGCTGACTTCAAAGCTACTGTAGCTAATGCTGAGCAATCCTTGAAGGAAAAGGCTGACTACATAGCTTATCGAGACAACGGAGATGGAGTCTTGGAGATAGTAGAGTTTGTGCTTCTTCAAAGCAACGAAGCCATCTTTAAAAGACAAGTAAAGCAAACTTCATAAATAATGAGTGGCACAAGCAATTTTACGAAGTTAACGTCAACGTCAAGAGGTTCTAGCACGCTACCGCTCTCTACCCAATTCTAGTTTGAGGTGCATTACAGCACAAGGTTTGGTGACCTTCTTCCTTAAGCCGAAGTAACTGTAGTTCCATTACCATGAGTATGATGGATTTTGGTTATCTCTTTCCTAAGATCTCTGAGATGCTAACGAAATTGCTTCCACGAGAGGAAGTGCTTGTCCACTTTGAGCAAGACATTTTTATTTAAGTTTAAATTCAAAGGCTTGGTGTATCGAGTGGTGACGGATGCATGCCGATCGTAGTTCATCCATCGGAGATACTTGAAACCATAGAGATGATAAGGTACTTGAAGTTTGACATTAGAGCTACTACTCTAAGCTTAAGCTTGATGGACTGCGTAGACTCAAACCCCTCAAATATGATGAGTAAGATAGAGAAGAAGCTTAAGAGGATACTACCGAGCTTCGTGAGCATAGTTGATGAGGTTGCTGAGCGCTATCAAGTCCCAATAGTTAACAAGAGACTATCAATAACTCCTCTAAGCATCCTCATCGAACCTTACTCCTCCATTAGCTTAGAGTACGGTACGAAGGTGCTCCTTGAGATCTCCTCACTGATAGATAACATAGCTCGTGAGTGCGGGATTAATTACGTCGGCGGGCTTTCAGCTTACGTGGCTAGGGGGACAACGCCGGGCGACATGGTTGTAATCTCGTCCATAGCTGAAGTCATAAGTTCAACTGAGAGACTATTCTCATCAGTAAACGCAGCTCAATCAGGGATAGGCATTAACATTAATTCGATCCTCGACGTCTCAAAGCAAATCAAGGAGCTTAGTGGTAGAACACCTAAGGGCATCGGTTGTACTAGGCTAGGTGTCTTCGCTAACATGCCTGAAGACGCTCCCTTCTTACCAGCAGCTCACCATGGTCATAACATGCCTGAGCTCGCATTACACATAGCGATAAGCGGGCCAGGAGTCCTTGAGTACGCTATTAAATCTAGGTGTCAAGGTAAGAGCTTAACCGAGTTGCTTGAGGAGATTAAGAGAGCCGTCTTCAAGATAACGAGAGCTGGTGAGTTCATTGGAAGAGAGATAGCGAGGAGGATGGGGATAAGGCTGTGCACAGTAGACCTATCGTTAGCACCCAGCCCGAAAATCGGAGACTCAGTTGCTGACATAGTTGAGGCTATGGGTATTGAGAGCTTTGGAGCTCCAGGAACGCTAACATCATTAGCTCTCCTCACAGAAGCTCTAAAGAGAGCTGGCTCAATGGCAGCTACAAATGTTGGAGGCTTTAGTGGAGTCATGCTTCCTGGAAGCGAGGATCTAGGCTTAACCGAAGCCTTCAAGAGAGGCTCAGCATCCATATGGACCCTGATAGCTTCATGCTCAATATGTTCAACAGGCTTAGATATGGTCTGCATACCGGGAGATACTCCAGTTGAGGTCATCGCCGGACTGATATCAGACGTGCTTTCGATAGGTGTTATCAATGGAAAGTGCTTGGGAGTAAGGCTCATTCCAGTTCCAGGTGCAAAGCCTGGAGACGAGGTGGACTTTGGGGGCCTACTTGGGAAGACTGTCGTTCTAGATGTCGGGAGATTTACCCCCAAAGACTTCATTGCTCGAGGGGGAGAGATACCCCACTTCAAGCAGAGGTGGTAGAGACCGTTTAAATTCAAGATTTGCTGAGCAAGGCTTAAACTTGGCTTCCTAGTCCTTAATCTAGGTTGAGACTGAAGTGGTTGAGGAGAGACCTAGTTGGGACGAGTACTTCATGAGACTAGCCCACGTCATATCCTCAAGATCTACGTGTCTTAGGCGGAAGGTTGGAGCTCTACTAGTCAAGGACAAGAGGATTCTAGCTACAGGATACAATGGAGCTCCTAAGGGACTACCACACTGTAAGAATTGCTTGAGAGAGGAGTTGAGGGTTCCATCAGGTCAAAGGCATGAGCTCTGTAGAGGGGTACATGCTGAGCAGAATGCGATAATTCAAGCAGCTGTTTTTGGGGTTAGTACGAAAGGAGCTACGCTGTACACCACGACCTTTCCTTGCATAATATGTGCTAAGATGCTAGTTAACGCTGAGATAGAGGAGATAGTCTACGACTCCGACTACGAGGATGAGGAGTCGGCTAAGATTTTGAGGGATGCAGGCATAAGAATTAGGAAGTTTAAGTTGAGGAACCAGTAATGCCCCTAATAGTCAAGGTCTATGTTGATGGCTCGTCGCGAGGAAATCCAGGACCAGCTGGGATAGGCATAGTGGTAGCTAATCAAGACGACAAAGTACTCTTAGAGCATAGCGAGTTTCTGGGCTCGAACTTTACGAATAACCAAGCAGAGTACATGGCTTTAATGAGGGCCCTGGACATATGCTCTTCGCTGTTCCCAAAGGGGATCCTTCACGTATTTAGTGATTCAGAGCTTTTAGTTAAGCAGTTAACTGGACAATACAATGTTAGAAGCCAAAGCTTGAAGGAGCTTTTTAGAGAAGTTAGGAATAAGGAGAAGCACTTCTCAAAGGTCTACTATCACCACGTGGATCGCAAGCACAATAGGAGGGCCGACGAGCTAGCCAATAAAGCTTTAGAGGAGAGCGTAAGATAGCTCCCATTCAAGCTTGAGGGCCAGCTCTCTAATCGTTCCAAGACGGTTTCATAACCGTTTCACAAGGTCTCTAATTAGAGACGTTAACTCTTTTCCCTTCGAGGTGTTGAGAAAGTGAGTAGCTTAACCAAGATGATTGGCCTAACGATCGTAGCACTTGCATTCTTAGCGCTCCTACCAGTCATTCCAATTGTGACTGCGCAGGCAACCGAAGCTGGAGAAACCGAGGACCTAACGGTGATTAGGGCTAAGGCTATAGCTCTACAGTACATGCTCAATAATTCCCTGAGACTAAACCTAAACTTGTCTGAGCAGTTAAGATTTCAAGTAGAGTCATTATCGAGCGTGAACATTTCTGAACTGACGTCACAAGAACTTTGGAACTTTGTTCGAAACGCCAATATGGTTCTAGCTGAGATTTGTGAGAGGGCAAGGAACGCTGTTGGGAAGAGCTTAGGGGAGTATGCTCGTGGACTCGCAGTGGCCATAGAAGCTAGAGTGAGGAACATAGCTAGGCACTATGGTATGGGAGAAGATGAGGTAAAGGAGATGATCGCTGACATCGCTCAAAGTAGGAACATGAGGGAGGTATTCGAAGCTTTAAAAATAGTTAATAAGGCATTAATCGAGAGGCAGTGTCATAAGTTTGCTAATGCTATAGTAGAGCAATTGAGGAATAGGACGTCGGAAGCCATCGTGAAGGGAGACGTGCAAGGACTTGAGGTGGCCTATAGAGCTCTCGACAAGGCTCAAGAAGCCCTCAGTAAGACACTGGAGATCCTTAAGGCTACGAACGCTTCTTCAACGGCCATAGGGGCTGTTGAGGAAGCTATTGAGCGTGCAAGCTATGCTAAGGAAGTCATAAGAAGTCTGAAGGAGTCCTTACCCAGTCCAGAGCCCGAAGCTATTCGAGAGCATTTCAACAAGACGATTAAAGAGATTGCAACTGTAGCTAAGGCAGAGGCCAATGAACTGCTAAGCGAAATCGAGAGACTCTTAGAGATAGCAAGAAAGCTCAATGCAACGGAACTTAGAGAGGAATTAATTGATCTCAAAGGGGGTCTCAGTTCCATTGTGGTGAAGCTAGAGAGCACTATTAGCGTGGAGGATTTAGCCCAAATACTTGATAAGCTAGCAGTTCTAAGAGCAAAAGTGACCGTGATAACTAAGATACTTCCAGGCGTTAAGGAGGAGATTCTGAACAAGTTTAAGGCATGAATTTCAGAGCTTGAAGGTTGAGCGAAGGAGTTAAGTAGAGCCACCAATGATCTAAGTAATAGATTTAAGAACTTGAGAGGAAAGATGCAAGAGGTCATCCGTGGAATGGTTGAAAAACTGTTGGATACCGTGGCCTCAAAATTAATGGAGACTAGGAACAAACTAGAAGCTAGAGATTTTGAGGGCTTGCTGAATGTGTTAACTGATGTTGAGAATATATTAGCCAAGACTCATACAGACATCAATGAAATAGAAGGTTATTTAGAGGCTTAAGATTTAAGAAATTCTTATCTTTTTCTCCTTATTTTAGGCGAACCAGGTGTCAAGTGCTATGAAGACTGTCTTAGCAATAACGATGTTGTTCGCCACTCTCTTGGTAATTACAAGCCCTCATGCATGTGCTCAACAAGTATCGAGCATTGTGATCACCATAGGCTCCGATGGCATTGTGTACGTTGAGATAAATGGCACTGTTGAGGTAGGAGTGAACTCCTTCGAGTGTCCGGTGGAACCAATTTCTGCTACCATTGAAGTATTAATGGACAGTGAGGTTGCCCCTGCTATCTACTATAACAATAGTATTCTCGTGGTCTCTAACGACAATAGGTCTGCGAGGATAACCTACATAGCTAACGTCACTTTTGAGAATGGAAGAGCAAGCTTCTACTACAACTCGATGAGAGAAGCTACCCTAATAGTGCCCCCTAACATTCTCCTATTGCCAGAGAACTTGACCATAATGGATGCTTATTTAAGGGACAATAGGCTGTTCTTGAGGTTCAAGGGTCCTAGCACAATAAGCTTCGTAGTTACTGAAGAAGCGGACGGCCAGACTTTGAAACCCCCCTCAGCTCCTCCAACCATCATTCCAGCCCCCCTCATAGGGGTTGAGGTAGCTCTCTACGTGGCAATAGCAGTTGCTGCAGTTGTAGCCATCGTAGCTATGAAGAAGAAACGTGGAAGCCGTTTAGCAACGTACTTAGATGAAGTCGATAAAGCGATAATTGAGAGGCTTCGCAAGCATGGCGGTGAGGCCCTTCAGGGCCTTCTCTATAGAGAACTCGGTCTCCCTAAGGCTACTGTGTGGAGACACGTAAAGAAGCTTGAGAAGATGGGCTACGTAAGTATAGAACGCATAGGAAGAGACAATAAAGTAAGGTTGTTGAAGTAAATTTGTGAAACAACCATTATGACCAAGAATTGCGTCTTATAGACTCACACTCTTCAACATCTTAACAAGCTCTTCGATGCAGGTGCTTAACTCTTTGAGACACTTGCTTTCAAGATCTATCTCTAAAAATGCTCCAAGAATTCTCATAACTTCTCTCTTCTTCTTGATGGAGGGGACCTCGATTACCCCCTTCCACACCTTAACGCTCTTAAACTTATGTGAAACATCTAGGTTAATGGTCTTAGGTTTAGTGAACGTTACGAAATTAATACTAGACTTCGCTCTTCGCCTCTCCAATAATGGATAGCTTTGAGCTGAAAACTCTTGTGATAGATATAGTCTCCTCTTAGGTAGCCTGGTGTCTAGAATCGCCAGAATATTACCTGGCAACCTCATTACCGCAATTCCATTATTATAGGACCACTCTTCAACACTTGCTGAGTTGACGAAGTTCACAGCTAAAACATAGCTACTCATACTCTTAAATAGCTCAGAGGTCATACCTAACAATGCGCCTATCACCATGGATGTTAGAATGTTTTGACCAGTAATAATTGTCAGGGCTATTGACCCCACCATTAAAGCCATCATAACCATCGTCGTCCAAGACATCGACTCTTTTCTATAATTCGGTTCAACCTTGGGCTTAGGCTTGCCTAACTCCATAACGCGAAGAATTTTCCCCTGATGCTGAGAACTCAGATACTGACACCTCAGTCTTTTAAATACCAAGACGTACTTTAAAGGTTATAGAGATCCTGTCCTTGCAATTAAATCATGGCCTGCGTTGATGCTTCATCTGACATTTACATCGTTAGGTATCGCCATGATAGTATTATGCCGATGATTGAGAATATTGATGCAAAGAGACCTAGATATAGGAAGTCCATAATTACGGCTGAAAGATCCGTAGGCAATATAGTCAAATATCTCACAGCGTCTGTTAAGTATGTGAGAGGGTTAACGCTGGCTACGACTTGCAGCCACTCCGGCATGAGTTGAATCGGGAAGAATATGTTACTCGAGAACATTAACGGCATGGTCACTAAGGTTATGAACTGCATTGGTCTCTCCATCCTTGTGGACCTTATCGAGAAGGCTACGAATATTGATGATAGCCCTACACTCAATAGGAATACTGCTGCGTAGATTCCTAGGAGGTTTATCGGGGTGAACGATGGGCTTAGCTGTAGTCCTAGTAGATAGGCTAGCACTAAGATTACGGTTGCTTGAAACATAGCTCTTAAGGTTGCGTTCAGCACCTTAGAGAATATGATGGCTGCTCGCGAAACTGGGGTTGACAGTACTTTACCTAAGAATCCTAGGCGGCGATCCCAGACTATGGACACTCCGCTGAACATAGTGGTAGTCACGACTATCATTGATATCATACCAACGGACATGAAGCTGAAGTAGTCTGTAACGCCGAAGGCGCTTTGCATAACCATCGAACTTAAGCTGGAAATCGTCGAGTTTAGGTTGGCTAACATTACTTGTGAGAGCTTTGTACCATTAAGAAGTACTACTTGAAGCCCCGGCGGATTGATTATGACATCACCTGGAATGGGAACCACTTGTGGTAGGCTCATCACCTGCGATAGGTCTATGATGTTACTTGAGAATAAGCCCCCTATGTTCAACGACTTACCTAGAAGCCCCATCCAGATGAGAGGTTGAAGTACGAACATCACTACCATGACCGGATCCTTGAGCCACTTCTTTAATTCTCGATGAAGAAGTGCCTTCAATCCTCTCATGAGACTAGGTCGATATTCATTTATCATGTCCATCACGCTCACCTACCCCGAGCCTTCATTAAAGTTATTCGGTGGGCTATGAAGGACTCCTTAGACTCTTCAACGTCGCGAAGACTTCTACCGGTGTACTCTAAGAAGACCTCGTTAAGCGTTGGTTTTGTAAGTGAGAATCTGATTACAGTGTATCCTCTTTTGCGTAGGGCATCAATTATTAGCGGTGCTGTTACTTCTCCATCATTAACTTTGATTCTATAGACCCCATTCTCGTACTTTACATTCTTAACATTTTCAACGCTCTTAATTACTTCGGTTGCATCAGCATTCTCCTTTAATGCTAATGTTATCACGTCTCCACCTAAGCTATTCTTTAGTTCACCTGGAGAACCCATGGCGACTATCTTGCCGCGATCTATTATTGCTATTCTATCGCATAGAGCATCAGCCTCCTCTAAGTAGTGTGTAGTCATGAATATCGTCATGTCGTACTCTTCCTTCAAGCGCTTTATGTAATCCCATATGGCTGCTCGCGTATGCACATCTAGACCCAAGGTTGGCTCGTCTAGGAAGAGGACCCTCGGTCTATTGATTAGACCACATGCAAGTTCAAGTCTCCTTCGCATTCCACCAGAGTACGTCTCAACCCTCTTGTCCTTGAAGTCTAATAGATCCACTAGATCTAATAGCTCTAGAGCTCGTCTCTTTGCTACGTCGCGAGGAATACCGTAGAGATCTGCGCATAGCATTACGTTTTCGTATCCAGTTAAGTCCTCATCGGCTGTGTACTCTTGAGGCACAACGCCTATAATCTTCCTTACCTCATTAGCTTGCTTGACTACGTCGTAGCCCATTACTGAGGCAATACCCTCTGTTGGTCTTAGCACGGTTATCAGCATGTTTATCGTGGTAGTCTTGCCAGCACCATTTGGACCTAGGAATCCGAAGATCTCACCTTTCCATACATTAAAGCTTATATGGTCAACAGCTACAATGCTCCGATTAAAGATCTTCGTCAAGTTCTCAGCTCTTACTACGACCTCCTTCATTGCCCCTCACCGCGAAGCCCTCTTTCTATCTCTTCAATCTTTTGAGCTGCTTCTCTTAGGACCTTCAAAGTCTCTTTTAGGGTCTCCTCAGAAAATCGCTCCTCTAAGCTCATTGCGAGATTAAAGAGAGCTCTAAAGAGATGCCTAAAAGCTCCTCTAATCTCCTCAACTCTCTCCGATGGAAGCCGCAACCAAAGAAGACCTAACAGCGGAGATACGTAATGTCTCCTGCTCATGCAAAAGTGCATGTACGCTTTTCGCTGATCCTCAAGAAACCTCCTACCCTCCTCAGTCAACGTATAACGTCTTACACCACTCTCCTCAGCCGGAACTTCACGTATGTAACCATTATCTTGAAGCCAAGCCAGAAGAGGATAGACAGAACCTGGACTAGGCTTCCAACAACCATTAGTTCGCTTCTCGATCTCCCTCATAATCTCCGAACCGGAAAGAGGTTTCTCACTAAGAAGCTCAAGCACTTGATAACGTAAGAAGCCCTTCGGCACTGCTGCTATGTGCTTTAACCAACGTCTAAAAAACGGAGACGGAAAGTAGATTCCACTCTCATTAAGCATACATATCGCCTTCGATATCAAATTCGATACTTCTTCGCTCTACACTCATTTAAAAATTACGTTTAGCCACACATCTTTAATCCACATAGTTGTGTGACGTAATTAGCGATGTCGTGATTTATGAACGTTATAATGTTATGTTGTAGATGTAGGAGGTTTGTATGGCATCATCGTGTTGATTTATGATTTGGTACTTGTACAATACATCTCCGGTAAGTCTCTTTTTATTGTAGGAGTTGTGAGAGAAGTTTAAATGACAATGCTCAAGATGACTCCTGAATTCTGTAGCGTCTTGAAACTACAATTTTCTTCTCTTACATCCTAATAGAGTTGGTAGTTTAGCGATTAGAACAACATGCGACTAGCTTGTTTTCATCCTCAGCCAGATAATAACCAAAAGCTTGATTAAAAGAGGATTGAAGAGATATTAAGAGTAGCCTTGCTGTTAGGTAGGGTTGACTCATCTGAGGTTTTATCAAAGTTAGGTTACGATTTTTACTCTTATGTGGAGCCTGCTATTAAGCCTGATGAAGTTGATGTAACCTTTGAAGACTTGATTCCTCAACTTTCATCAGGCTTCCCAATATCTGGAAGAAGACTCTACAAGCATCAACTTGAAGCTTACAAAGCATTGGTTTCAGGGGCAAACGTCATTTTGAGGTCTGGTACTGGGTCAGGTAAGACTGAGGCTTGGCTTCTCTACACGCTCAAGCATGGAATCCCAACTTTAGCTGTTTATCCAACGCTTGCCTTAGCTAACGACCAGATTCGAAGGATTAGGGATTATGCGTCTGCTGTTAAGATACGAGTTGAGGTTATCGATGCTTTGAGGAGGGATCAGCTAGTTAGGGAGAAGGGTAGGTCGAAGCTTAGAGCTATGATAACTGGCTGTGACGTCTTAGTTACTAATCCAGCATTCCTCCTTCACGAAGTGAAGAAGGCAGCGACTACCAGTAAGTCGCTCTTAGACGGCTTCCTATCGAAGCTTGGTCTCCTAGTCTTAGATGAAGTTGATTTCTATGGACCTAGAGAAATAGCCCTCTTACTAGCTCTCATCGAGATCGTAAACTTGATGTTCAAGTCTAAGTTTCAAGTAGCAATCCTCACAGCAACTATAGAGAACCCCGAAGAGTTCGCATCCTTCTTGACTAAGATTAATGATAGAGAGACTAGGATAATTGAGGGCAAGCCATTTCGAGTTGAGAACAGGGTCTACGTGGTTTTGGGTAAGAACCTAAAGGCTCTTTGGGAGTACTTGAAAGCTAGGAAGAAGGATTTCGAGAAGGCTGGTGTTGGAAGAGATGTCGTGGAGGCTCTAGACGATTTTGAGCAATTTAAAGAAGAGGTCTACAACATCGTTGAAGTGGCTAAGGCCATAGGGATGCAAGTTCCAAGCTTAGAATTTGACCCCCTAGATGTACTGAAAGCATACGTCAATGATTTAGGGGTTACCCTAGTCTTCACTAAGAGCATAGCCAAAGCTGAAGAGCTAGCTCGAAAGCTTAAAACTGAACTGCCCCTAGCTCATAGGGACAGCATTGCAGCTCATCACCACTTAGCCTTCAAAGACTACAGAGCTTCTGTAGAAGAAGCTGCTAGACAGGGATTGGTTAAGATCCTGATATCGCCTAGGACCTTAAGTCAAGGAATAGACATAGGCACGGTGATAAGGATAGTCCACGTTGGGCTGCCAGAGAGCTTGAGGGAGTTCTATCAACGTGAAGGTAGGAAGGGCAGGAGAGAGGAGGTAAGCTTCTCAGAGACCATAATCCTACCAGCGGGCAAGTGGGATAGAGATGTGTTGTCGAGAGGTCTCGATGCTTTGAAGTCTTGGCTTAACATGCCCATAGAGAAGGTAATCATAAACCCGGACAATAAGTATTCCTTGTTCTTCAAAGCCCTCTTGAAGTTCATGTCCCCGCGACTCAAGGCCTTTCTAGCCAAAGAGGAATATCATTTCCTAGAGAAGCTGGGCTTAGTGAGACATGGTGAACTCACTACTAGGGGTAAGGAAGCCTGGATGAACATGAACTTCTACGAGTTCGCCCCTCCATATGCCGTCAACAGAATATTCGTTGGAGATGGAGAACAGCGATACCTTGAAGGCATATCTCACTGCGACCTAGTCGAGAAGTTCCAAGTGGGATGCATAGATTACACATCCGATGGAGTCGTCGTCGAGCTAAAGACTGGAGGAAGGACTGGTAGAATGGTGACCGCAGTTGTCGAAGAGAGGTTAAGTCCATCAACCCTATGGCAGAGAGAGCCATTAGCTTTAGCTCTAGAAGAGTACGAGGAGGCTAAGGCTAAGTGGAGCGAAGAACCATCAATATTCAGTGACTACCTCCACGGTAGGCTACACTCAGAGGTAGTATGCGTCGTCTACCCGCCTAAGAGAGACTTCGGTAGGTACCTAAAGATCCCGAACAGAGTCTTGTGGAGGATTGTTAGCTCTAAGCCTAAGCTCAAGGCCGTTGATGGGAGGACCATAACGTTTAGGGATCATAGAGTAATAGAGGTGCCGACTGCAACCTACGGGAAGTATAGTGACTACACCTACGGCTTCTTCTTCGAGCTAGATCCAGCTGAGGACCTAACTCTCATGAGGATAGGTCTCGCTCTCTTAATGATAGTTCTTAGGAAGAAGCTCAGGATACCCTTCGAGACCTTAATGTACAGCCTTGGAGCGGTCGGTGAGAAAAAGCTTATGGAAATCCACGAGCCGGAGAGCGCTGGGTTAATAGAGAAGTTAGACTGGCTTGAAGTGAAGAAGCTAATTGAGGAGTACCAGCCTGAGCCACTTGACGAAGTTTTGATGGAGTCATTCGATGAATACGCATACTCCGATTTCATAACCATTGGGTTGAACTGGGATCTAGCTAAGCGCTACGCTGTAAAAGCTGTAGAGTACGTGTTGCTGGATCAGAGGATAACACTTAAGTTTAAGGATTTATACCTATCAATACCAAAACCCTCAAGAGCCCTGAAGATCGCTTCAATAGACGCACTTTTCCTCAAACTCATGGATCAAGCAGATACTGGAATGCTAAGCTTAGCGATATACGATGGCGAGAACGTTAAGAGCTCAACAATATACAAGGACTTTGGTCTCCTACATCCAGATCCAAGCATAGAGCTCGCCATTTCATCGCTGATTAACGAGGACTTCACTCTACTTGTTTATGGACTTGAGCAACTTCAAAGGTCCTTAATTAGCTGTGGGCTAAAGTCCTTAGCCCTAATGGTTAAGTCTCTAGCCTTAGAGGGCAGGGTGATCGATGTAAAGGACTTGGCAACGAAGGTGTTAGAATTGCCGGTGGCGCCATTAGAGGAAGTCGAGAAGGTGGTGAACGTGCAGAGGACCATGTCTATTGCCGAGACCATCCTTGAGTTTGAGAACTCGAGGAGGAATATAGCCACTAAGCCTCCAAGTTCTTGGATGAACTTTACCAAGTACTTAAGAGAGAAGGTTGAGACGTGCTTAAGCGAGAACGTGAAATCCATATACTTGTTGTACTTAGCACTTAGAGAGTATGAGAGAAAGCTGGTAACCTCATGTAAAGAGAATTTTTAAAGTAGAAGCTTTAGGTTCAAACATACAGCTTTCGTAACTGATTACATAACCCAAAGTAATTGATGTAGCTATTAACAAGTTTTCTAAGCGTCAAAATTGGTTCATTAAAAGCAATTTTAGATTTTACTCAGTTATTTAAAGAAGCTCATCTTACTGGGATCAATACGAAGTTGCTTAGTCGTCTTACAGTTAACAGCGATATCGCTTGAGAGTAAATAGGTATTCAAGATTGAATTTGGCGTTCTTTGAAGAGCTTATTGAAGAGGCTCTTTAAATCTTTAATCCAAGGGCTAACGTCTTGAAAGGCTTTAGAGAGCTTCAGGACTCCAACGTCATCGAACTTTCTGCCTACTATCTGCATGCCTATAGGCAGACCATCCCTACTAAAGCCTGCTGGAACTGACGCTGCTGGTTGTCCAGTGAAGTTAAAGGGGTAGGTGAAGGGCATCCAGCTTAGAGGTGTCGCTGGTCTTCCAGCGATTTCCTTGGGATAAGTTCTTCCTATCTCGAATGGTTTTACTGCCGTAGTAGGCGTTATGAGAAAGTCGTATTTGTCAAAGACTTTCTTCAAAGCAATCCATAACTCCTGCTTCCTAGCTTCAATCATTATGTAGTCTTTGTAGTTCAAGCTCTCTGCTAACGATAAGAGTCTCAGATGAGGTGGGTAGGCAACCTTCTTCCACTTTTCAAGCATGCTTGATATAAAGGTTGTGAACTCCAGCGTAACCTTGGCTCTTAACTCGTTCTCTAAGCATGGAATCCTCACTTCGACTTCCTCGACTACTCCAAACTTTTCGAGCTTAAAGGCAGCTCTTCTCACAACTTCTTCGACTTCTGGATCTACAATGGCATAGCCTAAGTTAGGGGAGAAGGCTATCTTCACGTTATCAATTGGTTCTTCAAGTTCCTTTAGATAGCTTCTACCGTCATCTGGTAGCGAGTACATGTCCCTCTCATCTCTACCCTTCACGATGTCGAGGAGAAGTGCTGTGTCTTCAACGGTTTTAGTTAGGAAGCCTTCGCAAACGATTTCAGTAAATATGGGGATTCGTGGATATATTGGTATCCTGCCAAAGGTTGGCTTTAGCCCGTAGAGCCCACAGAAGCTTGCTGGTATCCTAATGCTACCACCACCATCATTTCCGGTCGCAACTGGAACCATTCCAGCAGCTACTGCTGCAGCGCTTCCACCACTTGAGCCTCCAACGGTTCTACTTAAGTCCCAAGGGTTCCTCGTAGGGCCAAAGAGCACGTTGTCTGTGTAAGCTATCAACCCAAACTCTGGCATATTGGTCTTGCCTAATACTACAGCACCAGCTTTCTTTAACCTCTCAACGATAACAGAGTCTTCAGCTGGGACATAGTTTTCGAATAACTTAGAGCCGTAGGTAGTTCTCAAGCCCTTCACATTAGTATTATCCTTTATTGCTATGGGTAAGCCTCCAAGCGGCTTATCCTTGGCCTCCTTGGCCTCCTCGATGGCTTTTGGGCTTAACATTACGAAGGCATTTATCTTCGAGTTTAATCTTCTTATCCTTTCAAGGCATAGTTCTATTAATTCAGAAGCTTTGACCTCGCATCCTCTAAGCTTCTCTACAAGCTCAACTACGGTTTCCATAAAATCACCGATTAAGCTAGGTAAATGTAAAGTCTAAGCTGCTGAAGACTATTAAGTAACAACGAATTCTTGTACTTTTCTTTTGGCGATGGGCTCCTTTCTTCATTAAAAGATTTTTAACCATTGACGAGGAGCTAAAGAACAAAATGTTCAAAACCTTTAAACTTACGACACGTCGTTTATAAACCCACCATATATCTTGGACGAAGTTGCGATATGTCGCTATACTTTTTGCTAAATATGCAGACTTAATTAGTATGGAAGCCACACCAAAATGCAACATGGAAACTCAAGGCTATCCTAGAGGGAGTTGTGCGACTGAAAGTCCCGATGGTCTTAAGCCAGCCTGTCAGGTAACTCTTAAGTTTGAGGGCGGTAAGTGGTATAGGCTCATAGAAGCAGCTCACCTTTCACGACCTGAAGACTACTTTTCCATATACCAATCAGGCTGCAATCATACATGTCTCAAGTGCCACTCTTGGTACTTCACTCAAAGGGTTAGTGGTATTTGGACGTCAACCGACGACATAGCAAGGATGTCCGCGAAGTATACGGAGATAGTGACCGTTAAGGAGCCTAAATGGAGAGCTACTATGTGGCATGCAACCGATCTTTGCAGGCATTGTGGAATGTGCGTTTTATGGGATGAGAGACACCCCCTATGCCCAAACGTGCTAAGTCCAGACCAAGTGATCCTGAGCCCACAAGGCTGGGGTCCAGCTAGGAACATAGTCGCCTTTACTGGAGGAGACGTTGCATGTAGAGCTGAGTTTTACGCTCAAGCCGCTGAGAAGATAAAGAGGGAGTGTAGCGATCTTTGGGTGTTACTTGAGACTAACGGTTACGGTTTAACGCCAAAGAATCTCGAAGTCCTTGCAAGTGGTGGCGTGGACTCTTTCTGGCTCGACATAAAAGCATACTACGAAGACGTTTACAAAAAGTTATGCGGCACCACAAATAAGTGGATCTTGAAGGCTCCTGAATTAATAGTTGACATGGGCTTCACGCTTGAAGTCTTAACACTTTACATACCTGGTTGGGTTGAGTTAGATCAGATAGCGAAGATAGCTGAGTTAATAGCAAACGTCGATAAGCAGATCCCCTTCACAATACTCGCATTCTTTCCAGAGTACAAGCTGAAGAACGTTAGATCACCTACGATCTACGAGATGGTAGCTGCCTATTACGTGGCTAAGAACAAGGGCCTTGAGAACGTGAAGCTAGGTAACGTCCACGTATTTGCTAAGACTGATAGCGACGTGAAGCTATTAGTGGATCTAGTGGGAGTACGGGCGATAGGTTAAGGGTACGACATTATTAAGCCGCCTTCACCGCCTTCCTCTCGTACGAGCAGGCTCTTGAGCCATGGAGCCTTGTCGTGACTCCACCTTTCGTGGGCCTCTTCCAAGCTCTCGCACCTGACTACGTAATTCCTCACATAGTCAGCGTACTCCTTTACGAGTGCTTTCAGCTCGTCAACGGTTAGCTCCCCTCTTGAGTGCTTGATGATCATGACCTCGAGAGGGTTTCGAAGGTACGGCAGCCCAACGGCTTCAACCCTCACATTCAACTGCTTACTTTCAAGCTTCCTAGCGTACTGGAAGCCTTCCAGCCCAGCTAAGATAGCTACGGTAGGCTCATTAATGCCCTCCAACTCATAAATTAAGCGATTGAAAGTCATTCGACCTCCGAACGCGTACTCATTTAAGACCTGAACCCACTCACTAAGGTCGTGATTGTCGACCCTCTTAATCAACGCCCTTAACACCAATCTCGAGATCTTAAAAGCCAGCCTCCTTTCTCTTTCAAGATCCGATGAGTCCAAGTAGCACACAACTCTCACGTTCTCCCTCATCAGTCGACTTAAGCAGGACACTATAGGTTCATAAGCCTTTACTATGCTTTCAGGCCAGTAAAGTAAGCCAAGCTTTATAGCCATCTTTAAGGCCTCTTCAACTTTCTCATACTGTTTAAGAAAAGCCTCAAACCCTTGAGGTAGATCTGCTAGCACACACTTAACGTCTTGACTTAGCGCTATAGATTGTAAGGTCAACGCAGCCATGACATTTGCACTCCTGAACTTTGAAGGTCTTACTATAATGAGTAGCTCGTGAAGTTTTGTTTTCATCTTGAAGGAACCTCGAGGTTAACTAACCATTAAATCCTTTCAGCATCGCTAGTATTATGCATTCCCAATTTTGTAGCTAAAACTGGTGACATAAAGATAACGTTACATTTACATTTTAAATCAAAGAGAATTAAGAGCCCTTATTAAGGGGAAGGAGTTGGAGACTAGTAAGCTGTCTTCATGATAAGAAAGGTCATCAATCACTTCTCAAAACTTCGTTTACTGCAGAGGGTCAAGGTAGCATGCTGGATCATTCTCTCGTTCTGCAGCGTATATAGGTACGTGAGCACTTAATAAGGGTTCCTTAAAACTGAGGAAAACGAGGAGAAAAGCTCTTGAGTGTTTAAATAATATAGACCCGACGTGTACATCGAAAGTTCATCGTTGTGCTAAGAAAGCTTACAAGTTGTCGGCGAGCCTAGGAATTGTCAGGAAATGGCTTTTAAGTTGACAGAGCTCGAAGAGTGTCTTGTAGACCCTTCTTCACCTATTGTTTTAAGAGTCATCTCAAGTTTGACATAGTGATGAAAATCCGCGCATAAACCATGATGGGGCCCTCCAGCTATACTTGAAGTTGTTGGAAGCCAAAAGTCATCGACGCACTCTAAGCCAGCTGACCGCGCTCCACCTGAGAGATTTCGTGAGACCATCGCTCTCGCAAAAGTTTTAAAACTTTTTCCAAAAATTATTGGCGAGGGAGCCCTATGTCCCTAGAAGAGGTGCTAATATTAGGGATGCCGTTATGGGCCTTTGTACTGATAGTAATAGGGCTACTGATATCGATAATATGGTTCTTCAAGTTTAAGCCCGAAGAGGGGTAGCGAGGGATGGAAGAGAAGCTACTCACCATATGGAGCATTGTGATAGCATACTTTGTTATAACAACAATAGTTGGAGTTTTAACGAAGCGATACGTGACAAGCTTAAGAGACTGGGTCATCGGTGCACTACCCGGACCTATTATAGCTGCACACATTATAGCAACGCTCTATAGTGGAATGTCAGTAATAGGGGCTTCAGGTTTGAATTACCAATACGGTGTAGTGTTCTTCGGTGAGCTATGGCCAGTTCTTGGGGCGCTCATAGTAGCTACAGTCTTCGGGCCGAAACTATGGAGGTACGTTAGAAAACATAATCTCTTAACAATACCAGATTTTTACGAACACTACTTTGGTGGATCAAAGTTTATGAGGGTTCTAGCCGTGATAGTACTCTTCATAACGACGGTCATTCTACTAGTCGCACAATGGACGGCCGTAGGAATAGGCATGACCTTGCTGTTGGGAGTCCCCTACTGGCTGGCGGTTCTGCTGGGCACAGCAATAACGGTAGCATACACTGTAGCGGGGGGAGTCTGGGGAGTTGCGGTGACCGACTTCATTCAATACTTGGTCTTTGCAACCTGTGCTATAACCATATTCGTGATAACTATGATGCAATTTGGAGGTATAGATTCACTAATAAACCAGCTTCGTGGAATAAATCCAGCACTTGTGGCACCTATTGCTGGAACACCTCCATTCTCTTGGCCGTACATACTGACACACTTTGCTGTTTTGCTTATAGGGCTTCCAAGCCACCCGAGAATGGTTCACAGGATTTATAGTGCTAAGAGAGAAGAATACTTTAAGTGGTTGCCATTAGCTTGTATTGCTGGCTATGCTATAGCCTTCCTTCTTCCAAAGTACGTGGCACTAGGTGCTAGGGTAGCTGTCACGCAAGGAGCAATGCCTACACCACCAACTTCGGACTGGGCTCTCCCATATTATGTTTACTATTGCTTTCACCCAGCTATAGCTGGCTTCTTCTTAGCAGCGCTTTTTGCAGCATGTATGAGCACCGCAGACTCACTCATGGTTACATCAGCCTCACTCTTTACACGAGACATATATCAGAAGCTGATTAACCCTCTTGCCGATGAGAAGAGGCTTGTGTTTTGGACTAGAGTAGCAGCATTGATTATAGGGATCATTGCACTGATCATAGCGCTCAATCCTCCAGCAATCATACCATGGCTGGTATGGACCTCTGAGGGCTTAGCTGGATGTACGCTTGGCGTTACGCTAGTACTCATGCTGCATGCACCTAGGCTAATCACGAAGGTGGGTGCAGCATCAGCTCTAATAGTTGGCTTAGTTGTGGGGCTTTCTTTAGGCTACTATGGAAGGTTCGTAGCTCCACTACCATTCAACCCATTCCTTCCAGCACTAATATCATCGATTGTGGTATGCATAGTCATTTCACTACTTACGAGACCGAAGGTTGTACCAAGACCGTCACAATAACACTTCTTTTTTCCTCTCTTTTTATACGATAATATCTAAACAGCTCACAAAAATATGGTAAATCAAAGCAGGAAGCTTTTAAGATCATTTCCTATACTGAGCCTCTTTATAATCATCAGAGGAGATTTAGACAGGATGTATGCTTAAAGCTCATGACGACTTAAGGATCTTAAGGTGCTTGCTCAGTGCATCCTCTACGTATGAGTTATTAGAATGGGCTACGAGAGAACTTATGGGCTCGAGTATGACGTCTAGTCGCATAGAAGATGTTGCAAGGATGGTTCAAGAGATTTTAAGGGAATTGGAAGTTAGTGGCATTGATGTGTCTATCATTAACAGCAAGCGGAAGAAAGAGCTTATGAAGTATATGCATCAATTAGCTGAAGAGCTTAGAGATCCCCTATACGAGATGGATGCACAAGAGATTGGAAAAGTGAACGCTATCCTTTTAATAGGTCTTAGAGATGGCGGTGAAGTTGCAGGGATGAACTGTGGAGCTTGTGGCTTCCAATCATGCGATGACATGCTTAATAACAGGAGAGCTGGGCTCTTATATCCAGGACCAACGTGTATAGTCAAAGCCTTATGTCTCGGGATGGTTATAGGCTCCTTTATGAAGATGTATTTTACCCCCTACAGAGACAGCCTGACTATGCTCAGAATCGGCGTAGCCGCCAAGAGGCTTGGCTTCCTTAAAAGCGACTTAGTGATGGGGCTTTTACTACCTAACGTAGAGCGTATAAGTTAAACATGTTTCTATGTGCTGCGAGCGTAATCGTCTTGGAACAGGTCTTCTTTTGCTATAGAAGCCAAGTTTGTGAGAAAAACAGCCTTTCCATCTTACTCAGTATTAAGCTCAAAAGTGAGCTGCATGATTAGCATTAATTAGAATTGAACTAGGCATGGACAAGCGCAAAATCTTGGCTTACACCATCAAGTTATTGTTTAAAGGGTGTTTCTAATATCTCCTTTACCCTCTTGACTATGGTTTCCCCGATACCTTCAACCATTTTCGACCATCCATCAACCCTTTTTAGTGCCTCAAGAGGGGTTCTATAAACCCTCAGTATTGCTTCAGCTCTCTCTTTCCCTATCATTGGAAGTCCGCATAAGAAGAATATCTGCTCTTCATTCACATCACATTTTTTAGGTATTTTAACTCTAATTCTCGCTTGTTCACGTGTCTTTCTCTCCTGCTTAGCTAACAAGAATATCAACTTGGTGGTAACAGAGGGGGATGGTGATGGCAAAATCGAAATCCCACTTCTTGCTATTGATGCAAGAGCTCCTAGCACAGAGCTCATGCTTATTGAGCTTATCACCGGTATGGAGCTTATATCTCCTTCAAGTATCAGTACTGGCTTACTGAAGTGTTTTTTGATTTTGTCCAATTGTTCGAACAGATTTCTCTTAGTCAGCGTTGAGATGAAGTCGCTCATTGTTTTACGTTCAATAGCTACATCTTTCGAAACTACGTAATCGCCAGCTTCGAGGAACTCTATGCGAACTAGTACTCCCAACCTTTTTAGCTCATCAACTATGTGCTTGGCTGTTACGGCTTCTCGCGAATCTACTATAACCTCAAGGTAAGCTTTAGAGGGTACGTGCGAGGATCCCATCCTACACACCAAATCCTAAGATATCAGGTTCTCACTAGATAGTAAGAGATGTGAAGGAGTGCATTAAGGTTGATTGGCACCTTAAGCAGAATAGCATCTCTTTAAAGTCTACGTCTAAGATCGTGTTGCTGAAGTGCATGACGCACTTCGGATTAGGACAATGTCTCAAGCCAAATGTGTGCCCAAGCTCATGAACAACTTCCTTACACGTTCTCTCCACAAGGATTTCTCGATTGCGCATTTCTCCATAGAACTCAGATCTAAGCCTAGCAAGGTACACAACTGCTACAGGCCCTCCTAGTATTGCCTCGCCAAAGACAAAGTTAAGGCCTAGCACGTAAGCATCGACATCAGCCAAGCCAACAACCTTCTGATAATAACCGAAGAGCCCTTTATTGTATAGCCTTAATAACTCATCTAGAACTACTGAAGAGTTATATTGTCTTCTACTCTCATTTAAAGCGTGAGTTGGCAGCTCTAAGTGCTTATGAGAAATGACGAATTCAAGGTATTTGAACGCTTCATTAAGCCTTGAAGAGACATAGTATGTTAAGTCATTTTCGACTAATCCTAGTGGTTGAAGTAGTATCTTTATTTTATCTTGAAGAGACATGAGGTACCATCACTCTCCATGAACCTTCTTTTTGATGAGATCGTAGATTTAGCTTAACTGTCTCAGCGACCTTGAATGCTCCATGTTCCTTTACAAGGTGCACAAATAAGTCTTCGAGCTTGACGAAGCTGTAACTTCCATCATCCTTCAATACAGGTAACAAGTTTATGTCCTCTTTAAGAGCAAGTTCTATTGCTTCGCTAAAGCTTCGAACTCCACGACTAATAAGTTTGCTCTTACCAATTACTTTAACAAGTTTTAGCTTTTCAAACCATCCACCAATCACTTCACTTATAACGTCACTTAGTCTCACTATCCCTACAACCTCTTCCTCCAAAATGGGAA
>QNVF01000023.1 GCA_004347965.1 Candidatus Nezhaarchaeota archaeon WYZ-LMO8
CAAAATCTCAACAAAATCTAGCCTACTAAAATTAAGAAATTTAAGGTTTAGTTATGCTGAGATAATAGTGTGAGTAATTATGAGCTCTGGCTCTGAGAACCTTAGAGGCTTCTACTCAGCCATGGGGGAGATACTCTCATTTCTGGAGGACCTAAAGGACAAGCTAAATAAAGCCGAAGTAGACAAGATGGTCGGCATGCTTGTTGAAGCTTGGGGATGGGGGAAAATAGTCTTGATAGTTGGGGCTGGTCGAAGCGGTTTAATAGGCAGAGCTTTTGCTATGAGACTTATGCACTTAGGCTTTAGGACTTACGTAGTAGGTGAGACCATAACCCCAGCCATAGGCCCGAACGATATTCTGATAGCGATATCAGGCTCAGGCTCCACAGCAATAGTGGTAACAGCAGCTGAAGCAGCTAGGAAGGTTGGAGCCAAGGTGATAGCAATAACATCGTTTAGAGATAGCCCACTAGCTAGGCTAGCTGACCACGTTGTCGTCGTCCCTGGAAGAACTAAAACGGCTGTAGAGCAAGATTACTTCTCAAGACAAATACTCGGAATCCATGAGCCATTAGCCCCTCTTGGTACGCTTTTTGAACTTGGAACAGCGGTTTTCCTTGATAGTGTGGTCGCAGAGCTCATGTATAGGCTTGGAAAGTCAGAAGTAGAAATGAAGTATAGACACGCAATAATAGAATGAATGAGAAGATAATTGTTAGTAAAATTTTCAGCCCTCCAATATGGCCTTATAATCGACGTCCCTTGATATAAGCTCTTTAACCATGTTTATTCTCTTAACGTCTTCAGGTTTAATCCTACCGCCAAGCTTGCTTATCATCTGAACTGTAGTATAGGTATCATAATTAACGAGTATTATTGGAATACCCTTCTCCTCAGCTTTCGCTAAAACCCTTAATCCTGGATGAATACCACCAGTTAAAATCATGGCAACGGTGGGGGTTTCAAGAATTGATAGTATGATGTCCACTCGGTCGCCACCGACTATTACGAGTTTATTTGCAGCCCTCCTAGCATAGATGAGGGCACTCTCACACCCCATGGCCCCAATGAGAATCGTTTCGTACGTGTTATCGATCTTGTCTGGAGCCGTCAAGACTTCACCATTAAGGTTTGCAACTATTTCTCTTATGGTTGGATTTAGGAGACTAGGTACTTCTCGTAAGACCCCATAAACTCGAATACCCCTCTCCTCCAGTAAGGGTACGATATCCTCCTTGAAGTGGTAATAAAGATAGTGAGGGACGAAATTCAAAACTGCTCCTTGAAGTCTCGCTCCCATGCTTTCAATAAAGCTCTTCTCTACTAGCAATTCATCCACGACTTCTTCTGATGAAGCTTTAGTTGCAAGTAAGATGTTTGCGTCGATCTTCTTAGCTATTTCTGGAATCGATAGTCCTGCCACTAAGCCGCTTTTCGTGCTCTTGAAACCTCCAAGCAGCAGGTAATCACAATCCTTCTGCATTTGAGAGCAAGCTTTGATAATTTCCTCCATTCCACGATCTTTTAGCTTTATTAGTTTTTCAACGAAGTACTCATCAACTACTATCGGGCACAGAAACTCATAGGGTTGAGGGAGCTTTAACACTTTCTTCATGAGTACAACGTCTTCATCCATTGGTCTACCATCAACAGTTGTTCCAGCAAGCCCTATAGGCTTCATGTAGCATACCCTGGCTCCCTCTTCAACAGCTTTAAGTGCTAGTCCAAGAGCTACTACCGTCTTTCCAGCATAAGCTTTAGGTGACGCTATGAAGAGCTTCTTAGCCATGCTTCAACACCATATCTTTGCATCTACAGCTATACAGCCCTTAAATTTCTCATAAACAAACAGAGGGTTAATATCGATTTCCTGAATCTCTTTGAACTCAGTGCACAACGTGGAAACCTTCAATAGCACATCAACCACTGCATCTATATCCCCTGGAGGACTACCTCTAAAGCCTCTAAGCAATGTATAAGCCTTTGTCTCCATAATCATTTCTAGTGCTTCACTCTTTGTGATGGGAGCGAGTCTAAACGAAACTTCTCTCAAAAGCTCAACGTATATTCCGCCCAGTCCAAACATTAGCAAAGGACCAAACTGAGGGTCTCTACGCATTCCTATAATCGTTTCCATTCCTTGAGGTACCATCGGTGCAACAGCTACACCATAAACTGTTGCTCCTACTGCAAACTTTGAGACATTAGCCATTATCTCGTAGTAAGCGAGCTTGACTTCACTCGATGTCCTCAAGTCGATCTTCACGCCACCAACATCAGACTTGTGAATGATGTGGGGAGAGACTATCTTCAACACAACGGGATAGCCCAAGCTTTCAGCTGCTTGAACAGCTTCATCGGGGCTTCTAGCTACTATGCATGGTGCAGCTCTTATTCCACACGAGTTTAATATTTCACAGGCCTCGTGAGGCAATAACATGCTTCTACCCTCTTCCTTCGCCCTCGATAGTGTACTTTTTATGCGATCTCGATCTATCGGATACCTCAGATGACCTTCATTCAATAGTCTCTGTTGCTTATCACAAATTTCTTTATAGTTTATGAGCGAACTCAATGCCTTAATGGCTCTTTCAGGAGAGTCGTAGTTAGGAATTCCCCCATTTCTCAATATTGATATGGCATTTGTGACTTTTGATCCTCCAAGGAAGCTCGCTACGATAACCTTCTCAGGCTTCTTGGCTTTAAAGTCTACGAGTAACTTAGCGACTTCATCTGGTTCTGTCATCGCTTGAGGAGACAATACCATTACTAGGCAATCAAGCTCTTCTTTAGCTGATAGTATTGTAAGGACAGCCTGATACCTATCTGCTCGAGCATCCCCTAAAACGTCTATAGGATTATTAGTTGATGCAGCTGGAGGAAGAATTCTTCTCAATTCTTTAATGACGTCAGCTCCTAAGTACGCGAGCTTTAAGCCCAATTTCCCACACGCATCAGCAGCTAAGATCCCTGGACCTCCAGCATTGGTTATTATAATTATGTTGCCATGTTTTGGTAGAGGTTGACTTCCAAAACATTTGGTCGCATCTAAAAGATCGGAGAGACACTCTGCTTTAATAACCCCGAATTGCTTAAAGGCTGTTACATACGCTATCTCGCTTCCAGCCATGGAACCTGTGTGTGATGATGCTGCTTTAGCACCGACCTCCGTTACGCCAGCTTTCAAAGCTACTATTGGCTTCTTAGTTGAGACCTCCCTAACAATCTTAGTAAACTCATCCCCCCTCTCTATCCCTTCAACGTATAGGGCTATCACCTTAGTCTCTGGGTCGTCAGCTAGCAACCTTATGTAGTCTATCTCGTTTAAATCTGCCTTATTCCCGAGACTTACTATTTTGCTGAAAGCTAGGTCTTCAAGTGATGCTCTATCTATAAGTGATGTTAAGAGAGCGCCGCTCTGCGATATGAACGCTATGTGCCCCTTAGGTGGCATGATAGCTGCAAATGAAGCATTCAGGCCTATTGATGTGTTTATGTAGCCCAAGCAATTGGGGCCTAGGATCCTCATCTTATATCTCTTAGCTATTGAGACTAGCTCAACCTCTCTCTTAGCGCCTTCGAGTCCTACTTCCTTAAATCCTGCTGATATAACTACTAAGACCTTAACTCCGGCTTGCCCGCAGTCATCAACTACTTCTAAGACTTTACCAACTGGAACCGCTATGACCGCCATGTCAATCTCATCATTCACGGCTGAAACCTTTGGATAGCACTTTAATCCAAGAATGTTATCTGCCTGTGGGTTAATTGGGTATATCTTTCCTCTATATCCTCCATCAATTATGTTCTTCAAGATTACATAGCCTACCTTACCCTCAAACCTTGACGCACCAACTACAGCTACAGACCTAGGGTTCAACAATGCATTTTGGCTGACCTTCGAGCTCATGGTAACTTCCAAGGTCCTCTCTCACCAACCAATTAAAGATGTCTTCTACGGCTGTTTATACAACAAAGGACGTTCTGAATAAAAATACTTCCCCTAAGTAAGTTAAGGCTTAACTGTCAAGTGAAGAATCTTCTTGCATCTCAACGAAAAGCCTATTGTGAAAGCATTAAAGTAAAAGGTAAATTTCCTATAAGCTAGAATATATTGTGGTGGTCCACCTGAAAATTGACGAGCAGATTTTAGTTGACAAATACCGTGACCCTCAAGGGAACGTTATAGCTTTGACGAGCCTTGAAGTCTGGAAAGCCCTTAAACCTGTGCTTAGTGTATACGATCTTGAGGAAGTTCATGTTGAGATCTCAGGCAAAAAAGTTCTATTAAAGTCCAAATCACGAGCTAAGATAAAGGCTATTGTGAATAAAGCCAAGAATCTGGGGATAACGATCCTCGGCTCACTATAAGATCTAATCTCTAAACTCGTATACCAGTAAGTTTTCTCATCTTCTTTCATCAGTTCCGGATGTACCGATCATCCTGGAGGTCTCAAGTTCCGGCGCTCATCATCTATAGAAGTCTATCTCATCCATAGCTTAAAGTTTTCTAATGCTTCTAAACTAATTAAGTAAAACATTTTAATAGGGTCTAAAATGAGTATTGATTAAGGGCCTGTGATGAGAGTCATGCCCACCGAGAATCGATGACGTGTCCTAGGGTATCGGAGGCCCTCTAAGCTATGTAGTGCCCTCTTATCTCCTTGATTCTATCTTCCTCCTCCTTACTTATACCCGAGCCCTTCTTGAGTATTTGAACTATGAAGTTACATACGAATTCGGGATTCTCCCTAAACATTGCTTGTAGGGTTTTTAGCAGTATGTTCACGTTCTTTGGTGGTAGGTCGCTGAGCATTTTGTCAAGCCCCTCTCTTATGATGTCCCTCATGTAGTCGTTAAAATCGCTTTCAGCTTCTATCACTGTATCGTATACCTTTTTGAAGTTAATGATCATCCTGTACTCTTCCTCGCTGACCTTAATCACTATCTCCATCATGGCCCTTAATTATTAAGGTGAAAGGATGCTTATCAAGATTCGTGTTACAGAGGAATTACCTACTTCGTCACCATTATCTTAGCCCCTTGGTTGTCGGCCTTTACCACAAAGGTCCTGTTCTTAATCTTTAACCTTCTCCTGATTTTATTCGCTACAATCTCAGCTTTGTCGTCACTCGTCACGGCGTAAACAGCTGGCCCCCACGAGCTCTGCCCGTAACCTTCGACTCTAAGCTCTCTAAGAACTTCTATCACCTTGGCTGATAAGGGGCTGTAGATGTCTCCTTGAGCTTGAGAGAACATGGTTCCTACTATTTCTTGAAGCTCTATGAGAGCCTTTCCAAAAACTTCTAGATCTTCTTCTAGTAAAGCTGGTAGTAGTTTACACAAAGTTACATGTGCTGCTCCATGAACTAACTTCTCATTCTCCTTAGAAGGCTTCAAGCTAGCAAAGGCCCTCTTCTCTGCTCTACCACTAACACCTCTGCCTAGCGGTATCGTGACTATGAACCTCCACCACTCAGGGACGTCTAGCTTCAATATCAGTGGCGGGAAAGAACCTTTAATTCCGATAACACCTCCATCAAGTACAAATCCTCCTCTCTCAAAGACGTAAGTGCCTACGCCAGACTGCTCTCCAAGACCCAAGGCCTTAGCCACATTAACTACCTTCTCCTCTCTCCTGTAAAGGGAGAGAAGGGCGTAGGCTACAGATAGAGCTATTTGAGTTGTGGAGCCAAGCCCAACATGTCGGGGGGCTGTAGAGTGTATCCTTATCCTTCCACTCCAAGTTCCGAAAACCCTTGCAACACGCTCAGCATATTTTTGAGCTAACCTCTTATGGAGACCTTCAACTACTAATTCATCATAAGTTTCAGCTTCAACCACGGTTCTAGGCTCTTCAATGCCAATACCAAGAGACACGTAAAGCCTTCCTTCAACTCCTACTGGGTTTATCATCCCGAAGTGCAGCCTTGATGGCGCGCTAACCCATACTCTCACCCGCATCACCATGACGATGTCTTTAGACCTAGCTTGGGAGCTAAGAAACTTTACATGACTGAGCCTTAAATTTATTAAGCACGTAAAAATAAAGAAGCAGAATGACGTCGCTCTTAAAGAGGTGGGTTCATTGGTAAGGGTCTTAGGAGTGGATCCTGGAACATTTAGCTTTGACGTATGTGGTCTAGAGAACGGCAAGGTCTATTATGAGAAAGTCATACCAACGATAGAGATAGCTAAGGATCCAGGCAAACTTATTGAGGGACTTGAGGAAGCTGGCAAGGTAGACTTGATAGCTGGTCCCTCTGGTTACGGGGTTAAAGTAACTTATCTAAAGGATGTCGAGGACCCTGAAGCCTTTGCTCTTAACGATCTCCTGCTTGTGAGAAAAGAGGATATTGAGTCAGCCGTTAAGAAAGGCGATATAGGCATAATGGTCTACCACGCAATGGTTAGGGCGACCGTTGAAATGAAGAAAAGAGACTTGCCTGTCTGCTTTATCCCTGCAGTAATACACTTACCGACTGTTCCTTGGTATAGGAAGATCAACAAGATAGACATGGGAACTGCCGATAAGATGTGCATAGCGGTCTTGGGGGTTTACGATCAATCGAGGAGACTTAGTATAGATTACAGTCAAGTCTCCTTCATACTCGTGGAGATGGGATTTGGGTACAATGCAGTGATAGGCGTCAATAACGGTAGGATAGTTGATGGTGTAGGTGGAACTACTGGGTCGATGGGCTTTCTAACATCTGGAAGCTTAGATGCTGAGCTCGTACAATTAGTGGGCAAGTGGGAGAAAAGCGATGTCTTCACTGGAGGAGCGTCAGCAGCTGCTGGGGTCGAATCACCTCAAGAGCTAGTTGAGAGAGCTAAGGAGGATGACGTTTGTAGGAGCATCTTGGAGGCCATGATAGAAGGTGTAGAGAAGATGGTAGCTTCCATGATGGTCTCAGTCAGAGAGCCAAATGAAATATTGCTATCAGGTAGATTAACTAGGATAAAGGAGATTGAAGAAATGCTTAAAGAACGTCTAAGTAAGTACGGTGAGGTAAGAAGGATTGGCTGGCTTGAAGAGGTGAGAGAGGTTAAGGAGGCAGCTCAAGGTTATGCTATGGTCGCTGATGGGCTTGCTGGAGGGGTCTTTAAGCCCCTAATAGAGTGGATGAAGATAGCTGAAGCATCTGGAACGTCCTTGGATTACATAGTTCATTTAGGGAAGAGTAGGACAACGATAAAGCCGTTGACCAGGTGATGTATCGAGATGTCGATGCTTCACGAGTTTAGGGCTCCTTACGATCGCATGATCAAAGCTACGACGAGCATAGTAATAGCCTTGATGTCGATCCTCTTCACGTACATAACGTACCTTGTAGTAACTGAGGTAAGTAATCTTGGGATCTTAATAGTATCGCTACTCGCCCTTCTCTACTTCTTAATAGTGTTCGTACCCTACCTTTTCTCACCACGTGGCTTCGCTTTGACGACGAAAGGTGTTTTAATTAAGAGACCCTTGAGGAGCATCTTAATATCATACAGCGAAATAATCGATTTTAAAAGAATCTCAGAGACATCGGTAATGAAAGGTGTGAGGATTTGGGGGAGTGGAGGGCTCTACGGCTTCATAGGGCTCTTTCGCATCTCTGGTCTAGGTAAGGTTTGGATGTACGTAACCGATCGAAGTAAAATGATACTTATTGAGACTAAGCGTAACATGAAGTACGTTATAAGTCCAAGCGATCCATTAACGTTCATTGAGAGGTTAAGATCATTAGCCCCAAGCGCGGGACAACGACCTTAAGGCTTATCGGTCACTAAACCGCTACTCAAAGGTTATGAGGGGAAATAGTACATTGATCATTAGCTAACGAACTACCTCACCATCACATTGCTTTAACCTACCGGAATCGGGTTCCTTCCCAACTGTTTAGCAGAGAAGAAACGTCATCAGTTCTCATCAAAGGAGATTTAACCTAAAAGTTCTAACCCCCTCTTAAATACAACCTACTAAGAAGGCTGTTAATGCTAGACCCATAAACATCAACATTAATTTCTTGCTTTTCCCAGCTTTATTGGGTGTTGGTGCTAAAAGCACTAATAGGGTTGAGGTTAACAGCCCTGCATCAGCCACTAGCACTATTGGGAGGTATAGCCAATTCACATAACCAAGTAATGTGGGCACAATGCTTAAGGCTACTGCAAGGCACATAAAGACGAGAGCTACTTTGGCTGAAGCTCTAGATCCTCGCGATATGGCTAACGTCCTTAATCCCTTGAGCTTATCGCCTTCAATATCAATTATGCCCTTCACTACTTCACGACTCATGTTCGCCAAGAAGGCCATCGATGAAAATACTGCGATTAAGCCTGGAAAACCTCCTGTTGCAACTGCACCGTAAACGAAGGTCAAGGCTACACACAAGCTAACGCATGCATTACCAATTAAGCCATGTCTCTTTAAGTGTATGCTATAGATTGTGAACCCCGTACACGCGACAATAGCTACGATTAGGGCTTCTAAGCTTATGAGCGTGGATAGGAGGAGGCCTGTAATCATTAGGATGATGGAGAAGATGAGCGCTCTTTCCGGCTTCACTCTACCGCTAGGTATGGGTCTTTGAGGCTGGTTTACGGCATCTATTTCTCTATCAAAGTAATCGTTCATAGCCATTGAGGAGGAGGAGAAGACAAAGGTGGATGCAAATAAAAGGATCAGCTTCATGTAATCGTAATGAGAGAGTGAAAAGCCTGATGCTATTAGGAAGCCTATTATGGATGCTAAACCAGCCATTATGCTATTCGTAGGTCTCATTAGCTCTAGATATGGATTCAAGTACCCACTCACCTAGGGTTTCCAAGTCCACTGAGAATCCTTTCTTTTAACCGTTACCGGTTGTGCTTCATCTACGTACTCGCTTATGTCCTTTAAGACCCACGTGCCTCTACCGTTCTTAACTCTCCACAGTACTGCGAGCACGTATTCTACTCTCCAGTCCTCCTCGATGAGGTGCTTGTACCAAGTTTCGTACCTGCTCTTCAATCTTTCAATGCTCTCTCGAGGAATGACCAAACTGTTCTTCAACGTCGACTTCACCTCTATGAGTGCCAGCCTCTTCTCACTCGGCTTTATTGCCTCAACATCGACTTGAGCAGTACTTCCACTCATAGGCGTCCTACATGCTATCCAACCATAACTTGTAAGTTTAGCCACAAGCCTTTCCTCAGCGTATCGCCCTCGAACATAACCTCGATAACTTCGTGACATCAATTCACCACAAAAACTAATTACTTAATTACTAATAACGCTTAACTTCGAATGTCAAGTACACTTAGAGGATGAGGCCCTCCTAATCTGCTGAACATAATTTCAACTTCTCGTTTCACATCACTCTAGGTAGAAATCATTGTCGATCATTAATCTGATACTGCAATTACGAATGTCCTACTGTCGACTGTAGAGCCGTTAGCCACCACATCAACGTAGATCCTATACTTTATTTCAGCTATACCTGAAGGTATGTTGAAGACTAAGTTAGCAACATACTTAACTTCAGAGAGTGGTGGTAGAACACCGAAGTCCCATCGCCAAACTCCTTCGCTTATCTTTACAACATTGAAGCCACTTACCGTCACATACTTCTCTACTTCACCTTTTATGGAGATGAACACCTTGACCTCAGCGTTATGATTTAAGTTGTTAGAAACTCTAACGATTAAGAGGGCTGGCTCACCGACTTTAACACTTGAAGGATTTGTATATGCTTCGAGGACCTTAACACCTCTAAATTCAGGAACTACTTGCTGCTGCTGAGGTGTCAGTGCAGATGCTATTAGAAAACTCATTAATGCAATCACCGCTATTGCTACCATGCCAATGAGTAATAGCGCTCTTCTATTATCGTCGAAGGCCCCCATAAACTTACGCCTCATTGTTTGAGGCTCAGTGGAGTGATAAAATCTTTGGTATTACCAAAAGCTTGAAAAAGCTTAAAACAGTCGTGGAACTAAGCTAAGTGGGTGCTTGAAGTAATGGCTAGGGTGCTATCAAAGTATAAGATTGAGCTTGAGAAGCTGGGACTAGCCCAATTAGATGTCTACAGGTATCCAGGCTATGATGAGGTGAGAGTTAAGACTGCCGATGAGGTTATACTCATTAAGTTGCCAAGCCACAGAGAGGCCATGAGCCTTGAAGATTTTAAGGAGTACGTAATGAAGGAAGTTAAGAGGATTAAGGAGGCTAAAAAGAAAAAGTGAGCTATGTCTCAACTCCGAAGCTAATTAGAGGTTGGAGGTTTGAGGTTTTTAGTAGTCGGCTATGGGAGAGTTGGTAGGGCAGTAGCATTGGACTTAAAGTCTCGTGGACACCACGTTGAAGCAATTGACGTCGCAGCACGTCACGATGAAATTCTCGACGAGCTTCATGTAATTGATGTATTGAAAGATGTCTCTAAAGCATCTAAATTAGCAGCAGAATTTGACTGCATATGCAGCTGCTTACCTGGAAAGCTAGGCTACAAGTTTATGGAGAGTTGTGCTGGGCGAGGTGTGAAGTTAGTTGACGTTTCCTTCATGAGCGAGGACCCCATGCTTTTAGACTCAAAAGCCCGAAAAGAAGGCTCCATAATCATACCTGATTGCGGAATTGCGCCTGGCTTAAGCAACATGATTGTAGGCTTAAGCACTAGAATGCTTGATTACGTGAACAATGTTGAAATTAGAGTTGGAGGATTGCCATTAAACCCAAAGCCTCCTCTTTACCACTCGCTCTCATGGTCAATTGATGACCTGCTAGAGGAGTACACAAGACCTGCTAGGTACGTTGAAAATGGTGTGGTTAAGATTTGTGATCCTTTAAGCTTTAGAACCACAATAAGGATTGGGGATTGGGAGCTTGAGGCCTTTCCAACTGATGGTTTGAGGACCCTCCTTCGCATGAAGAACAGGCCAAACTCCCTACGAGAACTTACGTTGAGGTGGAAAGGTCACTTAGATGCCATCAGTCTCTTAAGGGCTCTGGGCTTGTTAAGTGAAGAGAAAGTTGAAATCCAAGGAGTAAGGGTTCCCATTAAAGCGCTCACGGCTAAGATCTTTGAGAAGAACATGAAGAATGGACCTGACATGATAATAATGGAGGTTGAAGTGCAAGGAGTTAAGAATGGAAATAAAGTTAAAGGTCTTTTAAGGCTCTATGGAACGACATCTAGCAATGATCTAAGCACCATGGCTAGGGTGACTGGTGCTGTGTGTAGCGAAGTAGCATTACTATTATGCGAGGGTCGAATAGATGGTAGTGGAGTAATTCCTCCTGAGGACCTTGACGATCTCAAACTGATAATTCAACAAATACTGGAGAGATTCAAGAGCTTTAAAATTCATCTAGATCTTAAAGGATTAGAGAGCTTAGGCTTAATGCTACATACTTGAGATTATTCACTCAACATCATCATGACATGTAAGGTCCTTCTTGATGTTGGTTGGATGTGTTCCTACCAGGTTTCTAGTTTGATGCTAACCACGAGGGCTTCATAGCCACTTTAAGCGCATACCTAAGCAGCTTCATGGCCCATGGTTCCAGCACTTGGTACCTCTACTTTTCGTGTTAATCCTCTTCATTAACGTGCCTCCATTAAGCCTAGCTAACGCATATTGTGATGTCTCCGATCATTCAAGGCTAATCATATCGCTTAGGCTCTTTGGGTAGTCCAAGCATTTCTCTAGCTTCCTCCGGAGTTGCTATAGGCCTTCCAACCTCATTTGCTATCCTCACTACTCGCTCAACTAATTGAGCATTGCTCTTCGCCAATTCTCCCCTACGATAGAATATGTTGTCTTCGAGGCCCACTCTAACATGAAGACCCATGACTATGGCTATAGTTGCTAGATAAGTTTGAAATGGACCTATTCCAACTACGAACGGAAAGCTGCTTGGAGGTAGGTGCTCTACCATGTTTATCAGGTTCTTGTAGTGAGGTAGCTCCCCGCCAGGTACTCCAAGCACTAGCTGAATAATGTATGGCTCTTTAGCTAAGCTGTTTTCGATGAGGTGGTATATGACGTGGAAATGACCTTGCTGGTAAACTTCAAATTCAGGCTTCACGTTCCTCTCCAACATCCTCTTAGCTAATACCTCTGCCTCGTTCCAAGTGAAGTTCGGAGGCCACGTTAAATCGACGTGAGTGTCTTGCATTCTTACCGGTTCTCTCTTTCTCAGCACGGTTCTCCAAGCAACTGGCCCAACGTTGAGAGAAGCTATTTCAGGATCGGCCTCAAGCACTTTAAGCCTCTCTTCGAGAGAGGTGAATAGGCCTATTCCAGTTGAGTTATTAATTATTATGTCGGGGCATAACTCCCTCACCTTCTTATTTACAAGCCTTATTTGAGCAGGATTAGCCGTTGGGGTTGCATAGTTTGTCTTTGGATCCCTCACGTGAATGTGTACTATCGATGCCCCAGCCTTATACGCTTCATAAGCCTGCTGAGCTTGTTCTTCAGGGCCCTCAGGAAGATATGGATTAACCTCCTTGCCCTGTAATCCTCCAGTTATTGCAACTGTTATTATCAGGGGTGGTAATTCTCCTCTTCGTATTCTCCTAATCCACTCGTTCATATCGTTGTAATCCCAAGACATTAAGGCTCACCATAGTATGCAGTGAACCCTGAAACTTTAACTCTTTCCAAGAACTTTAAATAGTTCTAAGTGACTCCGTAATTCCTTAAATTATTCAATGAAGGATGCGAATTACCATCGCTTGATGGACTTGTAGAGTTTCCTTTAAGCCTACGATCCTTAGTAAGCAGCATGTCTTCACCACGTGCCTAATAAGAAAACCTTTAAGTCCATTTGACTCAAAAGACCTCCTTAACCTTCATCTACTGCTTCTAAGGCTCTTACACTCCATGAAGAAAGCTCGTCTCAATGATGTCGTTAACCTTTAGGTTGGTTATGAGGAAGGTCGCCTATAATTCTCCTTCTCATCATACTCCATACTATAGCTTTAAGGGATTCTATTGCCTTCAATAGAAGTGGATGACTTAAATTAGCCTCTCGTATTCTTAACTCTCTACATCTCTTAATGAAAGTACGTGTAAATCGCTGATCTACATACGTTTAATGTTTTTAGTGGATTGAGGCCATGATTAGGTTTATTAAGTCCTGAACCTTGTGAGGCTCAATAGAGATAAAGAAGCTAAATTAAAATAGTGATAGCCCACAAAGATTATTTGATGTCCGTGAAGGTACTAGTTCTAGGTGGAGCTGGTCACATAGGTTCAAAAATTGTATTAGAACTTCGAAACCTTGATCCAAGCATGAAGATAGTCATTGGTGATAAGAACGTTGAGAGGGCTCAAAGCGTAGCAAGCGAAGTTGGGGGCGATGTTGAGGTACTAGTTATTGATGCTGTAGCTGAGGATTCACTGATAGATGCTATGAAGAGGTTTGACGTTATCGTCAGTGCTTTAGGACCTTTCTATAGATTTGGTGTTCCCGTTTTAAGAGCTGCTATAAGGGCTGGCGTCAACTTCGTAGATATAAATGATGATTACGACGCTACGGAAGAGGCTCTTAAACTACATGAAGAGGCTCAGAGAAAAGGTGTTGTCGCGTTAATCGGGCTTGGAGCGACACCTGGAATAACTAACATGCTTGCTTATCAGGGGGCTCGAATACTCGATGAAGTTCACGAAATCGGAACTTACTGGGTTTGGACTGCCTTAGATCCAACGATGGGGCCTGCGATCATAGACCACTTCTTTCACGCAATAACTGGCATGGTCGTCACGTACAAGGATAATAAGTGGATCAAGATCCCAGCTCTTTGCGAGCCGGAACGCTTTAAGTTTCCGAGCCCAATAGGGGCATGGGAGGTTGCGCACGTAGGTCATCCAGAACCAGTTACAATACCTCGATACATAAAAGTTAAGAATGTGTACAACAAAGGAGGGGTCTGGCCCTCAGAATTGAACGAAGTAGCGAAGGTGTTTTCTAAGCTGGGTCTCACAAGCTTTGAGGAAGTTAGGGTGAAGGATCAGGCCTTTAAGGCAAGAGAAGTCGCTGTGGCCATAGCCATATCGTTACCCAAACTAATGCCCCCAGAAGAAATAGAGAGGATGGTTGCACCACTCTACGAGAAGATGGGAGACTATGTACTAACGGGCGTAGGTCTAGCGACGGTTGTTAAAGGATTTAAGGATGAGAAGGGGTTTACTATTAAGTACGGTATTGCATGTAAGGATTCTGCTCGACTTACTGCACTACCTGTAGCTCTAGCTACGCTAGAACTTGCAACGAAGAGGGATATTAAGGCTGGTGTCTATCCACCTGAAGCTGGAGTAATCAATGTGGATAGGATCATAGAGAGCATCAAAAAATTGGTCACAATAGAGTTTGTTGAGGAGAGAGTAGAAAACGCTGTAACAATATGAGCTTAGAGCTTAGACAGCTTTTCACAGCTTGATGATTAAACGTTCGCCCTACCATCAACACCTCGCGCTAAGATTAAAACGAGAAGCTAAGCACATCTTTAACTTGAATTGTTGTTTGAAAATTTAAGGCTGTGAAGCCATTGCCTCTTCTATTGCTTTCTTAAGCTCGTTCTTGCTCGGAACCCTTCCTGAAAAGACAAGTTTATCGTTTACCACGATGGATGGCGTGATGAAGACTCCGTATCTGTCAGCTTCCTCTGAAAGAGCTGATAGCTTAACTACCTTAACCTTGCCGCTAAACTCCTCAGCTACCTCCTTAGCAACCTTCTCAGTAGCTTTACATTTAGCGCAGGGAGGTTCAGTTCCAAAGATCTTAACTATTACTTCCATAAAATACCACATCCTATATATTACGATATGTCGATATATAAATTTATTCATCAAAGACGACTCACGATATAAATCGACAAATTTAAATGCTGATAAGCAATCCATATCATAAGCCATGAGTAAGATAAGTAAGGAACTTTTAATTGACCGGAAAGTTAAGGTGTTCAAGGCTTTAGCTAACCCCACGAGGTTGCAGATAATAGACTCCTTAAAAGATGGAGAGAGGTGTGTCTGCGAGATAATTCCAGCAATAGGTAAGGCTCAGTCAACAACCTCTAAGCACCTTGACATGCTATACGATGCTGGAATATTGGATAGAAGAATGGATGGGAGGAGGACTCTCTACCGTATTAGGAATCCCAAGGTGCTCGACATTATTAAAGCCATTGAATTAATGGTACTCGAAGATGTTATAGCACTAGTCAAGGCCCTTGAATCCTTAAAGGACACCAAAAACCAATGACAACTCTATGTCTAATTTAATAGACAACTTATCGGTAAAACGGTTTTGACGTATAGATTCATTTAGCGCAATATCGAGATATAGCGATACATTTTTATCTCAGAAACACTTTATTCTCGACTGCTGAGGGACCTTGGATTTAAGCCAAGTGCTTGCGTTAATGGAGGCTGGCCTCGATTCTCTAATAGATTACATAGCCTATCACGTGGTTACGTGTCTTATCCCAGCATTCCTGCTAGCTGGAGCAATGAGCGTGTTCCTATCGCGCGACGCTATCATCAGATATTTGGGGTTAGAGTCTCGAAAGATCATCTCCTTCCCTCTAGCAGCTGTCTCAAGCTTGGGGTTGGCTGTATGCTCGTGCACCGTGATTCCAATAGCTGCAGGTCTCTATAAGCGTGGAAGCAGCATAGGACCCGCCTTCATATTCCTATGGGTGGCGCCTGCAGCTAATATTTTGGCTCTAACTTATACTGGAGCTATACTTGGAGTTGACATGGCTGGAGCAAGGATCGCTACAGCCTTCGCTACAGCCTTCTTAGTCGGGCTTGCGATGACGGTTATCTTTAGGAATGATGAGGCGTCGAGATTGAAGAAAATGAGGTTAGAGCGTGTTGCTACGACGAGCATTACCATTGGAGGCGTAAAGGGTATCGTGCTAATAGTCCTGCTCGTAGTCACTCTTCTAATGCCAAACTACTTGGGCGCAGTACTACCTAGCTACCTGAACATTAACTCAGGTGAAGATAAGCTATTGATCTATGGCTATAAGCTCTTAATATTTGCAGTACTGTTTGCGATAACCATGAGTTACGCGCTTAAGTTTATCGAGAGGGACCATGTAGGTGTGTGGATGCACGAAACTCTATGGTTCGTGAGAATGATATTCCCACTTCTATTAGTTGGAGTATTCGTAATAGGCGTGGTAAGCAAGTTATTGCCGGAACCCTGGATTAGGGAGTGGCTTGGAGGAAACGGCTTATTGCAGACGTTCATCGCATGCATTATAGGGGCTCTAAGTTACTTCGCGACCTTAACAGAGGCTCCCTTCGTCAGTATGTTAATGAGTTTGGGGATGGGTAAAGGCCCAGCACTCGCACTCCTCTTAACAGGACCGGGCATGAGCTTACCAAACATGCTGGCAATTATTAGGATCTTTACAGTAAGGAAGGCCGTGGCATACATTCTAGTAACAATTGTCATCGCCACCTTAGCGTCGTTCATCGTTGGCAACACCATATGGAGTCTCTAACTGGATTTAATGGTCTAAAATCTATCAAGGACAAGTTGGAAGCAGAAGCCTTAAATAGTTCTTATCGAAAAATCGTAATATAGCGATATAAGGTGGAAGAATGAAGGTTAAAGTTGAGTTCTTTACGGCTGAGCCTCCATGCGCTGGCTGCGTAAAGCTTCTAGAGTACGCCGACATCATCAAGGAGAAGTATGGAGACAAGGTAGAGGTAATAAAGCGTACAGGTCCATGCGAGGAGTTCAATAACTACGGTTTAACGGTTGTACCAGCAGTGGTCTTCAACGAGGGAAAAATAAAGATCATGGGAGTCTGTCCAAGCCTAAAAACTATAGAGATAGCCTTGAAGGAATTGGGGGTATAGAAGTTTGAAGGTTAAGGTCGAGGTCTTCACGTCAGAACCTCCGTGCTCTGGTGGAAGATTGCTACTGAAGCTGATAGAGAAAATAAAGGAAGAGTACAAGGATAAGATAGACGTCGAGATTTATCGAGGTCCAAATCCAAAGCTCAGCGAGTACGGCATAAGCAGTAGTCCAGCGATAGTGATAGACAAGGATATTCGCATAATAGGTGTCTGCCCAAGCGAAGAGACTTTGAGGGAAGCTTTGAGGGAAGCTGGCGTCATTCCTTGACTTCATCAATGGAGAGCAATAGATCCCATAGTCCTCTTTCTTCACGATAAAGTAGAGGGATGAGGATTACTAGACTCCTTTATCGCTTCCCGAGCTTCAATAGCTCAAAAGCTACGGAAAGCAAGAAACATCTATTGATGTTCGTGATGCTGGCATAAGATAGTGTTCTTACTAAGATTTACTTGACGTTAATGACCAACCTCATTATTAAGGTCATGTGAAGTTACGAGTTAAAGCCTCTGCTAGTGCAGTAAAGCCTTTTAACGGGACGTTACAAAACCTACTTTCAAAGAAACTTTAATAGTTAAAAGAAAAATTGAAAGAACGTTTTTAAGCAGGATTGTATCCTTAATCATCAAGTCATAATCGATGTTGTACAAAATTGTTTATGAGGTTGCCCCTTCCATAAAATTGAAGATCTATGAGTAGTTCGATAAAGGCAGTTGCTTACTCAAGGACGTCTACCGACATGCAGACAACGGAGCAGCAAATAAATGCTATTAGAGACTATGCTGCTAAAAGTGGAATAGAGATAGTAGAGTGGTTTAGTGATCCCGACGTTTCAGGAGCTATACCGGCTCTCGAACGTGATGGATTTAAGAGGCTTCTTAACTTCATAGAACAAAATAAGATATCTACAATCATAGTCTATGCAATAGATAGGCTCGGCAGGAGCTTCATGGACATATTTAAGACGTTGAGCGAGCTTGACAAGAAGGAGATAACAGTTGTAAGCGTGAGAGACAGCTTCCTCCAAACCCTCGACCCCAACATTAGGAGACTTGTGCTAGCGGTCTTGGCTTGGGCCTCAGAATACGAGGTCAAGCTGACTAGAGAGAGAGTAAGACTAGCCATGAGGAGAAGAGAGGTTCAAGAGAAGCTAGAGAAAGTGAGAAAGGTTACCAAGATATACGATGAGACCAGACAGTTGATAAAGAGCCTCTATGCTCAAGGTTGGAGCTTGAGGAGGATAGCTAAGACCGTTAACTTAAGTCTCTACGCTGTACGCAAGGTCTTAATGCAAGATGGAGTCATAGAGCCTGGGAGGTATAGCTGCCCTCGATGCGGTCACAAGCTTAGCTGGGACGACATAGAGAACACGTACAAGTGTAGAGCCTGCGGCTACAAGAGCTAACCTTCGCTAACAATAAAAAAGGAGAGTGTTTAGTGAATTGCCACCATAGTTAAGGTCTTCTCCACTCCTTCAATCTCGTGTATCTTGCTGACTATCTTCTTTATGTCAGCCATGGGCTCCTCGCTCTTGAAGCAAGCTACAACATCATAAGGTCCTGTGACCGCATAAGCCGACTTAACCTTCTCTATCTTAGCGACCTTCTCAGCTACCTCAAAAGCCTTACCGGGTTTCGTATTTATTAAGATGAAGATGACATGCATAATCTCGTGACCTGTAAGATATGTTAAGCTTCAAGCTTAAAAGCTATCCTCTTACGTGAATTGCTCGAGCTCGATCTGAAGAGTGAAGTTATTCTCTGAGCTTGCATCATAAAGAGTAGGGATCGGTGAACTATCATAAACCACATAGTAGTAACCGAGGTCCAATGTAGAAGTGCTCTATCTAAAAGCGGCATATACGGTGTGGACTACTCCTTAAACCCCTATTTTGGTTGTGTACACTCATGTGTTTACTGCTATGTCCCTAGGTTGATGCCCAATAGGCTTGGAGGAAGGGTTTGGGGTAGCTTCGTCGAGGTTAAAGTTAATATGCCAAGGGTCTTGACCAGGGAGCTTAAGCGCATAAACAGGGGAGTTGTATTAGTTAGCAGCATAACGGATCCGTACCAGCCAGTGGAGCGACGATACGAGCTGACAAGGAAGTGCATTGAATTGCTATCTTCAAGCAAGCTTGAGGTTACAGTACTGACTAAGTCAACGCTCTTTAAGAGGGACTTGGACTCCATGGACAAGGAGAAGTTCGAGTTAGGAGTAACAGTTACAACCATTCAAGCACACAGAGAGCTGGAGCCTCTATCAGACCATCCCATAGCTAGGCTGGAGGCGTTAAAGGAGGCTTCCCAAGAAGGCTTCAAGACCTTCCTCTTCTTAGGACCTCTAATACCCGGAGTGGTTGATGAGGAAATTGATGAGATAGTCGAACTAGCATACAGCAGTGGAGTGAGCTACATCATAGTGGACAAGCTCAACGTAAAGGGTGACGTAGTTCAATCAATAATGAGTACCTTGAACAAAAGCCATCTGAACAAATTCGTCAACGCCATTTATGACAAAAGCTGGCTTAGAAACATCAAGGAGAAGATAATCGAAATCTGCAAAAGGTTTCACATCCCCTGTGACTTCTGCTTTTAGGTTGAAAAAAGTTATCTTGGTGAGAGAGTTAGAGTTTATTGGGCGATGAATTAAAGCGCCTTGCTGATGAATGATGAACGTGGAGTACCCATGAGCCCATAGCGTCGCAAAAATTTAAGGTGATGAAGAAGGCTACTAATTAGGGGATAAGAGAGTGAAATTGTATTAGTAACCTTCTTGCTAATAATGGCTGTAGATTCGATGTTTTTGCATAGAGACTTACCGAGCAACATAACACCAAGTGTAAATGATTCAAGAAGCATTTAAAG
>QNVF01000024.1 GCA_004347965.1 Candidatus Nezhaarchaeota archaeon WYZ-LMO8
AAAAAATGTTAAGAAAATGTGAGGTAAAAGTTTATTTATCACTTCTTTCACACTTTCGTTTTCGCTAACTGTGAAACTACCTTATGTAATAAGTTGATTAAATTTTGGGGGTTAAATGTTGAAGAAGAAGTTCACGATTTTAGATCACGAATTAGTTCCAAAGCACATTCTCCTAACTAAAGAGGAGAAAAAGCAATTATTAGAACAGCTTAAGATTAGACCAGAGCAATTGCCATGGATAAGAGCTTCTGATCCTGTCGCTAAGTTAATAGGTGCAAAACCGGGAGACATAGTTAAGATCGTAAGGAAGAGCCCAACTGCGGGGGAAGCAATAGCTTATAGGTTTGTCGTTCCATAAGAGGTGATGTGCATTCTAACTATCGGGGATAGATGGGATCTAATAAGATGCTACATTAAGGAGAATGGTTTAACTAAGCAACACTTAGCATCCTACAATGAGTTTGTCACGCACGGAATACAGAAAATAGTCTACGAATTTGGAGGAATTGAGGCGAGAGACATCAAGATAAGATTTGATAAGGTTCATATAGGCTCGCCTATGGTTAAGGAAGCTGATGGCTCTGAGCGAAGCATACTGCCTATGGAGGCTAGACTTAGAAATCTCACCTACGCTGGGCCTCTCTATGTAACGGTGACCAAGTATGTCAATGGCGTGCGTGAAGGAACCACAAAGGTCTTTATCGGCTACTTTCCAGTAATGGTTAAGTCGGTATTATGCCCACTATCAAAGATGAGTGGAGAAGAGCTTGTAATTAATGGCGAGGATCCAAAGGATCCTGGAGGTTACTTCATAATTAATGGCTCAGAGAGAGTTCTTGTAGCACAGGAGGATTTAGCAACTAACCATGTTTTAGTGGATGTTCTTGAGGGTAGCTCTAATGTAACTCATGTAGCTAAAGTGCTATCTTCAACCGCTGGACTTAGAATACCAACTTCCATAGAAAGATTAAAGGATGGAACCCTCCACGTAGTAATACCCTCTGTTGCTAGTAGAATACCTCTATTCATTATGATGCGAGCTTTAGGTCTTGAAAGTGATAAGGAGATAGTTGAAGCCATAACTTGGGATCCAGAGATAGAGGTTGAGCTTTTACCGTCATTAGAAGCGGCAAGCGACGTCCCCACGGTTGAAGATGCCCTTGACTACATAGGCGGTAAGATAATGTTCGGACAGCCTAGACAGAAGAGAATTGAGAGAGCTGAACTTGTCATTGATAAGTACTTCTTACCTCACTTAGGTTCAAAACCTGAAGATAGAATTAAAAAAGCTTATTTCCTGGGACAAATGACTGAGAAGCTGCTTGAGCTGGTTCTCGGTAGGAGGAAGCCTGACGATAAGGATCACTATGCAAATAAGAGGTTGAGACTTGCAGGAGATCTCCTAGCAAGCTTATTTAGGGTTGCATTCAAGAGGTTCTGCCAAGATCTACAGTATCAGCTTGAGAGGATATGGGATACGGGAAAAGCTATTTACGTTGAAAACTTAGCAAGAGCTGACTTGATAACTGAAAGGCTGCGCCATGCATTAGCGACGGGCAACTGGACTGGGGGCAAGGTTGGGGTTAGCCAGCTTCTAGATAGAACTAACTACTTGTCAACGCTAAGCCATCTTAGAAGAGTGGTATCTCCATTAAGTCGAGGTCAACCTCACTTTGAAGCTCGCGACCTTCATGCAACGCAGTGGGGTAGGATCTGTCCGAACGAGTCGCCTGAAGGACCTAATTGCGGTCTCGTTAAGAACTTGTCATTAATGGCACGAATAACTGTAGGCATTAATGAGGCCGAGATAGAGACTAAGCTTTACGAGCTCGGTTTAATTCCAATACAGAGAGCTATAAAAGAGGAGAGAGCAAAGTCAGAGCATGAGAGGATTAAGAGGCCGAAGGTCTTTCTCAACGGTAGGCTCGTAGGTGTGCACGATGACCCTCACTTCTTAGTCAACCGTATAAGAGAGGATAGAAGAAGAGGTGCGATAAGTCCTGAAGTTAACGTAGCTTACATAGAAACAGAGTACATAAAGGAAGTGTACGTGAATTGTGATGGCGGTCGGATCGTTAGACCGCTAATAGTGGTCAAAGATGGTAAGCCTCTTGTTACTAAAGAGCATGTGGAGAAGCTAAGGCGAGGAGAATGGACATGGAAGGACTTTATAGAGAGAGGACTCATCGAGTACTTGGATCCTATGGAGGAGGAGAACGCTTACATAGCTTTAAACCCTGAAGACATAACACCTGAGCATACGCATCTCGAGATCATGCCCACAGCAATATTCGGTGTTTGTGCTGGGATAATACCTTATGCTGAGCATAATCAATCACCAAGAAACTCCTACGAAGCTGCCATGGCAAAGCAAGCTTTAGGGCTTTCCTGTGCTAACATGCTATTAAGAATGGATTCTCGAGGGCACTTCCTACATTACCCTCAAAAACCACTTGCTCAGACTAGACTATTAGAAATAATAGGGTATAATGATAGACCAGCAGGTCAAAACATGATAGTGGCTGTACTAACACTCACAGGGTACAACATTGAAGACGCCTTAGTGTTTAGCCGTGCAGCAGTTGATAGAGGGTTGGCAAGATCAACGTTCTTCAGGACATATGAGGCAGAAGAGAGAAGGTATCCGGGAGGAGAAGAGGATAGAATTGAGCGCCCTCCCCCTAACGTTAGGGGGTATAGGGCTGGCGAGGTTTATAGACATCTAGGCGAAGACGGCATAGTTGAGGTGGAAGCTCAAGTACGTGGTGGAGACGTCTTAATAGGGAGAACTAGCCCGCCAAGATTCATGGGCGAGTACAGAGAGTTTGAAGTTTCAGGCAGAATTAGGCGGGAGACCTCTATAGACATGAGACATGGAGAGACAGGTATTGTGGATGCAGTTCTAATAACTGAGTCAAGCGAGGGGAATAGGCTTGTTAAGGTTAGAGTGAGAGATTTACGAGTACCGGAGCTTGGTGATAAGTTTGCTTCGAGACACGGTCAGAAGGGGGTTATAGGGCTTCTGCTTCCACACGAAGATCTACCGTTCACAGAAGATGGCATAGTACCTGACATAATAATCAACCCGCATGCCTTTCCATCAAGGATGACCATAGGACAGCTAATAGAATCTCTAGCAGGAAAGGTTGCAGCACTAAAGGGATCGTTCATAGATGCCTCCACCTTCTATGGAATGAAAGAATCTGAGCTTAGAGAAGAGTTAAGGAAGTTAGGTTACAGTCCTACTTGTTGTGAAATTATGTACGATGGAATAACAGGAGAAATGTATAAAGTCCCAATTTTCATAGGTGTAGTGTACTATCAAAAGCTGCACCACATGGTTGCAGACAAGATGCATGCAAGAGCCAGAGGACCTGTTCAAATACTCACTAGGCAACCAACTGAGGGTAGAGCAAGAGAGGGAGGTTTAAGGTTTGGAGAGATGGAGAGGGACTGCCTAATCGCTCATGGTGCTGCAGCTCTATTAAGAGATCGTCTCCTCGAGGAGTCTGATAGAACTACTGTTTACATATGTGAAAATTGTGGGATGATAGCATGTTATGATGCCATAAGTGACAAATACAAGTGCCCACTGTGCGAAGAGAAGGCTAAAATCGCTCAAGTAACCATGTCCTACGCGTTTAAGCTTCTCCTTCAAGAGCTTATGAGCCTAGGAATATATCCGAAGCTTAAGGTGGATTAGAAAATGTTGATTCCACAAAAGAAAGTTAAAGCTATATCTTTTGGTCTTTTATCACCTGACGTCATAAGGAAGATATCAGTAGGAAGCATAATAACGCCAGATACTTACGAGGAAGATGGAACCCCAATAGATACTGGGCCTATGAGTTTAAGACTCGGTACCATAGATCCAACACAAAAGTGTAAAACATGTGGGAACAGAGTTGGCCAATGTCCCGGTCACTTCGGACATATAGAACTTGCCAAACCTGTAATCCACGTGGGGTTTGTTAAGATAATATACCAGCTCTTACAGGCAACGTGCTGTAAGTGTGGAAGACTTCTCTTACCTCAAAAGGAGATTGACAAGATAAGAAGGTTGATGAAGGAGAGACCAAGAATTTGGGCAATAATTAAGAGTAAGGTAGTGACCAAGGTATTAAAGAAGGCCATGAAGGCCATGGAGTGCCCTCATTGTGGAGAGAAACAAATTAAAGTTCGTCTTGAGAGACCAACCACATTTTATGAGAGGACTAAAAGTGGAGAAAGAAGAATAACCCCTGATATTGTAAGAGCAAGGCTTGAGAAAATCCCTGACGAGGACTATGAGGTTATGGGCTTTAACCCCAAGACCTCACGACCAGAGTGGATGGTGTTAACGGTACTTCTCGTACCTCCGGTAACTGTTAGGCCATCAATAACTCTTGAGTCTGGTCTTAGATCTGAAGATGATTTAACGCACAAGATAGTGGATATCATCAGGATAAATGAGAGACTTAAGGAGCAAATAGACATGGGGGCTCCAATGGCGATAATAGAGGAGCTATGGGATTTATTGCAATACCACGTCACCACGTACTTCGATAATGAGGTTTCAGGCATACCGCCCGCTAGGCATAGATCTGGTAGAGTGCTGAGAACTTTAGCTCAAAGACTTAAGGGTAAGGAGGGAAGGTTTAGAAGCAGTCTCTCAGGGAAGAGGGTTGATTTTTCAGCTCGAACCGTGATATCACCCGACCCTAATTTGAGCATAAACGAAGTGGGGGTGCCAATTGAGATAGCTAAGATTCTAACAGTCCCTGAGAAAGTTACTCCATGGAACATAGATGAGCTTCGGGAGCTTATTATTAGGGGGCCTTACGAGTATCCAGGTGCAAATTACATAGTGAGACCTGACGGTCGAAGGATAGATCTAAGATACGTCAAAGATAGAAAAGCTGTAGCCGAGACGCTGACTTTTGGTTACATCGTTGAGAGACATGTAAGGAATGGAGACATAGCACTCTTCAATAGGCAGCCATCACTTCACAGAATGTCTATCATGGCTCACAAGGTCAAGGTCTTACCTTATAAAACGTTCAGGTTAAACCTTTGCGTGTGCCCACCTTACAATGCCGATTTTGATGGGGATGAGATGAACCTCCACATACCTCAAAGTGAGGAGGCTAGAGCTGAAGCAATGACTTTGATGCTTGTAGAGCAACAAATATTATCACCCCGATATGGAGGGCCAATAATCGGCGGCACTCAGGACTACATACTCGGTGCTTACTTGTTATCGCAAAAGAACACATTACTTACAAAAGAAGAGGTGCAAAGACTACTCTTCTTAGCCGATGTAGCCGACTTTCCAGAGCCAGCTATTCTCAAACCTAAGAGGCTTTGGACAGGAAAGCAAGTAATAAGTGCACTTTTACCCAAAGGCCTGAATTACACCTTAAGGGCTTCAGCTTGCAGAAAATGTGGAGAGTGTAAGAAGTTTGAGTGTCCATATGATGCCTATGTGGTCGTAGCTAATGGAGAATTAGTTGCAGGGGTCATAGACAAGAAGTCCATAGGAGCAGGAGAACCTGAGTCGCTTCTACACAGGATAATAAAAGACTTTGGAATAAACGTAGGGTCATGGTTCTTAGATCATGCTTTTAAAGTATTTTTGAATTACACTTTTCTTCACGGTTTCACAATGAACCTCGACGATGTTTTGCTTCCTCTAGAAGTTCTCCAGGAAATACAGAAGAGACTAAGAGAGGCGGAGGCGAAGGTTTGGGAGCTAATAGAGAAGTACAAAAGAGGAGAGCTTGAGCAAATGCCCGGTAAGACGCTCGAAGAAACACTAGAAACACTCATTCACGAGGTTCTAAGTAATGCCAGAGATAACGTTGGCAAGATGGCTGCTAATTATTTGAAGGCTTCAAGTCAAGCACTCATGATGGCTAGGTCAGGATCGAGAGGATCCATGCTAAACTTAACTCAGATGGCCGCTACAGTCGGTCAACAAACTGTTCGAGGAGAAAGGATACTTAGAGGCTACTTTGAAAGAGCTTTACCACACTTCAAGAAGGGGGATCTAGGAGCTGCTGCACGGGGCTTTGTGTACTCTAGCTTTAAGAGGGGACTAACACCCATCGAGTTCTTCTTCCATGCCATGGGTGGACGTGAAGGGTTAGTAGACACAGCTGTGAGAACATCGCAAAGCGGTTACATGCAACGCAGGTTAATAAATGCACTGCAAGACTTACATGTGGAGTATGATGGTACGGTAAGGACGGCTGACAACAGAATCGTTCAATTAAATTATGGAGAAGATGGAGTGGACCCATCTAAGAGTGATCATGGCAAGGCCGTCAATATTGATAAGACAATAGAGAAAGTCTTAGGGGTTGCTGCATTGAAATGAAGACCAAGAAGATGTCGTTGGAGGACTTGAAGAAGAAGTTAGAGGAGTATTCAGCAGAGTTACCAAAGTCAGTAATTGCAAGACTTGAAGAGAAGCTTTCTGAGATCGTGGATAGGTTAAAGGTCAGCGATGTTGAAAAGATAATAAATGAAGTCATTAAGCAGTATAGAGAAGCACTCATTGAACCTGGAGAGGCTGTAGGTACTATTAGCGCTCAATCCATAGGCGAGCCTGGAACGCAAATGACGTTAAGGACGTTCCACTTCGCAGGGGTTAGGGAGCTTAACGTTACACTAGGTTTACCTCGACTCATAGAGATATTGGATGCTAAGAGGGCTCCCTCAACTCCACTAATGAGGATAGAGCTGGACGAAAAAACTAAGTATGATAAGGCTAAAGCAGAAGAGTTAGCAAGAAAAATTCAGCACGTAACAATAGAGAACGTGACGAGTAGCATAAGCATAGACTTTGGTCAGCAAATTATACTTCTTCAGCTAGACGAAGAACTTATGAGGGATAAGAGACTTACACTGGACATGGTTATCAACGCTCTAAGTAAGCATAAAATAGGAGTCATAGAAAGCGTGATAGAGAGAGTGGAGGAGACAAGCGAGGGGAAGAAGAAAAAGATTATAGAGATAACAATAGCTATGCCAGAGGGTATCGAGGCCACGAAGCTTGTAAAGCTTAGACAGAAGATTCTAAGCATAAAGCTCAAGGGAATTAAAGGGCTTAAGAGGGTTGTCGTCAAAGAGGTTTCTAAGGAAGGGGAGACCTACTACTACCTTGAGGTTGAAGGGTCCAACCTTCAGGGAATCCTTAATAACCTAGATGAGCTAGAGGGAATAGACCCCACAAGGATTATGACCAACAACATACATGAGATAGCTGCAGTCCTAGGGATAGAGGCTGCGAGAACAGCCATAATAAACGAGGTGATGAGCGTGTTGAGAGAGCAAGGTCTAGACGTTGATATAAGGCATGTAATGTTAGTTGCAGACCTCATGACAATGACTGGAAAGGTAAGGCAGATAGGAAGACATGGAATAAGTGGAGAAAAAGCCAGTGTCTTGGCTAGAGCTGCATTTGAAGTAACTACCAAGCATTTATTAGAGGCTAGTGCAAGAGGTGAGGAGGATCCACTAGCAGGTGTGATAGAGAACGTAGTGGTTGGTCAATTAATACCTATTGGAAGTGGCATGGTAGAGCTTAGGATAAAGCGTGGAGGAGAATAACATGGTAAGCTTAGATAGAGAACTCAAGGTTGCATTAAAAACGGGGAAGGTGGTGTTTGGAAGCAAAGAAGTTTTAAAATTAATAGGCAGAGGCTTAGGTAAGTTAGCAATTGTCGCTTCAAACTGCCCCAACTTCATTAAGCAACAAATAGATTATTACGCCAAGCTATCTCAAATTCCTGTCTATCGTGCCCCCTATACGAGTCAAGAGTTAGGAGAAATGTGTCAAAGGGGACATGCTATCTCGTCATTATTGGTACTAGAAGAGGGGGAATCCGAAATCTTAAAGCTTATAGAGCAATAGGGTGGTAACGTGCCCAACATACGACTATCCGACGAGGAGATGAGGTACATAACACTCTTCGAAAGCATATCGGGTGCTACTGCCAAGGACTGCATAATAGACAACAACACTAACAGGGTAATCTTCATAATAAAGAAGGGAGAGATGGGGATGGCTATAGGGAAGAATGGCGTAAACATTAAGAGGGCAACGAAGCTCATAGGGAGACCTGTTGAAGTGGTGGAGTCAGGTGATACTCCAGAAGAACTCATTAGAAACGCGCTATTCCCAGCTAAAATTCATGCAGTAAAGATAACTAGAGATGCTTTCGGCAGATTAGTTGCACATGTTGCGGTGGATCCAAAGGATAAGGGGTTAGCAATAGGGCGTGAGGGCATGAGGATTCAGAGAGCAAGATTACTGGCTAAGAGGTACTTTGATATCGATGTAGTAGTAGTAAAGTGATCAGTTGATGGAGCAAAACAAATATATCAAGCCATCCTTACGTCTACTTCAACCTCTAGAAACTGGTGGATAACATGGGGGGTAAGTCGCCTAAAGGGCTCTTCGCAGCTAGAAGGCTAGTACAAAAAAGGAAGAAGTTTAGATGGAGTCAGCGAGAGTACAAGAGAAGAATGTTGCGGTTAGATGAGAAGGTAGATCCTCTTGAAGGTGCTCCGATGGCTAGAGGTATAGTTCTCGAAAAGGTTGGCATTGAAAGTAGACAACCAAACTCGGCTGTTAGAAAGTGTGTGAGAGTTCAACTGATAAAGAATGGTAAGCAAGTAACCGCCTTCGTTCCGGGAGATGGAGCATTAAACTACATAAATGAGCACGATGAAGTCATAATAGCTAGAATAGGTGGACCTCAAGGAAAGTCTCTTGGCGATATCCCTGGAGTCAAGTTTCAAGTCATAAAGGTTAATGGTGTCAGTCTCAAAGCTATCTTACAGGGCAAAAAGACTAAACCCACGAGGTAGAGAACTTGCCACGAAAAACGGCAAAAGCTAGAGAGGAAAAAGAGGTTGAATCATTAAAGGTTGGCGTAGAACCTACGGAAATTAAGCTTTTTGGTAAATGGACCTTTCATGATGTGGAGATTAAGGACCCTGGATTAAAGAGGTATGTATGCTTAAAACCGATTTTCCTCCCACATACTGAGGGTAGACATGAACATAAAAGATTCGGCAAAGCTGACGTTCCTATAGTAGAGAGACTTATAAACAATCTAATGAAGCCCGGTAAAAATGCTGGGAAAAAGATATTAGCCATGAATATTGTTAAGAACGCTTTTGAAATAGTTCATTTAAAGACTGGTAAGAATCCCATTCAAGTACTTGTTGAAGCAATAGAAAAGGCTGGACCAAGAGAGGAGACTACGAGGATAGCGTATGGTGGGATAGTCTATCATCAGTCGGTCGACGTTTCACCTCAAAGAAGAGTGGATTTAGCATTGAGATGGTTGACAGAGGGCGCTAGGTTAGCATCATTCAGCAATCCTAAGACTATAGATGAGTGCTTGGCTGATGAAATCATAGCTGCTGCTCAAGGTGACCCGAAGAGCTACGCTATAGCAAAGAAGGATGAGATAGAAAGGATAGCAATGTCCTCTAGGTAATGCTAACCGAGAGAAGCTAGTAGTGATGAGTGAGGGTAGAGGATACTCAAAATAAGAGGTAAAGTTCTGTTAGTGAAAAGCTTATTAAAGGGGTTTAAATCTGGAGTTTACGCTAAGAGGTAATTAAGGTGGTGTAGAAATGTCAGCAGAGAAAGAGCATCTAAACCTAGTGGTTATAGGGCACGTAGATCATGGAAAGTCAACGCTAGTAGGACATCTGTTGTACTTATTGGGGCAAGTAGATGAGAGAAAATTGAGAGAGATAGAGGAAGAAGCAAAGAAAATGGGGAAAGAGAGCTTTAAGTTTGCTTGGATATTGGATACGTACAAAGAAGAGAGGGAGAGAGGTCTAACAATAGACTTATCGTTCTACAAGATTGAAACTAGGAAATACGTCTTTACACTTATAGACTGCCCAGGCCATAGAGACTTTATTAAGAACATGGTGACAGGAACATCGCAAGCCGATTGTGCGCTATTAGTAGTTTCAGCTAAGAAGGGTGAGGCTGAGGCAGGCCTAGGTCCAGCAGGCCAGACGAGAGAGCATGCTTTCTTAGCGAAGACCATGGGTGTAAACCAAATAGTGGTAGCAATAAATAAGATGGATGATCCAACCGTTAATTGGAGCCAAGAGAGGTATAACGAGGTCAGAGATTCTGTTTCTAAGATGTTAAGAATGTTTGGATATGATGTTAGCAAAATACACTTCATCCCGGTTTCAGCATGGCTTGGCGACAACTTAATGGAAAGGAGCAAAAACATGCCATGGTACAAAGGGCTGACAATCCTTGAGGCATTAGATGAGTTTATACCACCACCAAAGCCCATCGACAAGCCTCTTAGAATACCGATACAAGATGTATACTCAATAACTGGTGTAGGTACTGTTCCCGTTGGAAGAGTTGAAACTGGAGTCTTGAAAGTCGGGGATACTGTAGTATTCATGCCGGCTAATAAGTCGGGTGAAGTTAGGTCAATAGAGACTCACCACGTAAGAATTGAGAAAGCTCTTCCGGGCGACAACATAGGCTTCAACGTTAGAGGTGTCTCAAAAACAGATATTAAGCGAGGAGATGTGTGTGGCCATCCCGCTAATCCGCCAACAGTCGTTGAGAGCTTTGTTGGGAGGATATTCGTCTTGTACCATCCCACTGCCATAGCTAAAGGCTATACACCAGTAGTCCACGCACATACTGCTAGCGTTGCATGTAAATTCGATGATCTGCTACAGAAAATAGATCCTAGAACCGGGGCCGTTGTAGAGGAGAAGCCGCAGTTCATAAAGCAGGGTGATGCTGCAATTGTAAGGCTTAAGCCGATAAAGCCATTATGCATCGAGAAATACTCAGAGATACCTCAGCTTGGTAGATTTGCCATTAGAGACATGGGTAGAACCATAGCAGCTGGAATAGTGATCGACGTTACCCCAGCTAAGGTCCCTTAAAGGCTTAATAACAAATTTTTATTTTTGAGGTCTAAAATTATGGTGAGAAGGGCTAGAATAAGGCTTTCAAGTCCAAGCTTAGATGATTTGCAACGTGTATGCGAAGAAATAAAGTCGATTTCGCAAAAGACAGGCGTAAAAATGAGGGGGCCGATACCACTCCCCACAAAAAAGTTAATTGTGACCACCAGAAAAGCTCCTTCAGGTCAGGGCTCGCACACCTTCGATCACTGGGAAATGAGGGTTCACAAAAGACTAATCGACATGGATGCGGAAGATAGAGCATTGAAGTCTTTAATGAGAGTCAGGATACCTGATACTGTTCATATCGAGATAGAGCTAATATAGCTCTTGCATACTCCTCAGCACTCTTAAAAACTTTTAGATCGTTTTGATTTAAGGCTTTAACTATGGCTATCCAGCCTTCATCATATGGCTCTATGTTCACGATGCAAGGCTTCTCTCTTAGCCTTTCGTTTACTTCCATCAATTCACAATTTATTGGTGATAGGATTGCAACAACCGCCTTCAAGGATTCCAGCCATACTAGCGGATTACCTCTCCTTATAGGAGAGTCATTGCCTGGGAAGTTAACGCTGATTATTGTTCCAAGCATCTTCTGCAAGAAATCTGTTACTCCAAGTACTAAGACGTCTCCTCTGGCTTTAGCCCATACATGGTTTTCAGAATACAAAAGGTTCTTAGGGATAACGTATCCGTCAATGTTTATGTCCCTCATAGATTACAGCCTAGAAGCTTTCATCTCTGCTGTTCTCGTACTTCCACCGATAGAGGACTTTGGCTTAATAGTGAGGAGCACTTAGGGCACTTTCCGCTAAACCTCTTAGCTATCTCTTTTGGTTGAATAAGATCGTTCCCTTTATAGAGAACGTAGCCACAGCTCGCGCACTTAACTATTTGGGGCAAGGCTGACACCCTACTTTTCTACGAGATGCATGCTCATAAGCTTAATTTCTAATTTACTGCATAGAAGTGTTTAAGAAATTAGGTGGCTATTGTTTATTAACAGAGTCTCTTATTCCATCCTCAGTTATCTCAAAAACAGCTTCATCTTCTGGTAGATAAGGAGAGTCTACAAGCTTTGCAATCCTTTTCGAACCTCGTAACCTTCTTAAAAACACTCTTGCCCCAGGCACATGAAACAAAACGTGGCCTCCAACAGCAGTAGTAGGGTCTCCAAAGACCACATCCGGCTTGGCCATAACTTGGTTTGTTACTACAACTGCTATCTCATAGGTGTAAGCTATTCTGGAGAGTGAGTGAAGATGTTTATTTAACTTTTGTTGTCGCATAACTAAAGTTTCTCTTCCAGGATACTCTGCTCTAAAGAAGCCTGTCACGCTATCAACAACTAGCAGCTTCACGTTCTTCTCATTTATTATGTCTTTTGCATGCTCAACTATTAACATTTGGTGATCTGAGTTGTAAGCTCTAGCAACTATTATGTTCTTTAGAACCTTGGAAGGGTCTAGTCCCAATCCACGACTCATCGATACTATCCTCTCTGGTCTGAAAGTCCCCTCGCAGTCTATGTAGATAGCTGAGCCCTCAAGCCCTCCTAAATCCCTTGGTAGTTGAACGTTAACGCATAGTTGATGGCATATCTGAGTCTTTCCAGATCCATATTCTCCATAGAACTCAGTTATTATCTGAGTTTCAACCCCACCTCCCAATAACTTATCTAAGTTCCTACTTCCAGTAGTTATTCTTGCCACTCTCATTCTCTTCTCGTAGAGTTCATCTGCTGTCTTGAACCCTAACTCTAAAGCTTCGCGAGCTGCGCTTATGATTTTTTGGCTTGCTGAGAGAGATAAACCCGTAATTGAAGATATTTCTTGAGGAAGAGCTACAGCAAGTGCCTCTATGGTACCAAAACCGGCCATCGCTAGCTTATCAGCTATTACAGCGCTTACACCTGGAAGTTCTGTTAATTCTTTAGGTTTTCTCTGCTTCTCAGACATCCTATAGCACTTCCAATACTCTCTACGTACTTAAGTAAGTCGGACTTAAATAAGGATTTAAATTACAGGGATCATTAGTCTAAACACTAGGAGGATGCGCGGAGAGATTGTATAGAGAAAGCTGATGCTTGCTAGCCCTAACAATGTCGCAACCTTGCGCGATCAATTATAGAGGTTTTTGCTTAATTCCGAGGAGGTAAGCAACATAGTTACTTGAGATGTGCAGTATGGGAGTTGCTACCAAGATTACTACAAGCTGATCAAGCGTCAGCGTGTAACCTGATGAATAGCAAAACAACAGAGCCACTAACACGAAGAGGTATTGATCAAGAAGAAGAGCTGACTCCCCCTGAGCCATGCCAAGCCTGCGCTTTATGAATGATCCTAAGGCATCGCCAGTCATAGCTCCCAAGCCCATTAGAAAGCCCCTTAACACATCGTTCAAGAAGAGTCCAACCAAAAAGCCGGAGAGAACTCCAGAAATGAAACCTTCAATCGACTTGCTGTCACCGAGAATCCTTCTGCCATCGATCCAGTACCTTCCTAGATCCATAGGCCTTCTCTTTGAAATGAGTCTAGCTACTATTAGAGGGGTCATGTTAGCGATATAAGCTGGCAGCACGAAGACTATGGAGCTTGCTACCAATTGGACTCCATATGTCAAGTCCATTTAATCAACCTCTCTTAAGAAGCCGTTCACTATGTGAGCCACAACTTCGATATTAGACTCGTAACCATGAATTTTTAGAAGCATTATTTTCCTTTGAAGTGGAACGTCAAGTTTATGTATTGAAACTATGTTGTCCGACCAGTAAGTCAAGATGTTTGATGCTATTGGCTCGTCAATTAACTCTTCGCTAGTTAAGAGAAACCTTAAGCGGCTAGTCAACACTACTCGCTTCTTTGTCTTAATAACATGGTTCTTTAATATTGCGGTTAGCTGATTTAACTTCTTGTTATGAAGCACTAAATCGCGTCTACTTCTTATATCGAGAGACTTGTAGAGGGATGTAAAGGTATCGAAAATCAATAGATCGTGATCTAGACATCCTAGCTCCACTGCCCTTACAAGCCCAACCAGATCGTCCAATTTGGTTAAATGATTTACATGGAACTTTGAAGAGAGAGAATTCAATGATGCGCTAATCTCTTTAGCTAAAGCTTCGATTCTGGGATAAGGAAAAAAGCCGTCCGTATATGCGTAAAGAACTTTAAGTCCCTCAAGACAACCTCTAAGTGCTAATTGTAGAGCCAATGCCGTCTTGCCTGAGCCAGCTTCACCAAAGAGTAGGGTTACTTCACCTTCATGTAGCCCACCATTAAAAGCTTCATCGACCTTCAATAATCCTGTTCTAAGCTTTATGGGGGACACCTCTAGTAATAGAGAGTGAATAGAGATAAGCTTACAAGTGCACAATCATTAAGGCTACGGTAAGACTGGTGGAGACGATAGGATGAAGAGAATTAGAGAGAAGCGAGGAACGATAATTAAGATAGAGGGGCCTGCAGGACTAAGAGTCTTAGAGGGCTGTATTTCTATTCTAGGATCCACGATTAAACCTAAGGAGCAGGTAGTGATACCTAGATATAAATCATTAGTAGTGGAGTTTATTGAGGACTCAATCATAGAGCTTCGATTAGGTGGTGAAGCGAAGGTGGAGACGTTGATGGAGACCCTCACACCACTGGAATGGAGGAGTGCTGTTGAGGCAATACTTTCACATAGTACTAAACCAATTAGTTGCATAGTTCTTGGTGATGTTGATAGCGGTAAAACCATTTTCTGTACATATCTTGCTAACTGTGCTGTTAGCAAGGGTCTCAAAGTCGGGATTGTAGACAAAGACCCAGGCCAAACAGAGATATCAATACCAACTACGATAGGTCTCGGCTTAATAGAAAAGCCTATATATTCTCTTGAAAACGTTGAAGCAGTATCAGCGAGGTTTGTGGGATCTGTTTCTCCCGCTAACATTATACAACGAGTCATAGCAGCAACAAAGCAGTTATACGATGAAGCTGTAAGCAAAGGATGCGACATCATAGTAATCAATACCAGTGGCTGGATTAGTGGTCGAGGCGCGCGTGAGCTAAAGTATGGGGTGATAAGTACAATTCGCCCAAATTACATGGTCCTAATTCAAAGAACCAATGAAGTTGAGCACTTAGTTAAACCGTTTGAGAAGAGCGACATCAATATTATTAGAGTTCATCCATCATCTGCGGTAAAACTTAAAACTAAAGAGGAGAGGAAGGCAAGGAGAGAGTCTATCTATAGAAACTACTTTGCTAACGCCAAGGTTAGAAAGATAAGCTTAAGCAGTATAAGAATCATGTATTCGCTCTTCACAACTGGAGCCGTACTAAGTAATGTGGACTTAGAGAAGTACGATAAGGAAACTGGACTACACTTGATTTATGGCGAGGAGTGTAGAGACTCGCTATTTCTCGTAAACAGGGAGCCTGTGCAAGGCAAGACTAAGATGGAGGAAGAGATAGCAAGAGTCCACAGAAAGGAAGAGGTCTTGCTAACATGGATTGGTGAGGAGAGAGGATTACTAGTTGGATTACTAGGTCCAGACTTATCGTACGTGGGGCTTGGATTAATCCGTGAGATAGATTATCTGAAAAGAAGCATAGAACTCTTAACGCCAGTAGAGACTACAATAGGTGTAATTCAAGTGGGCTTAATTAAGCTTGACGATGACTTTAAGGAAGTAGCAAAGTATGACCGGACACCTTTATAAAAAGGATTACAACTCCATTTCTGGGTTCAAGAGGATGAACAAGTACTTCATTATAACGGTTGTTGGATACGATAAACCCGGCATTGTTGCTGGGATAACTTCTGTAATAGCAGAGATGAATGGTAACATAACGTCAATCAAAGCATACACTCTATCTGAGCTATTCGTTATGAACATGATAGTGGATGTTAGTAGAATAAGTGGCACAGAGAACGAGTTCGTCAAAAAGTTGAAGGAAAAAGCACTTCAAATAGGTGTCGGTATAGCAATAGAGGATGAGAAGGAAAGCTTCAAGACTAAGAAGCTCATAGCCTTCGATATGGATGGAACAGTTTTAGAAGTTGAAGCAATAGATGAAGTTGCTAAATATGCATGTGTTCAAAATGAAGTTGCTGAGCTTACGAGAAGAGCTATGTATGGGGAAATGGACTTTAGCGCCGCGTTGAGGGAACGAGTAAAACTACTGAAGGGTTTACCTGTTAAGGTTGTCGAGGAGGTAGCGGAGAGACTGCCCATATCGAAGGGGGCTGAAGAAGTGATCAAGACCTTAAAAAGCATGGGCTTCATCACCGTCCTCATAACTGGAGGGTTTGATATAGTTGCGAAGAAGATTGCTGAGAAGTTGGGCTTCGACTACTGGTTTGCAAATAGGCTGGGAGTTGAAGATGGTAAGTTGAACGGTGAAGTTGAAATCATAGTTTCAGGTGGAGAAGCAAAGCTTAAGATACTAGAGGAAGTTGCTAAAGCCCACGGGATAGATCTCGAGGAATGTATAGCTGTCGGTGATGGGGCCAATGACCTGCTAGTGCTTGAAAACGTTGGCCTGGGCATAGGATTTAGACCCAAACCTATAGTCGAACAGAAGGTTAAAGCCTTAGTTAACATAAATGATATGAGGGCCATACTATCATTAATAGCGAGGGGGCGACTCAAGGAGGACGAAAGGGGTTGAAAATTAAGGGACTACCACAAGCAATGGCAACTCAGCATCCCGATTCAGCATCAAGGGCATTTTCCTCACAAGAAGAGGTCGACGAAGCGTTACGCGATTTTTCACCAGCTGAAAGCGGAGGTTTTGAGTGCGACGAGAAGATGGTCGACTTTGAGGGGAAGCTGACAGCCTACGGGCAAATGAAATGGATAATAGAGAAAGTTACTTCAGCTCTAGACCTAGTTCCAGGCGACGACTTCTTAGTAACTCCAAGAATACCATCTGAGAAGCTCGAAGATGCTGAAAGGCAAATAATGGTTGTATGGGCAGCAGTAGCAGCAAATAAATTTTCGTACGAGGTCTCAGCCAAACAGGCTATTAGGTATCTTGTAGCGCCCATGGTCGAAGACTCTCGAGAGCTACTAATAACGTATAGAAGAGTGCAGAAGCTACTGAAGTTTGGGCAGGAAGAACTAGGTTTGCCATCAACATGCGTTATTAGGTTAATACCTCTATTCGAAGACGTTATGAAGATGCTCCATTGCGATGAGATAGTTGAGGGCTACAGAAAGCTCCTACTAAAAGAATTAGGCGAGTATGAGGATCACTTTAGAGTATTTCTAGGCAAGTCTGATGCAGCAACGATATATGGTCACGTAGCCTCACTACTAGCCATGAAGATAGCACTATCAAAACTCGAGAAGTGGAAGAGGGAGGTTCATGTCGAGGTTCGTCCAATAATTGGAGTTGGCTTACTACCGTTCAGAGGTCACTTGGCTCCATGGAATGTACGGAACTTTGTTGAAGAGTATAGGGGCTATTATACCGTTACCATACAGAGTGGTTTAAGGTACGATATTCCTCACGAAGAAAGCGTAAGGGTGGTTAGATACGTAAAAAGTGAGTCTGGAAGTAGCCCAATAGTCTACGATGAGCAAGAGGAGAAGGAGCTCATCGATGCTATAAGGGTCTTCACTCGAAGCTACCTTGAAGCGATGCTAGAAATGGCAACTACAATTTGCTTAATCGCTGACGTCATACCAGAGAGGAGGGATAGAGTACCGAGAGAAAGTTATTCAAGATCAGTTATAGGACCTTTAAAGCTGATTGCTGATAGGGCACTGTATGAAAGACTACCTAGCCGTGAAATTAAGATACCTAGAGCAATAAAGTTCACTGCAGCCTGCTATATGCTTGGAGTGCCTCCAGCAATCTTAGGTACTGGAAGAGCTCTGAGGACAATAAGACTTGAGAGAGGAGAGGATTTTGTCGAGGAGTTAACTAAGAAGTACATTAAGGGACTTAGAGATGACATGGCTTTTGAGTTTAACTTCTTAAGCCTAGATGTCGCTAAGGAAAGACTAAGCTCAAGCACCTTTACCAAAATAATGGAGGACGTAGAAGAAATTTCTCGCTATTTAGAAGTGAGGCAAGGAGATGTCGACGAGAAGGGGCAGCAACACTCATTATTGGTGAAGATGTTTTGGGAAAAGATTGGCAAGCAGGAAGCAGCAGAGTGCGCATTAAAGGCTGGAGTTATTAGAGGCTCTTTAGGCTAAGCGTGGTACGTGGACAACTTCTCCGTAAAGTCTTTTACGCGCCGCATGTATAGCTCATACTCAGCCTTCGACATGGGCTTAACCTTTTTCAGCGCTTCCTCAAAGTGAAGTGACGTTATCTTAAGCTCATCTACATGCTTCCTAGCCTCTTCAGGCTCCGGGTATTTGCTCAAGAAGTCGCGGAGAGCTATCATAGCTGCAGTATTGCATAACGCAGCTATATCAGCTCCCGTGTAGCCCTCTGTTAAGCTTACAAGCTTCTGGATATTAACGTCAGCACCTAAAGGCTTGCCCCTCAGATGTATCTTGAATATCTCTTCCCTCGCTTTAGCGTCGGGTGGCGGCACGTAGATTAACCTGTCAAACCTTCCAGGTCTTAATAGTGCTGGATCCACTATATCTGGTCTATTTGTTGCAGCTATGACCACCACCCCTCTAAGTTCCTCAATACCATCCAGCTCTGTTAACAATTGATTAACGACTCTATCCGTTACATGTGCATCGCCAATGTCGCCACCTCTCCTTGGTGCTATAGCATCTATCTCGTCAATGAATACGATACAAGGTGCTGCTTGACGAGCTTTCCTGAATATCTCTCTTATCGCCCTCTCACTCTCTCCAACCCACTTACTGAATATTTCAGGTCCCTTTATGCTTACGAAGTTGGCCTCGGACTCAGTTGCAACAGCCTTTGCTAACAGAGTCTTACCTGTTCCAGGAGGACCGTAAAGCAGTATGCCTCTGGGAGGCTTAATGTTTGCTTTCTCAAATATTTCAGGGTACTTCAACGGCCACTCCACAGCTTCTTTTAAAGCTTGTTTAGCCTCCTCTAATCCACCTATATCACTCCACCTGACATTTGGTATTTCAACATAGACCTCCCTGAGGGCTGAGGGCTCGATTTCCTTAAGTGCATTAAGGAAGTCTTGCATTGTTACTATTAACTTGTTAAGAACCTCAGCTGGAATGCTCTCCGCCTCTAAGTTTATCTCTGGTAACACCCTTCTCAAAGCTCTCATAGCTGCTTCTTTGCATAGAGCTGCTAGATCAGCTCCTGTAAATCCGTGGGTCATCTCTGCAAGCTTGTTTAGATCTACGTCCTCTGCTAGTGGCATGTTTCTTGTGTGTATTTGAAGTATTTCTAGTCTACCTTGCTTATCTGGAACACCAATCTCAATCTCTCTATCAAATCTT
>QNVF01000025.1 GCA_004347965.1 Candidatus Nezhaarchaeota archaeon WYZ-LMO8
TCTAGGTACAGTTACTCCTCTGACAACGTTAGTAATGACGTCATAAACTTCTCCTAATGTCTCCTCTCTTTCAGGAGGTGGACGTACTATGCGTGTTCTCACGCCTATCTTTGCGAAATCCTCGAAGTCCACAGGTGCTTGACATATGATTATGGTTGGCAACGCAATGAACCTTAGAAAGAACCTAGCTTTGTAGACTACATGCTCTCTAATGCTACCTAGATGAAGTATAGCTAGTTTATGCCTGTTTATGCTTAGAGCCTCTTCTTCATCTATTGAGCACAGGTTACCTCCAGGAGCTGCTGCTGAAGGTGCATCCGGAGCATTACCTCCTCCCTTGCTAAGAACCATTACGCTCACTTCAATACCTGCAGCCCTAAGAGCATACGTTATCTCGCAAACTGGCTTGGTAACATGTCTCCTACCAGGGGACATGGCTACTACAACAACGTCAGCCCTCATTGCTTGAGCCATCGTACCACTTTGTGCAAGCCCTCCACCAGTCTTGAGAGCCATAGTTCTCCTACAATCAACAATGTGAGTCTTCCTGCCGAGCTTAAGATTCGAAATCTCGTAGATTCTCATTATGTCTCGAACACCCATTAGGGTTAGGGTTTAAAGACTTAAACTTAAATATGTGATTCATGCGAATTACCTGGATAAAAATCCTATTGGGTTTAGAAGATGGAAGAGAAAGTGAGAATATCAATAGATGGAAGGTCTCTGGAAGTGGAAAAAGGAACTACAATAAAGGAGCTACTCGAAAAATTGGGAATTAAATACGAGGGGCAAGCTCTTGTTGGCCTAAAGATGGTTAAGGAACAATTAATGCTAGAAACCACGAGCTTCGTCTTCGAAACCACGAAGGGCTCCTTTGTCGTTGAAGTCTATAAAGAAAACATCGAAACTTGGAGGAACATGCTGAAGAACATGGGTAGTCTCAGAGTCAAGTGGTCTACTCCAAGAGACGTGAGGTTAGGTGTCTTTACCATAAACTTGAAGCCTGAGCTCAAGACTAAGGAGTGGAGAGCTTGGGATGTACTTATAAGCGCAGAAGGACTTGATATTGAGAATACTCATATAGTGATTTTGAAGGCAAGGCAAGAGTTAACGTACGCTGCCCCTCAAGGTGTTGATAGTCTTGGTAGAGTTTCTCGAGGAAAGAACGTTGTAACGAATCTACAAATAGGAGACTCGATAATCTCTGTGAAGCCGATGATAACACCAGAGCAACTCTCTAAAGCTGTAGTTAGACTGAGCATTGATAATGTAATAGCAGAGCCTATGAACATATTCACTAAAGTTAAAATAAGGCTTCTTGATTCTTCACCAATGGCTGCCGAGCTCTTCATGTCCCTCGTTGAGATGTACGGTTTCACGGTCTCTAAAGCTCTCTCAACTTTCATAAAAAATGACCTCTTCAAAGGTCTGCAAGTTCCTCTTGAAAACAAGTCTCGTAGAGTACGTGGAAGTGTTACCATTAGAGTCAGTGGTCATGAAATGGGATCGATCTACGTGTATAAGAGGAGTTGCCCATCATCGCCTCATCATAGTGTGATAGGCTACGTGGAGTCGGGAATTGAGATAATTGATGTGGCACGACCTATGGACAAAATACTTATCGAAACAGAACCTCAAAGGCTCAATCTCCTAGGTCTTACTCAAGCTGAAGCCTCAAAGATATTGAGCAACTGCGGCATAGCTCATGAAAGAGAGTGGTCTTCGAGAGACGATGATGTGATAGTGGATCAAGAACCAAGCCTTACATTTCAAGTTTTAAAGGAAGGGAGGGTTAAAACGCGTGGTATTCCTGCGTCTAAGGTGCTAATGATCAGGCTTTACTACGACCAAGCACCCAGGACTGTGTGGTACTTCAAGGCATTAACAGGGCTACTTCATAGTAGAGTTGGCAAGTTAAAGGTTTACTTTGCTAATCCAATGATAGACTTCATTCTCTTCGAAGGTAGCAAAGATTTGAGTGGAGTGCTTTTACCGGAGAACAATCCTAAAGATAAGGTTAAGCCTCTCACAATAGGAGTAACAAACATGTCCAAGAAGCTTGTGGGTATGGTCGGGGTGAGACTTACGGAAAGCACATCTTATGGCCCGACGGGAGAGGATTTTGCTGGAACGAACATTATCGGCGAGGTAGTTAGGGATCTCAAAGTACTTAAGGAAGCTCGTGAGGGATCCATAGTATACGTCATGGAGATGCGATCATGAAGAGGACGTTCGTGATTGTGATAAATCCAAGCTCAGAGTTAAGCCCTGAAAAGCTCTTTGATGAAGTGCTTAGTGTGAGTGCTGACATCTCCGCAAAGTGTACATGCTTTGGAGTATTAATCGAAGGCGAGGAGGAGGAAGTTACAAAAATCTTGAAGTACGTGAGGGAGAAGTATCCCTACGACACATTCATAAAACTTAGAGGTTACTCGATTAATGACAGGAGAGTATGCCGTGCTCATAGAGGTGGGGGGCCTAGGCCAGGCTTCCATCAATTAGACGCAGAGTATAGGCTTCTACCACTCATAGCTGAGGCGTTGAAGGACTTAAGACTCGAAGAGGATAAGGTATCCCCACCTGAGAGCAAACCAATCAAAGCCGAGGAGATGAAGAAGATTGTAGAGGAGGTACTAACAAGTGGAGCTTAAAGTGGAAATCATCGGTGAAGGCAAGAGACAGTTCGAATCATTAATTAGAGATATCATCATGGATCTAGGAGTCTCCGGTTCAATAGAATCGTTGAAGATGTACCTCGATCCTCACGAATCAATCTTTGCTTTATACGTGAGAGCTAAACCATCATCACGTACGATAAGGTTAGTTGATGTTGCAGAAGTTTCGAAGCATGGGGATAAGGTTAGTGTGAAGATACTCGATGAGAGGTTTTCGCCAATTATTCTCAATCTTTTAGAGAAGATGTACAAAGATAAAGTTTCTCAGAGCAGTCGACATGAAATTGTAATCGAAAATGAGGGACGTAAAGAGGTATTAGAGGACCTTGAAATATGCGATTACGCCGACATGGTTAGGAGCTCAATCATAGAGCTTGTGAGGAGGATCATGCCTGAAGGTTTTAGGTCAGTAAAAATAATATCAAGGAATAAATACGAGCTGCTAGCTATAGCTTCTGAAGATCCTTTAACTGAAGACCTGGTATCTAAAGTCAGCAGCTTAATGAACAGCAGTTAATGGTTGCTACTTCTTCGTGTCTTTAGTTACTTCTTTAATCCACGTCTTCACTACATCCTGGTACTCCTCTTCCCACATGCTATATAGCTTCTCGCAAGCTTTCTTATAAGCAGCAGCAAAGCAATAAGCTAAGATAGATGAAATGGTGTACCTCCCCTCATTATCGTTAAAAGCTTTTTCAATCTCGTCGATCCCATCACTTACAATCTTCATAAAGTCTTCAATCATCCTGTGCGAAGTCTCCTCTACAATTTTGTTAAGTCCACCGACGGCGCCCTCATAGTATAGTGGGATTAGTGGTTTTACGAAGATCTTCTTTACCCCCCTTTTCTCTACGATCTCTGTCTTCACAATACCCAAACCTTCCATCTCATTTATCACATCTTTAATTAAGATCTCGCTTACACCAGTTAATGCAGCTAAGGTGTCTAGAGCTAGCGGACCACGCGATAATATTTCAAGGATCCTACGCTTAGCTGAGTTGCTTAGCGCAGAACATATGATCGCACACTTCATTGAGTTCTCGAAGATTAACATCAAGATTCAGATCCCTCGTGTGTATGGTCATCTTGAGGATTTAAGCTTATACTTGGCATACAAACGTTGTACAGGGTACTTTACACATCAACTTATTTTGATCTATGCTTTAATGTCACGTTTACGGAGGACACAACTCTACTAAGACTCTTAAACGTAGGGTAAAAAAACTTAAAAGTTCACCCAAGAAGTAGGTGTGCGAGGTCTAGGGTATGCCTAGGTTCCCTGATAAAATAGATTTATACGATGATCGCGGAAAACTCATTGACACCAAAGTGCCTCTCGATGCGGTTAGCCCTCTTATTAACCCAGCAATAAAGAAGATAATCTCGATAATCAAGAGAGCTGTAGCTGTTGACTTAAGAGGACTTGAGAGGTCTCTAGCCACTGGGGCTGTAGGAGGTAGAGGATGCATAATTAGAGGTCGAGAGCTGAAACTTGACATAGTACGTAATGCACCTGCAATAGCAGACAAGATAGAGAAGCTGGTAAGAGTTAAGCCTGGTGACGATACAGAGGTCAAGATTCTCCGCGGTGGCGAAAACCTGTTGGTAATGGTTCCCTCATTAAGGCTTGAAGCAGGTGTTGAATATACAACTGCCTTCACGGTGGTGGCTGCTGCCTTGTGTCATGTCCTCATCGAGACCTTCAACATCTCCATGTGGGATTACGACATGGTTCATGCAGCGGTTTGGGGTCGATATCCGCAAAGTGTTGACCCCATGGGTGCATGTGTCTCTCAACTCTTAGCTGTACCCCAGCAGAATGAAGGTATGGGGTACGCTCTAAGAAATATCCCTGCTGCACACATAGCAATGATAACTAAGAGGAACGCTATGAACGCCGCAGCTCTAGCTGCAATTCTTGAGCAGACAGCCATGTACGAGATGGGAGACGCCATAGGACCATTTGAGAGGTACCAGCTGCTAGGTCTAGCCTATCAAGGATTAAATGCTAATAACATGGTCTACGACCTAGTAAAGGAAAATGGTAAGAGCGGGACCCTCGGTGATGTGGTTAGATCAACAGTTAAGAGGGCAGTAGCTGATAAAGTTATAAGACCACTTAAGAAGCTGCCCTCTGGCTACGTCCTGTACACAACAGATGACTTATCTCTCTGGAATGCCTACGCAGCAGCAGGTCTCTTAGCTGGAACTATGGTCACATGTGGTGCTGCTAGAGCAATGCAGCACGTAACTTCAGTTTTAGTGTACTTCAACGACTTGATAGAGAGGGAGGCGGGACTACCAGGCGTCGACTTTGGAAGAGCTGAGGGTACCGGCATTGAAATGAGCTTCTTCAGCCATTCAATTTACGGAGGAGGTAACCCTTGCGTATTCCACGGCAATCACATAGTCACGAGGCACAGCAAAGGCTTCGTAATACCTTGTGTAGCAGCTGCTGTAGCTCTAGATGCTGGTACGGTTTACTACTCTCCAGAGAGGTTGAGCGGAGTGGTAGGTGAGGTTTTAAGCGAAGTGCCTGAACTTCGTGAACCCTTAAAGTATGTTGGTGATGCAGCTTCTAAAATTAAGGGGGAGGTGTAAGAGATGAGCGAATACAAACCTCAATTTTATCCTGGTTCAAGCCTAATAGCTCAAAACAGAAGAAAGTACCTAGATCTAAAATACCAGCTTAGAAGGCTTAGAAGCATAAGTGACGAGGACATAGTAAGACTTCTAGGCCACAGAGCTCCAGGAGAAGCCTACAAGACTGTTCATCCTCCACTAGAGGAGATGGGCGAGCCTGATTGCCCGATAAGGAAGCTTGTCGAGCCAACACCTGGCGCAAAGGCTGGTGATAGAATAAGATACGTACAGTTCACCGACTCGGTATACTTTGCACCGCTACACCCTGTCATACGATGCTGGGTCTATCACAATAGGTGGAGAGGTGTAGACCCAGGCTCATTATCGGGTAGGACCCCCCTTGAAGGTAGGGAGAGAGACATAGAACTCATATCTAAGGACCTCCTCGAAACCGAGTTATTTGATCCAGCAAGGTCAGCGGTTAGAGGTGCATCGGTTCATGGGCATGCACTAAGGCTTGATGAGAACGGACTGATGTTCGATATGCAGAGAAGGTACAAGTACGATCCTGAGAAAGGAGAAGTAGTTTACGTCAAAGATCAGACAGGCAAGCCACTTGATAAGCCAATTTATGTAGGCAAACCACTACCAGAGGAAGAGCTAAAGAAGATTACGACGATATTTAGAGCGGATTACATCTCACTAAGAGACGATTCAGAGTTAATGGAGTTTGTACAAAGACTACACTGGTTGAGGACTATGGCTGGTGCAAATCCCGAATTAGTGAAGGGTGTTTAAATTTGATTTATGAGTTAAAGTCATGAGTTTGGGGTGTATGGGTATGGCGGCTCGAGAAAAGATGTTTATGGAGGCGCTACGCAGAAAGTTCAAGGAAGCTCCTGAAGAGAAGTATACGAAATTCTACGTATACGGCCAATGGAAGCAGTCGAAGAGAAAGACAGAGTTCGTTGAATGGTCTCAGAAGATAGCTAAGGAAAGAGGCATACCAATGTACAACCCATCTCTGCACTTAGCTGGTGGTGTTGGGCAGAGAGTGTTAATGCCATATCAAGTCTCGGGAACTGACATATTTGTTGAGCCTGACGATCTTCATTTCGTTAACAATGCTGCCATGCAACAGATGTGGCATGACATAAGGAGGACGGTCATAGTTGGTCTTGATGCTGCACACACAATATTAACTAGAAGATTAGGCAAAGAAGTTACACCTGAAACTATAAACCACTACTTAGAAGTTCTAAACCACGCTTTACCAGGAGCAGCTGTAGTCCAAGAGCACATGGTTGAAACGCATCCAGCTATAGTCGCCGACAGCTACGTTAAAGTCTTCACCGGTGATGACGAGCTTGCAGATGAAATAGACGATAAGTTCCTAATAGACATAAACAAGGAGTTCCCGCCAGAGCAAGCAGCTCAACTGAAAGCAGCTATAGGAAAGAGGATCTACCAAGTCCTAAGAATGCCGACGATAATAGCGATGACATGTGATGGAGGAACCATGTCTCGATGGGCTGCCATGCAGATCTCGATGTCCATGATCAACGCCTACAGGTTAATGGCAGGTGAAGCAGCTGTCGGAGAATTCGCCTTTGCAGCAAAGCATGCTGAGCTAATAGAGATGGGCACGTTAATGCCATGGAGAAGGATTAGAAGCCCCAACGAGCCTGGAGGAATACCACTAGGATACCTAGCAGATATGTGCCAGGCAGAGAGAATCAAGCCTGAGGACCCAGCCTGGTGCGCTCTAGAGACCATAGCTATGGCGGCGGTCCTCTATGATCAGTTCTGGTTTGGAAGCTACATGAGCGGTGGAGTAGGCTTCACTCAATATGCAACAGCAACCTACACCGACAACATACTCGACGATTACTGCTACTATGGTATGGACCTAGTGCTCAAGAAGTATGGAGGCTTCGCTAAAGTTAAGCCGAGCTGGGATGTAATAAGGGAGCTCGCAACGGAGCTCACCATGTACGGCTTAGAATGTTACGAGAAGTTCCCAGCATTAATGGAAACACACTTTGGAGGTAGTCAGAGAGCTGCTGTAGTAGCTGCAGGAGCTGGTGTAACTGTTTCTATAGCTACTGGCGTAGCTCAAGCTGGGCTTAACGCTTGGTACTTAAGCCAGCTACTACATAGAGAATCCGCTGGAAGACTCGGATTCTATGGGTACGACTGCCAGGATCAATGTGGCTCTGCTAACAGCTTCTCTTGGAGAAGCGATGAAGGCCTACCGTTTGAACTTAGAGGTGTGAACTACCCGAATTACGCAATGAATGTCGGTCACCAATCAGCCTACGCCGGTATAATAAAGGCAGCCCACGTAGCTAGAGGAGATGCTTGGTGTGTTAGCCCACTCATTAAGGTGGCCTTCGCCGATAAGCATCTAAAGTTCGACTTCACTAGACCGAGACTCTGCTTTGCAAAGGGAGCTCTTAGAGAGTTCATGCCAGCAGGTCTCTTAGACCCGATAATACCACCACACTAAATTTCCTCTTTTTTACACTTTCAATACGTTCTTCTTGTAGAACCTTAATGAAGCCTTTATTGGACCCTTATACAGGATCGCACCATTATCTATGACTATCCCTTTATGGCAAGACTCCTCGACAAATCTTAGTTGATGATCAACAAGCAGAACAGAAACGTTTAAACTTGATACGACGTTCTTAACGGCGTTCGCTGCGCTCCTCGATGTTATTGGATCTAAGTCGCCGAAGGGCTCATCAAGTAGTAGAATGCTTGGCTTAGATACTAATGCTAATGCCAGAGCGACTCTAACCTGTTCTCCTCCTGATAGCTCATAACTTCTTCGATATAGAACATCCTCTGGCAGTCTAAGTGCTTTAAGTAAATCTTTAACCTGGCTTTTAACGAACTCTGCAGGTAATACTGGAAAGAGCTCTTTAATTATGTCCATGGTGAAGCCAAGTTCTTCAAGCTTTGCTCTAGTCTCTTCTTCTGGTAGCTCAGCTATCCTGTGGAGAGCATCAAGCACCTTGACATCTATTCCAAGCTCCTTGGCTCTCTCTATGGCTCTCTGGATAACATCCCAGCTCTTCAATCCAAGCCTTGCAGCAAACAAATCAATTACCTTAGCCCAATAAGGTAGAGCAAACTCTTGATGCAGAATCCCTATCTCCTGCCTAACTCTCATGCTCTCCTCGCCTAACTTCGTTATGTCTGTCCATCTACGACCACTTTTTACTAGAATTTCGCCACTGTCCGGTAATTCAAGCCCAGCCATTAGTCTCAATATTACGGTCTTCCCAGAACCTGACGGTCCTAGTAGGGCTGTAACTTCTCCCCTCCTCGATTCAAGATTAGCCTCTTTTAAAGTAAAGACCTCTCCAAGCGGTACTATCTTGTACTTCTTAGTCACATTCCTAGCCCTCAAAACTGGCATCACATGTTTAGGCTTAAGAGGTCTCGGAAGCGGTCTCTCAAGTTTTGATAGGAACTTTGTAAGCACATAATTAGGCTTGCCTTCTTTCACGACAACACCTTTGTCGAGCCATACAACTCTATCACAAAGCTTTCTATGCATTTCGGGCATGTGTGAGGCCATGATTATCGTAATACCGAGGTCGTTAATCCTCCTTAAAGCCCTCACAACTTCCTGCCTAGTTCTTGGGCAAGTCATTGTTACAGGTTCATCTAATAGAAGTACTTCAGGTTTCTTAGCTATCTGTCTTGCAAGGATAAGTCTCTGCTTCTCACCACCACTAAGTGCTATAGCCCAAAGACTAGCTCTTTCCCTTAATCCTACCAACTCGAGAATTTGAAGCGCTTCTTCAGCTAATTTCTCGTATTCCCCAGAGCCTGGGGGAGGTAAGGTTTCAATTCCGGTGTACGTCCATCGCAAGGCTCTAATGACGTTCTCTAACACGGTTTCGGACCAAAGCCCAAAAGACCTCTGAAGATGTATGGCAGTTTTACGCATGAGCTTGCTATATTCATCAGGAGGTGAGTCAGGCGTCACCTTCACGTCGCCAACTCTAACAAACCCATGATCGAATCTCTCTGCGCCTCTTAGAATCCTTATTAGCGTGGTTTTTCCCGATCCACTTTCACCCAAGAGTCCTAGGAACTCTCCCTTTTCTACGGTAACATTTACGCCATTCAGAGCCTTTATATCAATTCCATAGCTTGTCCTGTAAATCTTTGTCAAATCCCTGATCTCCACGAAGATCATAGAATAGCCCTAGAGTAGGGTCTCTCTTACCGATTAAAACTTTAATTATGCACTAACAACTATACGTCAGTGGAGAAGTAGGCAAGGAGGATTGTAGTTGCTAGAAAAGCAGATAGAGATTTTTCCATACAGAGTGTTAAGCGAGAGAACGACTAAGAAACTTTTAAGAAGGATATCGAAGATTAAAGGAGTTCTGGATGCAATACCTCACGTCCTAAGATACGAGGATGGAGAGACTGTCACGAAGAGGATAATTATCGCCTTAAACGGTACATCTCCCGTAGAAGAGGTCTTTAAGAAGATAGACAATATATGTAAGGAGCTATTACCATTCGGCTACATGATTAGAAGCGGAGTCTTCATAAAGCCAAGGCCTACCGTCTCAGATTACCTTAGAAGAACTCAAGCTTCAAGTGAGGAGCTGGAAGAGAAGTATTAACGCTGTGTTGATTTATCCTCTAGTTCTCGAATCCTCTCCTCTAACTTCTTAATCATGAACTCTCGAGCCCTCATGAGGTCCTCTATCTTACCTCTAAGCACTAAAGTTTTAGGTCTTCCGTAGACGTCATCCAGTGGTGGAATATTGACTTCTAACTCAACTACTCTTAAATTGAAGGTTTGCGCGGTCTCAGCTATTATCGAGTAAGGAACACCAGCAGGTATTTTCATGTAAGCTTCTCTCTCCTCTCCTCTCATAATAAGTTCTCCTTCCCTAATCTAAATGAACCATTTTACACTTTAACTTTCTGTTCAAGCCTTAAGGTTTCAAATGTCCTCACACTTGTAACACATGGATGCTTACAATGTTAAGCAGCCTGTTTAGAGATGATGTTAGAGCTAGTCTCAATGCTACACGTACTCTCATGATTTCATGGTAATAGCAAGTACTTTAGAAGGAGTACCTCAGCGTTGATTTAATGAAGATTAACTTTAAGACCAACATAACATCGTTATCGCAAATTAATATGCACGCTACAGACTTGTACTGAACACTTCATGTGCTAGAATTTAATGGGTGAAGGGTGTCTAAAATCTACGCGTAAGAAGCCCATCACACTAAGTGAGACAGCGACTCGAGTTCCGAAGATAACATTTGTGAACGTAAGTCCTGTAGATGCTGTAGTTCTTAGTAGAGCTGAGGAGATCATAATTAACGCTGAAAGACCTTTTTATATCCTTAAACACTGAAAAAGTCCAAGTGAGATAGATGTCGAACTACGCGGTTAATAGGAGGGGTGTAAAGATAGCAATAGGATTACGAGTGAGATACATTGGTACAGGAACCATTGGAGTTGTAAAGGCAATAAACCTATCCGATGAGAGGTATTGGGCCCTTTTAGATTCTACAAACCTATATTATGACATTGACTACTTAGAGCCATTGTCAGAAGCAAGCGAGAAGGAGGGGGCAAGCTTGAAAGCTAAGGTGGAGGAGATGGACTCTGTTAAAAAAGAGGATAAGGTTATTGAGAGAGCTACTGAGGTAACTCCTTCGGGTGCTGGCTAAGATACTGCTGAAGTGATATGGGTTGAATGGTACTAAAAGCTTTAGACGTATAGTCTCCATAGTAAGCGAGATAAAGAGGTTAACAGCAGAGCTACCTAGTACTGAAGCTTTAGAGAAAGTGAGGAGAGCGTATAGCGGCTTTCCTAAAGTTGCAGAACTAGTAGCTGAAGCTTTCATTCATGATAGGCTCGTAGGGATCTACGATAGACTACTTCTTGAGTTATTAATAGTTGAAAGGTACGATCCCCCGGTTAGACCTGCCTTAGATCCGGAATTCGCTTTAGCCTTAAGGTTGTACTCGTTCGACGACATTGAGGTTGGTAGATTCCTCGGGTATCCTAGTTGCTGCATAGAAAGCTTTGTTAGTGATTATAGACTCTTCTTTGACGAGGAGCATTTAAAAGAGCTCCATGAAATAAAGAAAGCGGGGTTGAAGGTCGTCTTGACAGCAGGCTTCATACCATGCAGCCTATACTGCGAGAAAGCCATGGTATCTGGCCTTCTAGAACATTTAGATAATCCGTCACAAATAATGCTACTGAATGATGAACTTAAAAAGATGCTTCCTCACTCTCATTCAGCTTACCAAAGCTTCTATGAATTCTTAAGTTAAGGTGAGTACCAGGTGATGAATGTTGCCTAAGAAGGTCATGATATTTCCACCAAATAGCTTAATACTTTACGACTTGGTTCTAAGGTTTGGCCACAAACCTCTAGCAATAATGTCAAAGATAGGTGAGAAAGTAAGAAATCCTGAGATCGATTCTCCACCAATAAATATAACGTATGAAGAGCCTAGGCATGGAGTAAAGTACTGTGCCGTTGAAGTCCCCTCAGGTGTTAGAGGTAGGATGGCTCTACTAGGACCGTTAATTGAAGAAGCTGAAGCTGCAATAATAGTTGACGACCCTGACATATCCTTTGGATGTTCTGGCTGTGCTAGGACAAACGAACTTGTAATACAGATGCTCTATGAAAAGAACATCCCAATACTAAGGTTGAGGTATCCTAGAAACAATGATGAGGCGCGAGAATTCGTTCGTTCAATAGTAAAATTCTTGAAGTCCCTTAATGGTGATAAAGGATGACTGTAAGGATAGCACAAATATCGTGTGGGACCGAGTATAGTGGTATTCAAGGAGAAGTCTACAGAGCTGCTGAAATCACTGGGATGCATATTGTGTTCCCTGAAATTGATACTGACGACATTAAGAGAGCAATGGATGTCATAGGTCTATATCCTGCAAGCACTGGATTGAGGGTTATGCTTGCAAGAGCATTGGCGGTAGCCGAAGGTAGGGTTGAAGTTGATGGAGTGATAGTCATGACGTGCTTTAGGTGCGCGGAAGGTGCTTTAGTTCGACATACAATAAGACGCTTTCTCCACAAAACAACTAAAATTCCAGTGATATCGTACTCGTTTACTGAGAGAACCAAGGCTGAAAACCTCTTATTGAGATTTGAAGCTCTTGTAAACATGATTGAGCGGCGTACTCTTCTTGCTAGAAAGAAGCATGAGGGGCTAACTATTGGAATAGACTCTGGATCAACAATGACAAAGGGAGTGGTCATGAAGAATGGGGAGATCTTAGCTGCTTACTGGTTGCCGACAATAGATGTAGTTACTTCAGGGCTAAGAGTCTACGAAGAGCTATTTAAAAAAACTGGCATGTCAAAGAGCCAGGTAGAAGCCATAGGAGTAACAGGCTATGGTCGCTTCATATTAGGTAAAGAGCTCAAAGCAAACTTAGTCCAGGAAGAAATAACTGTCTGTTCAAAAGGGGCTGCGTACCTGGGTAACGCTCAAGAGAGCTACTCAACGATAATAGATATAGGTGGTGCGGACAATAAGGCAATAGCTTTGTATGAAGGTGTTCCATACAGCTTTACTGTTGGAGGAATATGTGCTGGAGCCTCGGGTCGTTTTCTGGAGATAACTGCTACGAGACTTGGTGTAGATTTGATGACGTTTGGAGAGCTTGCATTGAAGGGGGATCATCGTAAGATAGTTATGAATGCCTACTGCATAGTCTTTGGAATGCATGATTTAGTGACAGCTCTCGCGAGGGGGGCGAGACGGGAGGATGTCGCTGCAGCTGCTTGCTACAGTGTTGCAGAGCAATTCTTCGAGCAACAATTCCAAGAGGTCGAGGTTAAAGAACCAGTGCTACAGATAGGGGGGACATCACTTATTAAAGGGCTTGTGAAAGCCTTCGAAGATACGCTTAAAATGAAGATCATAGTACCCCCATACTCTCAATTTGCTGGTGCAGTGGGAGCAGCAATACTGTCATCAGCACTTGCTAAGAGCAGCTAACTTAATGCCGACTCCGGCAGCAACTTGACCAGTATGTGATCGTTTAAGACCGACCTCTTAATGGAGGCTATCTCCTTCACTCTATATTCTTCAATAATTACATTACTCACAGGCTTGGAGTATTCGTCATAGTTGAGCAGTACTCTAACTCCATCAACCTTGAGGACCGTGGAGCCCTTAGCTTCCTCAATTTGTCTCTCTACTTCCTGCTTTAAAAGTACTGGAGGTACAAGAGGAGGGTCCTCAAGAAGCTCCCCCCTCTTCTTCTCGAGCAGCTTACTAAGAGCATTCACTATCTTCTCAAGAATCTTCTCCTCTTCGCTCGACTTCAAACGATGCGCTACTCTTCCAAGCCCTCCTACGTACACTATCCATTCTGGGAGCTCGACATGTTGAGGACCGCCAACTATCACTATCGGTATGTGAAGTCCCCTAAGCATCACAGCCTTCTTCTTTATGCACTCATCAACGTTACCCATTATGAAAACTGCAGCATCAACCTCGTTTAGGAAATCTCTTTCATAGCTTGTAATCATAGCCCTTTTCTGCCCAACTCCTCTTGAAAGTCCAACCATAAACGTCTTTGCTCCATGTCTCCTTAAGTACTCGTTAATATCGCATGCTGGATGGGGTAAGTGTCTAAAGGACATACTTGGGGGGACAACCGCTACTTCTGAACCTACAAGCTTGGCTTCACGAACCTTAGCTTTAACCTCTTCAACCAACTTCATGAAGCTCTCGAGATCAGTTCTCGGGATGGCGATAAACATTACCAAGTCGAGCCCCATTGAGAACTCTTCTATTACTACGCCACCTAGATCCTCTATGAAGTCGATGACCTCATTCTTTCTGTAGAGACCCCCCTCGAATATATAGTATCCATAATCGTACATTCGATGCACCCAATACTTCTGGTCTTCACTTAAAGGGCTACTTGAGAAAGGCTATATTAGTTTTGCATGATTACTTATAACCCTAATTCACCAAGTATTTGTGACCTCGCCATAGAATATCCAGACGTGGTAACAATGATACTACTCGAAGTCCGGAGGGTAAGCAAAGAGTTCGATGGGGTAAAGGCACTTGATGGTGTATCATTTAATTTAAAGCTTGGAGAGAGTCTTGGAATTTTTGGTAAAAGCGGGGCGGGTAAATCGGTCTTAATGCACATGATTCGAGGGGTCAGAGGTTATGAGCCAACGGATGGTAAGGTCATATATCATGTAGCTATTTGTCCGCAATGTTTATGGATTGAGACACCCGACTTCGGTGGTAAGCCTTGTCCTTACTGCAACACCGTGATGGAGTACAGAGTCATCGACTTCTGGAGTGAGTCTGATAGGAAGGTTGTTGAAGCTCTAAGGGCTCGAGTTGCTATAATGTTTCAAAGGACATTCGCACTTTACGGCAGCTTGACGCCGCTAGAGAACATCATGGAGGCTCTAAGGAGAGCTAGAGTTAAAGAGGACAAGGCCCTTAAGCTTGCCATAGACTACTTAAATCACGTTAACCTACTGCATAGGATGCTACACCCAGCTGAGATTCTAAGTGGAGGAGAAAAGCAGAGAGTCGTACTTGCAAGGCAAATAGCCGTGAACCCCATCTTACTGCTAGCTGATGAACCCACTGGTACGCTAGATCCATACAACGCTGAGCTTGTAAGTAGGGTTTTGCTGAGAGAGTTTAAAGAGAAAAAGAAGTGCATGATAGTAGCCTCCCACATCCCGATAGTTCTACGTAGTCTCTGCGATAGAATAATATGGCTCAGCGAGGGGAAAGTTGTGATGGAGGGGAGTGCCGACGAGGTCTTCAATACTTTTCTTAAAGATCTTGGAGAGGTAACACTAGAAAAAGCTCCAATAGGAGGCGATGTGCTAAGGATAATAAACATAAGTAAGTACTACTACTCGCTCGATAGAGGACTTGTAAAGGCTGTAGATAACGTTAACTTAACTGTTAAGGAACGAGAAATTCTGGGAATCGTTGGTAGGAGTGGAGCTGGAAAAACAACTTTATCACGAATCATATGTGGCATCACAGAGCCTTCTAGTGGCAAGGTGGAAATAAGGATTGGGGATCGCTGGTACGACATCACAAAGCAAGGTTACGAAAGAGCTATAGCACTAAGCTACGTAGGTCTACTACATCAAGAGTACTCCCTCTACCCATATAGAACGGTTATAGAGAACTTAAGCTCAGCTATAGGGTTAGAGCTACCAGAGGAGCTAGCTAGGCTTAAAGCAGTTTACACGTTAAGGTCTGTAGGCCTGGAACCTAAAACTATAGATAAAATACTTAACAAGTATCCTGACGAGCTTAGTGAAGGTGAAAGGCATAGAGTTGCATTAGCACAAGTTCTGATTAAGGAACCTAGGATAGTGGTTCTTGATGAGCCCTCGGGAACCATGGATCCCATAACTAAAGTTGAAGTGGCAAAATCCATATCGACGTCGAGATCACAGCTCGACGAGACATTTATAATAGTTTCACACGATGTTGACTTCGTCAAATTGACTTGTGACAGAATCGTATTAATGGAGAGCGGTAAGGTAGTAGATTACCTAGATCCCAAGAGAATATCATGGGAGGCACTTGCTGCCAGACTCAGCGAGTAACTGAGTACCTACACTAACCTCTTACCAGCGTCAGGACCAGGCTTCACGGTATAGACCTCTTCAACTTTGATCATTACGGCAGCCTTAGTCTTAAGCGTAGGCCTAATGGATCTAACCCTAGAAGCAACTTCTTCAAACACTGGGCCAGACGTGTGTACTTGAACCCTGCCCTTAATTTGATAACCCTCCCTAGTCTCCGGATCCCAGAACGTAAGTGATGCTACAGGATTTTCCTCAATATTAGCCCTAGTCTTGAGGAAGAAGTTATCAGCTATAACTACTTCCTCCTCACTCCAAGGCCATACAAATATTATCGGCACAGCATTAGGCTTCCCATCTCTTGAGGAAGTTGCTAATACGCAGAGCGATTTAGGAGCAACTTTCTCTAGAAGTCTCACAACTTCAGATGGAAGCTTAGCCATATCTCTCTAAAAGTACTTCCAACAATGAAAGCAGTAAAAAGGTTGCGGACCATTGCTCTTTCAAAATTCGACCTCTAACTCCCTCTTTAGCAGCTCCACGTAGCTTTTGACGGTCTCTAAGACTCTTGCCACTTGAGTGAGACCCACTTCTTGAGAGGCTCTTATAGCTTCAGAAACTTTTTGATCAAGCTCTTCGATAATATTTGAAATTCTTCGTAAACCTTCCATCATAATCACCTCGCTAACCAATCTGCCATCACTCCTTGACTATAACCCTCTTAGACTTCCCCTCAAACCTTGGCAATGAGCCTGGTTCAACAACTTCAATCTTAGGTTCTATAAACAAGTTATTCTTGAAATCGTTAAGTAATTTCTCCACAAGTAACGATGACTCGTAGACTTTAGGTACCTCGATCTTGACAACGAAATCGTAGGGCAGTTTCGTCTTATCTACTACAACTTGGTACTCTAGTACCTCCTTGTACCTCAATATCGTCTCCTGAATCATAGACGGCATGATCTTAATGCCCTTGAAGTGTATAACATCATCGACTCTAGCCCTAACTCTAAGGCATCTGGGGAACGCTATTCTGCCACACTCACAAGGCTCATCATCTAGTATCGTTATGTCACCAAGCCTATATCTAATCAGTGGTGTAGCTTCTTTCACTAAGTGCGTGAAGACCATTTCGCCTTCTTCACCAGGTTCTACGGGTTCACTGGTCTTCGGGTCAATGATTTCAAGGAGGAAATGGTCTATCCAGAAGTGGAAACCCTTCTCATAAATGCACTCCTGACCTGCACCGGGACCACAAAGCTCTGTCGCACCGTAAATGTCTCTAGCTCCTCCACCCTTAGCTTTAAGCCCTAACCACTCTTCGATTCTCCTTCTCATTTCTTCAGTCCACATTTCAGCTCCTGGTATTGTAATCCTCAAATTAAGGTCTCTCTCTACATCTATCCCCATCTCTTTAACTAAGCTGGCTATGTAGTATTGATAGCTTGGCGTCCCACTCATAACAGTAGCCTTAAAGTCTATTAAGCTCTTTATGAGGGCTTGAGTTCTTCCAGTACTCCAAGGTATGACAGTAGCACCTATAAGGAACGCACTTTCATGAAGTCCTAGCCCTCCTGTGAATAAGCCATAACCGTAGATGTTCATTATAATGTCACCAGGTTTAACTCCAGCTGTTACGTAACACCTTGCCACTAAATTCATCCACGTATCATAATCTTGTCTCGTGTACCCACCTAGGATTGGAACTCCAGTGGTTCCAGAACTCATGTGCCAGCAAACCACTTCTTCCCTAGGTACACATAGGAACTCTCCACCATGAGGGTAACCGTGCTTCCTCAGGTCATCCTTGGTCGTAAAGGGAAACTTACGTACGTCTCCTAGGCTATTTATGTCAGAAGGATGCAATCCTAATTCTCTGAATTTACGTCCATAGAATGGGCTCTTCCAGTACACGTACTCAATCATGTGCTTTAATCTTTTCAACTGCAACTTCTCAATGGCCTTTCTTGGAGCTGTCTCTATTTGAGTCTCCCAATATCTCACTTCCATTTACAGGAACACCTTCACCCCATTCTTGGGGAACGAAGATAAAAGTCTCGTGGACAAAAAAGTTTAACCACTAAGCGTACTAAACAAACCGTACTAAGCAAACTTGCATCATTCAAGCACTTGAGTAACACAAAGCGGGGGTGGCCGAGTCAGGTCAAAGGCGGCAGGTTCAGGACCTGCTGGCGTAGGCCTTCGTGGGTTCGAATCCCACCCCCCGCA
>QNVF01000026.1 GCA_004347965.1 Candidatus Nezhaarchaeota archaeon WYZ-LMO8
CCGCTGTGGGTATGATAAAGACCGCTATAAATGCTGAGCTCCACTTCGATGTGAGGCGCGAGCTTCTGAGCAAGAAGCCGTAGATTCTAAAACTTCTCCTGGGCAAGACTATGGCAAGTAGGGCTATGAGCATCATAAATGCTGGGAAGCCAAAATGCCAGAACATACCACACTTCAAGTAGGCTAAATAAGTCTCGCGGAGCCACCCAACAAAAGTCAGAAGTAGAGAGACTAGGCAGACCTCAAATAAAGCCGCATACCGCTTACCTAAGGAGGTCATACTAACCATGTTCTACAATTGAGATAATAAATCTTAGCAGCCTTGTGGTCATTAAAGCCTTAAAGAGAAACTACGTGTAAGGCTCCAGAACTAGGAGTATTGAAGCCCCGGGCGGGATTCGAACCCGCGACCTGCGGCTTACAAGGCCGCCGCCATAACCGCTAGGCAACCGGGGCTCAGAGTATCAGCATTTGAAGGGCCATAAAAATGTTGAGCTGCTTAGAGTGCTTAAGCTCTTCTTGAATAAGCTTTTATTTGAGAACTGCTTCTTTTTAGTCGATAGTTAATTATTAGAGGAGAGCCGGGTTCGCCTAGATTGGTAGGGCGCGGGCTTGCTAAGCCCGTTCCCCTCTGGGGAGCGGGGGTTCGAGTCCCCCACCCGGCGCCACATCTTATAAAATCCAGCTTCTAATGTAAGCACGAGGTTAGGTTCATTTCAAGCTATTAAAGACTAACTTGAAGTTGACTGCAAGTATTCCGCTTCAAATTAGTGTAGTAAGTTTCTTATTAGGTTTAGGAAGTTTTAAGTGCTTGCCACAACATACATAGTTTGGTAAGAATGAGTATGAGTTTAGCAGGTGCATCGTCACCTTCTTATAATGTTGTAGAGGCCTACAATTCCATGAAGAGGGGCATCCTCTACATCATAATTGGATGGCTGCTCATCGGAGTAGGGTTAATGACTTTGCTTGGAATCTTCGCCATTACTCCAATAGGTGTAAGGTCGTTTGGACTCGTAATGGCGATTACCGTGATAGCTCTCATAGTAATTGGGGCAATTATAGGTCTTGTAGGGCTATATGCTCACTTTATACCTGGAACAACTAAGCTTGCTTCGATCGACCCGCGTTACTCAACAGCAGCTACTCTGACCAAGATAGGGTACGTGTGGGGATTAGTACTGCTTATCATCGGGGTGCCATTAATCTTTGCGTTCTTCATCGGTTTACCCGTAATGATCGTTGGTTACATACTCTTAATACTAGGCTACGTTGGCGTAATAATATTATGCTTTAAACTCAACGAGGTAGAGCAGAACACCCTCTATTTGGTAGCTGGAATCATGTTCATAATAGCGATTTTCATATCCGTAGTTGGGTTTGTAGCTTGGATTCTCCTGTACGTGGCTTTAGGAGATAGCATAAGAAAACACGCCTAATTGTCTTAAGCATAAGCATTAGTACGACAGCTTCTTCTTGATGTTATAATTGATGAACTTAGCATCGTAATTCCACCTTTCATTCTCTAACATACTACGATGTGTTTACTTAGCTACTAGTCTTCTAACAGGGACCTATCGGTCAATCAAGCTTATAGTGCTCCTTGTACGATAAGTGTCTTGAGGTGAAGAGTTTCTGATAGTATATGACGTTGGATATGGAGCCTTTAAGTGCATTGGAAATTTCTTGAGTTTTTTAAAGGCTAAGAACATTGAAGTGGTTGTTGACGTGAGGGCCTTTCCTAGATCTAGAATCAAAGGTTTTAGTCGTGATGAGCTGAAAAGAGAGCTTGAGAAGAATGGTTTAGAATATGTATGGCTTGGAGATAAACTTGGGGGATTTAGGAGGGGAGGTTATGAGGGCTACACGAAGGAGGAGGGCTTTAAGAGGGGGTTAGAAATCCTTTCGATAATTGCACGTGATAAGAGGGTATGTTTGATGTGTCTTGAGAGGGACAGGAGGTTTTGCCATAGAAGGTTTATTGTAGAGAAGTTGAAGAGTGTGGGTTTTGAGGTTAAAGATCTGGTGAGGGGTGATTAATGTACAAAGTCTTAGACTTGTTCTGTGGGGCTGGTGGTTTCTCTCTCGGCTTTGTCATGGAGGGATTTAAGGTGCTGCTGGGAATTGATGTGGACTGGACGGTGGCGGAGACTTACAGCGAGAATCTTAAGGTAGATGTTTTATGTGAAGATATAAGAGATATTCATTCTATCGACATAAAAGAGGTGATGAGTGATGACGCCGATGTCGTAATAGCAAGCCCTCCCTGTGAGCCATTTACGGGTGCTAATCCTCGAAGAGAGGTCAACGTGCTTGATAGACTCTATGGTGATGAAGTGGGAAGGCTTTTCCTCCACGCTATAAGAATCATAGGTGATCTAAAACCAAGACTATTCATAATTGAGAACGTCCCTTCAATACTTGAAGGAACATTGAAAGAAGCGATTGAACACGAGCTTAGAGCTGTGGGATATAGTAAGATCTACTTCAACGTACTTTATGCTGAGAATCATGGAACTCCATCCCATAGGAAGAGGGTCTTCATATCGAATTACAGGTTCAGGCTCAAGCCGATACGAAAGGTTATCGTTGTTGAAGAAGCTTTAGCAGGTCTTCCAAACCCAGAAGAAGTATGTGATATACCTAATCACGTGATAAAGCCCTTGCCTCCAAGGAAGCTTAAGAAGATAGCTAGACTGAAGTGGGGTGAAGAGTTAGTGCTGTATAAGGGTGCTGGAAGAAAAGTTCTACCAAATTGGATTAGGCTTCATCCATACAAATTAGCTCCAACGGTCCTTGGAAGCTCTAGGTTCATACATCCCTATGAGAATAGGCTTCTAACTGTGAGGGAGCAAGCAAGGTTGATGGGCTTCCCAGACAACTTCGTGTTTAAGGGAGGGTTTGATGCTCAATATAACATGATTGGAGAGGCTGTTCCTCCACCTATTTCAAGAGCTATAGCTAGAGAGACGCTTAGGTTATTAAGGGGTTCCTGAGGAAGTAGTAAACGGTTAAAGATGAATGAAGTGATACCAGTACTACACAACGTGTTCAGCGTCGAGATAGTTAAGCAGTTCGCTAAGATATGCTACGGGTTAGGCTTTAAGACTCTCGTTATAAGCAAGCCTAGCGGTGCAGCAGCTCAAGCAGGGCTTCCAGAAGCACAAAAGCTTGCCCTCAAGAAGGGCAGGGCCCTCGTAGTACTTAGCGGGATAGAGGACGTGATTGAGGTCTTTAAACCACTCTTAGTGATTTTCATTACGCCTAAGAAGTATGCTAAAACTAGGTTTGATGCCGAGCACATAATCTCTGAGCTCGAAAAAGGTCCTATAACAATAATCTTTGGCGGAAGTGAGCCAGGAATTTCAGCTAAAGAGATGGAGCTTGGAGTGCCAATGCACATAGATGTTGAAGACGATCTAGGACCTCTTGGCTTCGCATCCATAACACTGAACATTATCTCAAATATCCTTAAGGTTAAGAAGTGATGGTGAGAGCATGAAGATCGTGATGAAATTTGGGGGTACGTGCACATCTTCTGGAGACAACATCTTAAGGATAGTAGATGTAGTGCAAAGACGTTTGGAACGAAATGACAAGATAGTGTTAGTTATATCTGCTATGGCTGGAGTCACCGATTCCCTCATCGATCTCATAAATGATGCTTTATCGGGAAATCTTAGTAAAGTAGACGAAGTCTTATCGAGTATTAAGGAGAAGCATGTGCAAGCATGTGCGAGAGCCATTAAGGATGAAGAGCTAAGAAGAGACATTATACAAGACATTGAAGGCTTACTTTACGAACTTCACTTTATGCTTAGGGTAATCTCTTATCTCAAAGAAGCCTCTATGAGAACTCGAGATAGGATTTTAGCCTTTGGTGAGAAGATGGCGACTAAAATCGTAACAGGGGCACTGATGTCTGGAGGTATTAAGGCAGAGTACCTTACAGGTGGACAGGCAGGCATAATAACTGACGAGAACTTTGGTCAAGCAAATCCAATAATGATGTTGTGCGAAGAGATGTTGAAGAAAAATTTAATACCCCTCCTAGAGCAAGGTATCGTCCCCGTTGTCACAGGTTTTATAGGGCAAACAGTAAAGGGTGTAGAAACCACATTAGGTAGAGGTGGATCCGATTACTCAGCTACAATTATAGGGGCTGCTTTAGAGTTCGATGAGGTATGGGTTTGGAAGGACGTGGAAGGCATCATGACGGCTGATCCAAAAATAGTGCCTAACGCGAGACCTATACCTAAGATGTCTTACGACGAGACTGTCGAGCTTGCATACTTTGGAGCAAAGGTTCTACACCCTCTCGCTCTAAAACCTCTCATTGAGAAACGCATACCTCTAAGAGTAAAGAACTTCTTTAATCCAGATAGCCCGGGCACAATAGTCCATTACGAAGCTCCTAACGATAAGGTAGTCAAAGCCGTTACCATGATACCGAGAGTCGCCATAATAACGATTAGTGGAGCAGAGCTTTACGAGACCCCACTCATAATCTCTAAGGTTTTCAAGAGCTTATATGACGTTGGAGCGAATGCAATAATGGTCTCTCAAAGCTCATCACAAACCAACATATCAATAGTAGTATCAGGAGAAAAACTGAACTCAATACTGGAAAGGCTTAAAGAAACTTTACCTAGAAATTGTGATGTCAGCTGGGAAAGTGATGTATGTGTAATAGCGGTAGTGGGATCGGGTATGAGGGGGCGACCAGGAGTTGCCGCTAAGGTGTTCAGTACTGTGGCCAAGGAAGGGGTTAATGTTAGGATGATAGCACAGGGGGCCTCAGAACTCAACATATCCCTCGTCGTGAGACAAGAAGATGCTATCAAAGCTGTTAGAGCATTACATGAAGCATTCGTGGGGTGAAGGAAAGTGGATAAGCTAAAGGTGGCATTATTAGGTGCAACAGGTCTTGTTGGGCAGAGGTTCATTAAGTTGTTAGCTGACCACCCATTCTTCGAGATCGTAGCATTAACAGCTTCGAGTAAAAGCAGTGGTAAGAGGTACTGTGAAGCTACTAAATGGATATTGAATTCGGACTTCCCCGAAGTTGTTAAAGATTTGAGGGTTCTCGAAACAAGCCCTAGCACGTTAAGAAGCTGTGGCTACAATGTAGACGTAGTATTCTCAGCTCTGCCATCGGCTGTGGCAAGAGAGCTAGAACCTTTGTTCGCTAGAGAGGGATTCAAGGTTATTAGTAATGCTAGTGCAATGCGGTTATTCGATGATGTTCCTCTAGTGGTACCAGAGATAAATCCTGACCACGTAAACTTAATCTATGTTCAGAGGAGTAAGAGGGGCTGGAAAGGTTTTATAGTGACAAACCCTAATTGCAGCACCATAATATTAACGTTGACTTTAAAGCCCATCATGGACTGTGGAGGTATTGAGTCAGTTCACGTAACTACAATGCAAGCAGTTTCAGGAGCTGGTTTCACAGGTGTTACCTCCATGGCTATAATAGACAACGTTATACCGTTTATAGCTAACGAAGAGGAAAAGATACAAACGGAAAGCTTAAAGATACTTGGGAGATTGACTGAGAGCTCAGTGGAGTATGCAGACATACTGATATCAGCATCATGTAATAGGGTTTGCGTTCTTGATGGACATCTTGAGAACGTATTCATTAAGTTAAAGAGACAAGTAGACCTAGAAACAATCAAGGATTCTCTAAGAAACTTTAAGGGGATTCCGCAAGAGCTTAAGCTACCATTAGCCCCACCATCACCAATAATAGTGAGGGGAGAAGAAGATAGGCCTCAGCCGAGACTTGATAGGGAGGAGTATAAGGGTATGAGTGTAGTTGTTGGAAGGCTTAGGTACGGCAAGGACGGGTGGTTGAAGTACGTAGTCCTTGGCAATAATGTTGTTAGAGGGGCTGCAGGCAACTCAATACTTATAGGTGAGCTAATGGCTAAGGAGGGGCTCTTATAGATTGTAGAACCTTAGTCCAACATGCCCATTCGCATCATGTTAAATCTTGAGTTTAAGCGTAATTATACGATCTCTGACTCAAAACATGAGCGGATGTGGTGTGACAGTAAGATTTGAGGGGTCATGATGAACGAAGAGTTAGTGATGGAGGCGTTCATGGACTGTAAACCATATTTAACATGTTGGAAAGAGATTGAAGAGACAGTTAAAACCATTTTAAAAGAGAGCTCAGATATCCAAGACTTTATGAGAATTCTGGAGAGACTTATTGAGCGAGAAAGTAACGTTCTCTTAAGAACTGACATGAAGATACTTCTTTCAGAGCTTAGGTCTAAACTTAAGAGGAAATAACAGCTACTTAATCGAGCACCGGCAAGGATTCTCTCCGCATTTTGGACAGCTTTTCCCATACCGCTTCAACGCTACCTCTTCTATGTCCACTGAAAGCGCGTTTGCAACTGACACCAGCCAGGCAAGAGCATCAGCTAGCTCTTCTTCTATTAGCTTTCTATCGCCCTTAATTATCGCACTACCCAACTCACCTATTTCCTCAACAAGATACATGAAGTTAGCCTCGGGAGAGCGGCGTGAGTCTTTGTGCCAGTACATCTCCTTTATGTGATTTTGGAACTCTCTTATGTGCATGAAGAAGCACCGGTCACATTCATAGCGGCAAGAAGGCTGGAAGCAGTAGCACTACTACTACCAATGCTACTGCCACAATGACCGCTATGTAAGGGGGTATGGAGAGGCCTTCAACCTCCTCCTTGAAGAAACGTATTAGGCCAGCTCCAGCCATAGGAGCGAACTCCGACCTTCCTCTACCCTTGTGAGGTCTTTTTGTTCTTGTAGATTTAGACTTAACCTTTCCCGGCATGGCTCAGCCCTCAATAATTAGAGGCTCCTTTATTATCTTTGTGGTCTGCCCATATTTAGGTACTACAGTACTTAATCCACTTGGATCTTCTATTATGAAAGTGAACTTCAGTCTTCCGTTTATAGCAGCAACCAATTTATTGAGGATCTCCGAGCACCTTTGCATTTGCTCATTACTTAGTTCACTTGATGCCAAGAACTCTACTATTTCCTTAGCTCTATGAAGGAAGCCCTCTATAGTAGTTATTACTCCTTGCGCGTAAGGACCTGGTGTTATTGTCACTCCTAATTCTGGTATTCTCACAGTAGCATGGCTTGAACGCACGACTATGTGGCTTATGTCATCTGGCTCCTCAACTTTGACTGTTATCCTTGATGGCTCATGGTGTGGATTTATCTCCATTACGTCTGTATGCTTGAAACCACAGTGCTCGCAAAATATGGATAAAAGGTAGACATTACCAAAGTTTGGGAACTCATAGCATATCTCGCTTACTTTTAGGTAATGCTTACCGCATGTGGGGCAGTAAGTCTTGAACCGATTTACGTAGCCTGGTTCAACGTTGACCAGTTGACGTCACCTTTTGTACCCTATCTTTCTTAAGAACTCTTTTCTCTCCTTCTCCTTTTCTTCGTTTTCTACTCCTACGGCTGAGTAGCCATCCACAACTCCTATGACCCCTCTGCCCTGATCTGTCTCTACGACAACGACTTGCAACGGATTTGCAGTTGCACAGAAGATCCTGCAGACTTCAGGTACCATTTTTATGGCGTTTAAGACATTTATTGGATAGGCATTCCTTATGAAGATCACGAAAACGTGTCCTGCTCCTATACTGAGAGCTGTTTTAACGGCTACCTCAACGAGTTCGGGGTCGTTGCCATCTTTCCTGACAAGTTTAGGTCCCGAAGCCTCATTGAAAGCTAATCCAAACTTTATGTGTGGAGAGGAGTTTATTAATGCTTCATACAAATCCTCAACTGTCTTTATGAAGTGTGCTTGACCTATTATCACGTTTGATCCTTTAGGCATCTCTACGGGTACGACCCTTATCTTGGGTTCGCTCATACATTTTCTTCTTGCTTTCCTCCTACTTAAGCCTTGAGACGGCAGTAGCCAACGATTACTTGTCCTACTGAGAGGCCTCCATCACCTGGAGGTAGGGCTCTATGTCTTAGTAGCTTTAAGTTATACTTTGAAGCTACGTTCTCAATCGTTTCAAGCATTATTTCGTTAACAGCAGCACCCCCTGAGATCCCTATGATTTTTATTCCCTCTTCCTGCGCTTTTGAACAAGCTATCTCAGCAAGCCCCTTAGCTATAGCTACTTGTGCTATGCGAGCTATCAAGCTTGGCGGAGTATTCTTCATAAGTGACACTAAGTGTGACGTTATGTGAGAAGCATCAACTATACTTGTCCTACCTCTATCGATTATGGGGATCTCGATCTCAATGTTGGCAGATGGATTGCTCATACGGGCAAGGGCTTCAAGCTTCATTGCTGGCTCACCCTCATAAGACCTGTAAGTGCATACTCCCAGCATGGCTGATATAGAATCTAGGATCCGCCCCGTACTCGATGAATGTATAACGTTAAAGCCTGAACTTAGCTGCTTTATAACCACGGGCACTTCACGAGGTCCATATTTAAAGGCTTTTGAAAATTTCTCAAGTAGAAGGCTTTCGAGCTCCTTGAGGCTCATGACTTGACTGAGCAAACCAGCTAAAGCCCTAATTGGATAGTATGCGCATATATCTCCTCCAGGCAAGGGATAGGGCTTTATGTGCCCCACTCTCTCATATCCCTCACACGTAGCCAATAGAACTTCCCCACCCCACGCAGTACCATCATCACCTAGCCCCACTCCATCCATTGTAATGTACACTGCTTCTTCATCAAGTCCAAGTCCTCCCTCAGCTGCAAGTGATGCAGCATGTGCATGGTGATGTTGAACCCTTATAAGGGGTATGCCCAATTCGCTGCTAAGTTCTTCAGCATATCGAGTTGAAGGGAAAGTACGATTCAAATCGCATGCGATAGCGTCTATCTTCCCTATTTTGAGGGCCTTCTTTAAGAAGTTGTAAGCTTGCTTTAGGAAGTTCAATGAATCTGGATTGTCAAGATCTCCTATGTGCTGGCTTACGTAGCAATTATCGTTTTTCAGGAGGGAGATGGTGACGTTAAAGTCGCCTCCAAATGCCACTATACACTTACCTTTATTGCGAAGTTTCGGAATCATTATCGGCAGGGGCGCATAACCTCTAGATCGACGTAAGAAGGTTGGAACTCCATGAGATACCCTTATTACTGAGTCATCGCATCTATTCACTATCTCTCTGTTATGAGTTAAGTAGTAGTCAACTATCATTGAGAGTTTCTTTAAAGCATCTTCTGTTGACGTCACCATGGGCTCTCCAGGGTAGTTAGCACTCGTCATTATGATTGCTGGCTCATTGATGTGCATTAATAAGAGCAAATGTATGCCTGAGTAAGGTAACATGACCCCTACGCTGTCGAGGCCTGGAGAGACCAAAGGGGATATGGGGTTATTTGGCTTAGCTCTCAGTACAACTATGGGGCGTTCTTTGGACAGAAGCAGGTCTCTCTCGATTTGATTGAGATAGGCAAAGCTTTCTACGTGATCAACTGATGGCGACATAACTGCGAACGGCTGTTGAGGTCTTCTACGTCTCTCTCTTAGTTTTAAGACTACATCATCGTCAGTGGCTAGGCATGCTATGTGAAAACCTCCTATACCCTTCACTGCGACTATAAAGCCCTCTTTAATCAGTTTAGCTGCTTCCTTAATGGGATCTTCACAGGAAATTTTTAATCCATCGCGGTCTAGTAGCTCATTTTTAGGACCACATAATCTGCAGCAAATCCCCTCAGCATGATATCTCCTGTTAGCTGGATCTTCATAATCCCTCTGACAAAATTTACATAGAGGAAATTTGGCCATGCTCGTGTGTTCGCGATCGTAAGGAATGTCAAGAATCATCGTGAACCTAGGTCCGCAGACAGCACAGCAAGTAAAGGGATAGTTTGACCATCGAGGGTCTTTACCCATAATGTCGTTGATGCAATCATGACATATTGCTATGTCTGGTGGGATTGAGGAGCCACATTGCCTTACTCTTGAATCACTTGGCAGTATCTGAAATGCCCCGAATTCACCAGTGTATTCAAGCCATTCCACTGAAATGTTGTCGACGCGTGCAGGAGCAGGTTTCTCCAGCTTAAGCTTCTCGATAAATTGTTCAATGGAACTTCTCTTACCCTCAACCACCACCTCTACTCCTGCATCTCCAAGATTAACCACGTAACCCTTGAGATCTAGTGATACAGCTAAGCGATAAACGAATGGTCTAAACCCCACTCCTTGAACTACTCCGCTAACATGGATGATGGCTTTCACTAGACTGCTCATTGCTTCCAATGACTGACAGCAAGATTCGTATTAAATTCTACGCGTAAATTAGAATCTTTTAACCTCCACTTTCTTGATAAGACGGTACACCCTATTCTTTCTTTCACCACGTCTCTCTAACATGCCATTATTGTAGAGCCTTAAGAGGTATGTGGAGACAGTAGATGGCTTTAAATCTTCATTGTAAGTTCTTCTATAAGCATCTAGAACGTCTTTGCTACTAAACCAGGAACCATCATTGAAGTTCCCTTCTATAACTTGCTTAAACCTTTCCATGAGAGTCTGTTCTTGTGTTTCGTTCTGAGTATTTGAGGCCTCAGCTGATGAGACTATATCTATTAGATCCTTAACCATCTGTATGCGCTTCCATGGTACGTTCTTACCCTGAAATATTATAATCATCTTAGAACCATCTGGAAATGACACTGTAAACCTGAAGTCGTTGTAAGCCATAATAATCACAGTAACTACACTCTACAGCTCACAACTTAATTTTCACAATTCACAGTTTTTTAAGCTTATCGTTGTAAGATCTTTATATGAGAAAAAGAAGGATTCTATAGGGGAGCGTAAGAAAGCTTCATCCTGGTCTGAAAGGATATTCACTTTATGTCGAAAATGTAGAAGAATCTTCTTTCTGTAAAATTGCGCTTTTCATAAGAAATAAAGAAAAGAAAAGAAATTTTCACAAATAATTTAAAAACAGATAAGTTAAAATTCATGTGAAATTGTTAAAAATTATCGAAAAGTTATAAGAATAAAATTCTACGAAAGATTTCTTCTCCTTTATGAAATACGTAGAAAAGTAAGATTCATTAAGTAGAGGTAGATCAATCTCCTAGACCCCTACACTTCCAGTGGAGGAATAGTAGAAAACTTTAGGATGAGGTGTAATAATAATACATTATTACTAAATCGATGAAGTTCCATAGTCTTATTCTCTTAAGATTTTTCACTATCAATAAAATTACTAAGTAGGTTGAGAGTGTTTTCCACTGGAAGTATGGGGGTTAACGAGATCACTTGAGGAAATCTCTTAGTTGTTTTCCTATGTTCGTTTAAACATAGCCTTCAAGTAATCTTAATTTTTGAAGAAAAGTTTTTGTGAACCCTTATCTAGTACGCTATCTGGGTTCTAAGAACAAATCGTAAGGCGGAGTGCGCCATCTAGGTCGTAAAGCGGGGTGGGGAAGTCAGGTTATCCCGCGGGGCTCATAACCCCGAGATCGGTGGTTCAAATCCACCCCCCGCTACCACCATTTTCTTCAACTAAGAGTCTCTATTGCAATAGATTTGTTACAGTAGAGAAGCAAGAAGCAATAAAATAGTGTGGTTATTTTCTGCTAGATTATTTCCGAGAGGATCTTTCTCTTTTATTATTGACTTTGGTATGATGTTTGCGCGTTAAAGGCCGTTGTTCCAACCTCATCAGTGACGTTTGCTATGAGGGGTCGATGAGTGACCTAAGTTGAGGATTAAAGGTTGGTAATAGTAATGAATAACGATCTTAATCTTCGATTAAGTTCTCTCGGCTTAATCCATGATGTAGAATGTAAACGTTGTCCGACAACCAAAAAAGCCTACCTCCTTTATGGTAAATCAAAATCCCTTGAAACTTCAAAAACTCTGCAGTTCCTAAACTCATCCTTTTGTTCCCTACACATCCTTTTGGCTGTTCCACAAAACGCCGATCTAACATTAGCATGGTTAATTATGCTAGCTATCGATTGTGCTGCTTCTCCATAAATAAGTGCTAGTGGAATTATGAAGTGTAGGAGGAGTAGTGGAGTAAGCCTGGTGTTAACGACTAAATGAGAACATTGCCAGTGCAGATTGCTGCTAAGCCTAGAGCTGCTGGATTTCTAGCTTTCTCTGATACTCTTAATAACCATTATTTCAGTATCGGTTAAGCTCTTGAGAAAAGACTTCCGTAAGAGAAGTTGGCATCTTTAAGGAAGTAGGAGACTTAAGGTGTTTTTCATAGCGAACTTATAATGACACGTTAACCTTAAGTAAGCATCTTCATCATGCTTGGTCATACTTAACTGACTTGAGCAAAAATGATATTCAAGTTTGACAAAAAGTAACTTGTGAGGTCAAGGAAAGCTAGAATTCGCCGCTTATATGACTTTACCTCAGAGTTCTATGATGGGCTTTACGGTTACGAACAAGAAAAGAAGTTTACATCCATTTTCAACCTCCTTAGGAACTCGAAATTTAATGTGATGCTCGATGCCGGTTGCGGAACTGGATTAATCACTAAGAAACTTCAGGGTAAAGGAAACTTCATTGTGGGCGTTGACTTCTCTAAGGGGATGCTCCAGAGAGCTAAAGAAAAGCTTGGTAAGGTAATAAAGATGGATTTCGTGCTAGGTGATATCGAGTACTTACCCTTTCGCTCTAAATCCTTTGATTTAGTTTTAAGCATAACAGTTTTACAAAACTGTAACCCTCTAAGAGCACTTAAATCGCTCTTACGAGTATTATCTAATAGCGGTGTACTGGTTCTCAGCTATCTCAAGAGATCGAAGGAAGTAAAGGAGTTTGAAGCTAAGCTAAAAGATTACGTTTTAAAGGACTTGGACTTAATTGACAACGTAGTAATTTTAAGTGGACAGCAGGCTATGAACCTAGTCGGCAAAAGAAGCTGGAAGATTGAAGTGAAAGCTCATGGTATCGCGCATTAGAGAACTGCTAAATAAGATAAGGTGGCATAATAAGTTGAACCCTGAAGATTTTGAAGTCCATATACTACATAGAGGCGTGCCGAACGATATCAAAGTAATACCTGCCGCTAGCATAACCGAGGTTCTTAAGGACTGTTTTAAGTTTAGGGACCTGAATGGCGATGAAAAGGTCATTCCATACCACAGGGTCTTGCTCATACGAGATAGAGTTCGTGGTCATGTATTATACAAGAGAAAGTAGAGTAATTACCTACAGTCTTTCACGAGGACCGCGTAGAAGAAGCCTGGAGTGTCATGAATATGTGGATGAAATCTAACAACTTTATCTGCATACTTCGAATACGTGACTATACCCATATCTCCTATTTGGCGTGGAACTTCGAGTAGTTGCATTCCGAGCTTTTCAATAGCATAATTAATATTGTTCTCGCATTCCTCTATACTGACGGTACATACAGAGTATAGCATTCTACCGCCTTTCTTAAGCAAGTTAAAACCAGCTCTTATGAACTGCCTTTGATATTCACTTAAATTCCTAATAGTTTTCTCCGTCAGCTCATCGTAAAGCTTAGGCCTTATACCTAGCGCAGAGCATGGAGGATCGACCATTACGGCATCGACCTTGCCCTTGAGATCCTTCAGCTCCAGGTCAGCATACCTTGAATCTAGACATAAGATCTTAGCGTTCCTCACTCCAAGCCTTTGAACATTCTCATTTAATGTTTCCACCTTATTTGGTGAACGATCTATCCCTATAATCAATCCCCTGTTGTTCATAAGTTGGCTGGCATACGTTAACTTACCACCAGGAGATGCGGTTAAATCAATTATGAGCTCGTTGCTCCTCGGATTAAGAGCTTTCACGGCTAAAATGGATGGCAGTGATTGAGGAAATATTTCCCCCTTTAAGTATAGATCAAGGCTTCTTATAGATGGCAACTTATAAATGGAAACTAGGGTTTCAGCAACCAACCCTTTTCTTAAGAACTTCAAATCTTTTGAGTCAATTACAGCCCTCGCAATTGCTACAGACCTTCCTTTAGGGTCCGTAACGGTTACGTTGTCACCTTTCTGAACGCCTTCCATGTTAATTACTCCCGGCGCGTAGACGTTAGCTCCCATCATGACCGATTCGGCTGTCAGCTTGTCAACTACGATCTTTTTACTAAGCTCAGGCACGTCGAACGGTCCTAGGACCTTAATTAACACGACATCGAGCTCAGCAATTGCTTTAACTTCAAATTCTAGACATCTAAAGTACTTCTCAACTTTATCGATTGAACTCTTTAAAGTATTCACGCGAACTGTGTACCATGAGCCAGGCGACGAGAGTGCCTCTATCACGCGATCAACGGCTTCTCCGTAGACCATGCTTAAAACGCACATAGCGGCTCTTGAAGGTTGGTAACGAGGTATCACAGTTCTTCATACCCCGCTACCTCTCTCCTTAGCCTATGACCGCAAACGCGGCATTCTTCCAAGTACTTGCTGTATTCCTCGCCGCATGCTGTACATAGATAACGCCACCTTATTCTCCTCTTTATGGCATCAATCTTCACATTGCGCCACCTTAAATTGAGGCGTGAAGCTAAATTTTGTACAGTGTAATCATCAGTCATGAGCAAGGGATCAAGTCCTTGTTCATGAAGTTGAAGAGCTAGAGCTAGCACCTTTAAGTCTGTCCTAGAAAGAGACGATATATCACCACTTCTCCTTGCGATTTCAAGCACTTTATCTATGAAACTTCTATCAGGATTTATGACGTTTAGCACCTTAAGATCTAGTAAGACTTCAACGCAAACTTTGTGTCTTATCGTTTTGATCTCGTCTATGACCTCAGGTATCGTGAAGCATCGATATTTTTGCAAGTACTGCACTACATTATCCATCAATAAGACGTTTGCATCCACAACGACGTTCTCTCTACTTTTTCCCTCCACGAATACGTACCTCGTAAAACTTCTTGTAGAAAGAGTCTCTATAGTCTCTTATTCTAATGAAGTCTACATAAGAGGGTGACTTGCTTACTTTCACAGCACCTCCTCGATCAACTTTACCAATGGACATTCCATCAGAGAATACAACGGCTCCCCTTAAGCTTTGAGGGGGAATTAAAATCTCGACTTCACTACTTGACGGGAGAATGAAGGGTCTTACCCCTAACATCAATGGATTAAGTATTACCGTTATCATGCATTCAACGTAGGGGTCCACCAGGGGACCACCTAATGAAAGCACGTAAGCAGTACAACCAATAGTCGATGACACTAAAACTCCATCAGCTCTATTACTAAAGATCTCAACTCCATCACTTCTCACTACGAGATCTAGGATCTTGGCTTGCTCTGAGGCGAGGACAAGAACATCATTAAGTGCTAAGTCTTTTTCTGCACCGTCTATCTTTACTGACAATAAGTTCGCTCTTTGTATTTGATACTCTCCTGAAAGCACTTTATCTATGGCTTTGCTCACCTCTTTAGGTTCTACCTCACATAAGAAGCCCATGCGACCCATATTCACACCTAAGATTCTGAGGGGCGGCTTGAGTCTCTTTATTGCTTGCAGTATTGTTCCATCACCTCCAAACGTCATAATTACGTCAGCACTCTTCAACATCTCAACTGATGATGCAGCTCTCCTTACATCGGGGTGCGTAGAGGAACTAGCTATCTCTTGGTCAACAAGTACCTCCACTCCCTTAGCTTTCAAGTAAAAGAAAACGTCCTCTATTATTTCTAAAGCCTCTTTTGGGTCCTGTTTTGAGATTATGCCTATGCAACGAATTTCTAATGTTCATCACCCTGACTTATTTAGTTAAACAATCACTAGTCACCGGCTGCGCATTATCTTCTTCTTACCGAGTATTTCCCAAACCTCTACCTCACTACCTACAGTTATTTTGTTAATGATCTCAGGCTCTACAGTCTCTTTGGATACTTCGTAGACCTCATAACTTGAAAGGTCCATTAATTGAAAGGTCGTTGAGGTTACCGATATCACTTGAGATACCTTCTTCTCAATTATGGGTACCTCGACCTTCTGATCTACCGGAACAACCATGCTTCTCTTAACGCCATCGAAAATTCCTATAGCGGTTATCCTGACTTTAGCTGATCCATGCTTTCCAGGCTTTGACCTCTCCACTTCAACTATTCTACATGGCTCCTCGTCTATTACTACGAAGGATCCCTCTTTAAGTGACCCGGCATCTACGGGCTTTCGAGTCAATATCAGACCTCCCCTTTCTTGTCAAAGTGCATTACCCTTTCATGTTTTTAAATGTTTACCCTTCTCTATCAAGTAGCGAGCCAATTTCTCCAGTGCTTTTCTTCTATGAGATACCTTATTTTTGACCTCAAGAGGTAATTGAGCATATGTTAACCCCTTCAACCCTTCGGGCTCAAATATGGGATCGAAGCCCCACGAGTACCCTCGAGGTTCGAGTGATATCCTACCCTTCACGTAACCAATAAATGTGCGGACCTTCTTCCCATCATGAAATGCTACCACCGATTTAAAGGTAGCGCTCCTCCTTCTCACCCCCTTCATTAGCCTCAGCACTCCATTAATTCCTATGGTCTTAAAAACATATGAGGAGTAAGGGCCTGGAAAGCCGTTAAGAGCATCAATAAATAATCCAGCATCCTCTACTATAACTGGTCTTCTTAATTGACGATAAGCCTCTTTAGCTCTAAACCTGGCTACCTCCGAAATATCATCAGACTGAATTTCAAGAATTTTAGCTTGTACAACTTCAACTTCTATATTCATTTCTCTCAATATGAAGACACTTTCACGTGCCTTATTCGGGTTATTAGTTACATAAGCTATTCGTAGGCTCATAGAAGTTTGTTTAATTACACGCAATATTTATGTGTACCCACATAAGATTAACTGAAAAGGTGGCGTTAGATTGAGGAGAAGCGCAGAGAAAGGGAAGTCCCATTCGACCAGGCCCATAACAAGCGATGTTGCATCAAAGCTGAAGATATCTGAAGAGGAAGTCGTCTCTCTAATAGTTGACTATGCTAAGAAAGGTTATCCACCATCGATGATAGGAGTACTTCTAAGAGATCAGCATGGAATAGCTCTTGCGAGAGACTTTATAGGCAAGAAAATAACTAAAGTACTTGCTGAAAAAGGATTAGCTCCTCAAATTCCTGAGGACCTTGCCAACCTAATGAGGAGGGCTGCTAAAGTAAGGCGACACTTAGAAGAGCATCCGAAAGACTACTTCTCATTAAGAGGACTTCAACTCATAGAATCTAAAATTCACAGACTCGTA